>PXRK01000060.1 GCA_003021015.1 Halobacteriales archaeon QS_4_66_20 | reverse complement strand
AATTTCCTCCAGTACCTCTGCTAACTCGGGAAGGTTCAGTTGCATCAGCTCTACTAAGAGCCGAACCTTCCCATCTCTTTCGCTAAGTTAACGGTGCCGGGCGCGGAAACACAATCCTTAAACGGGAACCGTAGTTACGAACGGGTAGCGGGATGGGATAGCCAGGAGATTCCGGCGGGCTCATAACCCGCAGACCGGTGGTTCAAATCCACCTCCCGCTACTTCTTGCGACCGCAAAATTCAGCGAGACGTTTTATCGTCGAGCGACTGCAGCGGTCGCAGAATACGCCTGGATTTGAACCAGGGAGCGACCAGCGGGAGCGACTGGGGTTCAAATCCACCTCCCGCTACTGCTCGACGGTCACGCGCGGTTTTGCGAGCAGCGTCTCGATCTCGTCGGGCGAGCGATCGCTCCGGGCGACGACCGTCCGCGCGGTCCCCTCCGGTTCCAGCTCAACTCCGTAGAGGATCCGGCCGTCGAGGACCTGCCAGCCTTTGCCGAGCCGTCCGATCGCCTCGTCGGGGATCCCCGACCCGGCAAGCGGTTCGGAGAGTCGGACCGTCACCGGTTCGTCCCACAGCGATTCGATCTCGTAGGCGACCATCGGCTGGGCCAGCGTGTCGGGGTCGACGTGCTTGGTGATCAGGATGTCCTCGGTCGCAGTCCGGCGCGACTCCGCGGCCCGGCCGATCACGTCGTCTATCACGACGTCCCAGACCGGGAACAGCTCGCCCCCGACGGCCGGCCCCTCGCTGCCGCCCGAGCCGCCGGCGCCGCTCCCATCACCCTCCTCGTCCCCGACGCCCGAGTCCGGCGGGTCGGGAGCTGCCTGCTCGATCGGCTCGAACAGGCCGGCCCGCTTGGCGACGTAGCCGGTGCCCACCAGGAACGCGACGAACGTGATGATGGCGGCGGGGAGGACCAGCAGCGAGAGCAACGACGAGCCGCCGTCCGACCCGCCGGCGGGCGTCGGCGTCTCCGTCGTCGGCAGTCGCGCCCCTTCCTGGAGCGCGTAGAACGCGCCATCGTCGGCGCCGACGTACACCGTCCCGTCGACGATTGCCGGCGATGTCGTGACGAACCCCTCCGTGTCGAACTGCCACAGGCGACTTCCGTCTGTCGTCAGCAGCCCGAACACGGCCTGGCTCTGGCTGCCGACGTAGACGACACTGCCGGCCACCGAGGGCGACCCGACGATCTGCATCCCGGTGTCGAACGACCAGCGTTCGTCCCCGCCCGCCACGCTGAAGGCGTACAGCGTGCCGCTCCTGGACCCGACGTACACCGTCTCCAGGTCGACAGCGGGCGAGGCGACGATTGCGCCGCCGGTGTTGACCCCCCAGTCGGCCTCCGCCGATTCGGTGTCGATCGCGAACAGGTTGCCGGCGAGTTCCCCGACGTACACCGTCCCGCCGTCGTCGGAGACGGCCGGTGCACCGGTGATCTGGGCTGGCGTCTCGAAGCGCCACTGTTCGCTCCCGTCCGCGGCGTCGAGTGCGTACAGGCGCCTGTCCTCGCTCCCGACGTACACCGTGCCGTCGGCCGCCGCCGGCGTCGCGGAGACGTCGTTGTCCGTCTCGAACGTCCACTCCTCGGTGCCGTCGGCGGCGTCCAGCGCGTACACGGTGTTGTCCCGACTGCCGATGTACAGCGTACCGTCGACGATGGTCGGCGACGCGGCAATCTGTCCGTCAGTCTCGACGCTCCACTCTTCGGTGCCCTGGGCGGCGTCGACCGCGTACACCGACCCGTCGTTGCTGCCGACGTACACCGTGCCGTCGACGACGGTCGGCGACGACGTGACGCGGTCGCCCGTCTCGAAGCGCCACTGCTCGCTCCCGTCGGTCGCGTCGAGCGCGTACAGGTGCGTGTCGTCGCTGCCGACGTACACCGTCCCGTCGACGAGGGCAGGCGAGGAGGCCACGCCTGGACCGAGGTCGACCCGCCAGTTGCCGCCGACGTCCTCTGTCGGCCCCTGCGCGTCGGGCGCGTAGCCGCTGTTAGCGGCGTCGAACGCGAACGTCGGCCACTCGCCGCCCGTCTGTGCCCGGGCCGTCGGAACCGACCCCCTCGCCGCCGCGACGGCAGCGGTGCCGACGGAGCCCAGCAGCGCCCGTCTCGTCACTCCCGTGTCCATTAGCCGACCCTATCGGTCGAACACATAAAACGGCCGCTCTTTCGAGTGCGGCCCCCGCTCAAACGCTGTACTCCGACTCCGCGAACTGGACGTAGCCGCCGCTTGTGAACCCGCGTTTCCTGCTGTGGTACTCCAGCAGCAGTTTCAGCCCGGGGATGCCTGCCCGGACCGTCCCCAGCATCGAGTGCTCGCCGCGGTTGAACATCTTGTCGGCGGCGTCGAACGCCCGGTCCCAGTCCGCGGGCGTGTACTCCCGCACGACTTCCGCCATCGTGACGTTGCGCAGGATCTCGTCGCCAAGGACGTTCTGCCAGGCCTGGTTGTACCCCGCCAGTCGCTCCCGGCCGGCGAGTCGGCCCGCGATCCGGCCCGTCCGGACCGCGACGTGGTCGCCGCCCTCGTGGAACGCCGAGGTGCCACCCATCGCCCCGCCGACGACGGCGATGCCGGCGGCCGTCGGCGACTCGATCGGTCGCGTCGAGGAGATGGCGTACGTCTCGGTGCCGCCGCGCTTGCCCCGGTCCTCGACGAGCGGGAAGTCAGCCAGGTCGTACTCCGGGTACTCGCGTTCGAGCAGGCGCTCGATGTACTCTTTGCCCTGCGGGATCCGCTCGTCGTCGTCGCCCAACAGCGCCCAGTGTTCGCGGTCGAACTCGTCGATGTCCAGCCCGATCGGCATCGTGAGCCCGATCCGCGCGACGGTGTCGTCGTTCGGGAACACCCACGGGTAGGCGGTGTGGCCCGGCATGAGTCCCCACCAGAACTTGATCCGCGTGGGCTCGAAGATCTCCGCCGGGACGTCCCGGTGTTCCTGGTAGGCGATGTGGTTCACCTGCGATGGGTCGAGCACGGACGCCATCGACCGATCGCCGGTGAACTGATCCAGCGCTTCGATCGTTACCGTCCGCTGGGGGCCATCGGCGAGCACCAGATACTCGGTCTCGACCTCCTCGCCGTTCGACAGCGAGAGCGTGTGTGAGTGGCCGCCGTCGAGTGAGGTTTCGACGCCGGTTACGCTGTCGCCGACGCGATAGGTCGCACCGGCCTGTTCTGCCTCCTCGCGGAGCCAGTCGTCGAACTTCGCCCGGTGGAACGCCAGCCCGAACGCCGGATAGCTCGACTCGATGCCCGTCCCGTCGATCGAGACGCTGGCGGAGGGGCCGACGAAGTCCGCCCCATCCAGCGTCCGCAGGATCACTTCCTCGGGGATGTCCTCGGGGCCAAAGCCCATCAGATCGACCCAGTAATCCAGCAGTCCGGCGGCGTCCGTCGAGTCCGGCCCCATCCCCTCGCGGTCGGCCCTCGGGACGCCCTTCTCGATGACGAGCGCGGACGCGCCGGCCTGTGCAGCCTCCCACGCGGCTGCCGTTCCGGCAGGCCCGCCGCCCACGATCGCGACATCGACTCGCTCCATACCGGTCGGATTGGCCCGGGAGGTTAAATACTCTGCAGTTCCGCCCGCGCAGCGTTCATCTTGCCGATCGTCCGGCAACTTAAGTGCAGTCGGCGTCTCCCCAGAATCATGAGCCAGCAACCGACCGAACGGGTCGATCGCGACGACGATCGGGAGAAGGACCCGGAGTTGCCGAGCAACGAGGTGACGGAGGGGATCGACCGGGCACCCCACCGCGCGATGTTCCGGGCGATGGGGTACGACGACGAGGATCTGTCCTCGCCGATGGTGGGGATCGCCAACCCGGCGGCGGACATCACGCCCTGTAACGTCCACCTCGACGACGTGGCAGCGTCGACGTACGACGCCGTCGACGGGACCGGCGGGATGCCGATCGAGTTCGGGACGATCACCATCTCTGACGCCATCTCGATGGGGACCGAGGGGATGCGCGCCTCGCTGATCTCCCGGGAGATCATCGCCGACTCGGTCGAACTCGTCGCGTTCGGCGAGCACATGGACGGCCTGGTGACGATCGGCGGCTGTGACAAGAACATGCCGGGGATGATGATGGCCGCGATCCGGACGGACCTGCCCAGCGTGTTCCTCTACGGTGGGTCGATCATGCCCGGCGAGCACGGCGGCCGCGAGATCACGATCCAGAACGTCTTCGAGGGCGTCGGCGCCGTCGCCGAGGGCGAGATGAGCGAGGACGAACTCGACGAGATGGAGCGCAACGCCTGTCCGGGTGCGGGCTCCTGTGGCGGGATGTTCACCGCGAACACGATGGCCTCCATCGCCGAGGCGCTGGGCTTTTCGCCGCTCGGGGCGGCCTCCGCGCCCGCGGAGGAGGAGGAACGCTACCAGGAAGCCAAGCGGGCGGGCAGACTCGCCCTGGAGGCGATCGAGGACCAGCGGACGCCCTCCGATTTCCTCTCGCGGGCATCCTTCGAGAACGCCATCGCGCTACAGGTCGCAGTCGGCGGCTCGACGAATGCAGTCCTGCACCTGCTCGCGCTGGCAGCGGAGGCGGGCGTCGACCTGGACACCGAGAGTTTCAACGAGGTGAGCCGGCACACGCCGAAGATCGCGAGCTTCCAGCCCGGCGGCCAGTACGTGATGAACGACCTCCACGAGGTCGGCGGCGTCCCGGTCGTCCTCCGGGAACTGCACGACTCGGACCTGCTGGACGGCGACGCCCTGACCGTGACGGGCCGGACGATCGCCGAGGAACTCGAACGGATCGACCCGCCGAGGATCGAAGACCTCGACGTCGACTACCTGTCCACGGTCGACGATCCGATCCACGAGCGAGGCGCGATCCGAATCCTGACGGGCAACCTCGCGCCCGACGGCGCAGTCATCAAGATCACCGGCGAGGACCACCTCCACCACGAGGGGCCCGTCCGGGTGTTCGAGCGCGAGGAGGACGCCATGGAGTACGTCCAGAACGGACGCGTCGAGGAGGGCGACGTGATCTGCATCCGCAACGAGGGGCCGCGCGGCGGCCCCGGGATGCGCGAGATGCTCGGTGTCACCTCCGCGGTCGCCGGCCAGGGCCACGCCGAGGACGTGGCACTGTTCACAGACGGGCGGTTCTCGGGCGCCACCCGCGGGTTCTCGATCGCCCACGTCGCGCCGGAGGCGTACGTCGGCGGTCCGATCGCAGCACTCCAGGACGGCGACACCGTCACCATCGACATCGACGACCTGGAGCTGTCGGTCGATCTCTCCGACGAGGAGATCGAGCGCCGCCTCGAGGACTACGATCCCGAGCCCGCCTACGAGAACGGCGTGCTCGCCAAGTACATCCGGGACTTCGGCTCCGCCGCAAACGGCGCCGTGACGAACCCCGGGGCGCAACTGGACTGATACGACACAGCCGATGGACTGTCGTGGCCCTGTACGGAGTCACGTCCGGGTGTATCACGGTTCAAGACGACGACCTCGGGGCTTGACCCCGGGGTGAGTTCACATTAGAGGTCGACGCCGACGTGCGGGCCGACGAACGATTCCTCGGAGGAGAGCCCGAACCGCTCGGCGAGGAGCCCGACGGCGATCGCGGTAGCGACTGAGGAAGCGTCGCCGTCGAGGACGGTAGCCAGCGCGTCTTCGCCTGGCGGGGAGTCCGCCACAGCCTCGCGGATCTCCGCCATAGATGGATCGTCGAGGTCGGCGGCGATCCCCGCGAGCGCGAGCGTCGTTTCGACGCCGGCCGCCAGATACCGGGTCGCCCGGTCCTCCGGGTCGGGCAGGTCGGTGATCGTCGAGAGGTAGCGGGTCGCGCTGGTCTCGCCGACGTCGGCCGTCTCCGCGACCCAGTCCTCGATCCGGTCCCGATCGACGCCGGCACCGGCGCCGAACTCGGCGAGCGCCTCCTCGGTCAGGTCTGCTTCGAGGCTGGCAATCTCGTGGAACACGTTGCCGACGACGACGGCGTCGGCGCCGGCGTCGAGCACCGCCTGCGCGTTCTCCCGGCTGTCGAGCCCGCCCCCGTACCAGATCCGCGACCACGCGACGGCGTCGTCGATCGCCTCCAGCAGCTCGACGGCTTCCTCGCCGCCGAAGGTGCCGGAGTACTCCAGGTAGACGAGTTCGCTTTCGAGATGGTACTCCGCGGCGAGCGCGCGCTGTCTGGCCTCCTGCGGTGTCAGCAGGTCCTCGTCAGTGACGTTCGCCTCCCGGGCCGCTGCGCTGTCGACGTTCATGATGATGTACGCCTCGAAGACGGCCTCCTCCATCAGCCAGGCGGCTGCCAGATCGCCCAGCTTCCCGTCGAACAGGCCGTCGAGCGAGAACCCGAGTTTCTCCTCGACCATCCCCGGGCCGAGATCCTCGCGCACGTACTCGATGCCCTCGCCAAGCGTCCCGACCAGCGCCTGGCTGTCGCCGTTCAGCACTTCCGGGATGGCGAGAAACGCGGCCTGGTCGCGGGTCTGTTCGGTCACGTGCGACGCGGCACTTGGTTCGTGAAACGCCGGCACGTCCGCGTCGGTCAACAGGTCGAACGTCTCCTCCGTGTTCTGCTGGGTCACGTCCCGGGAGCCGCCGACAGAGACCGCGCTCGTGTGGGAGAGATACAGCGGATACGCGACCGGAAGCTGTTTTTCCCCCTCGGGGTCCACCTTGGTGACGTGTGTCCACTCCGCCGACACCGGGTTCGTGTCCAGGCCGAGCAGGCGCCGGCCGCCGATCGACGCGGCCGCCGCCAGCAACTCGAACTGACTGGCGAGCTCTCCTAGCGACATATGCCACAGGTCACCGCAATTCCTTAAAAGGATGTTCACTCGCGGCGATCGACAGCCGCTCTGGGCCGCGTCGGCCGCGGCCGGTAGGCCTTAGTGTCGTCCGGGAGACGCTCTGGACATGCAGACCGTAATTCTCGCTGCAGGTCGCGGCACCCGGATGCGTCCGCTCACGGACACGCGTCCGAAGCCGATGTTGCCGGTCGCCGGGAAACCCCTGGTCGCACACATTGCTGACGTCGCCGTCGACGCCGGGGCGACGGAGCTGTTGCTCGTCGTCGGGTACGAGGCCGACACCGTCCGCAAATACTTCAGGGAGAGCTACCGCGGCGTGCCGGTCACGGCGGTCACACAGGAGCAACAGCGCGGCACCGCCGACGCCGTCCGAGCGGCGAGCGATCAACTGGAGGGCCCGTTCGCCGTTCTCAACGGCGATAACCTCTACACGCCGGAGGCTGTCGAACAACTGTTCGAAAGCGCGCCGTCGATCGCGGGTATCCGCGTCGACGACCCCACCAACTACGGCGTACTCTCGGTCGATGACACCACCGTCACAGACATCGTCGAGAAGCCACCGGACCCGCCGTCAGACTTCGCCAACGCCGGCGCGTACGTCTTCCCCGCGGCTGCCAGGGAGTGGCTGCGCGTCGACCCCTCCGAACGCGGCGAGTACGAACTCACGGACGTCGCCGCGCGGGTGATCGAGGAGGACGAGGTGACGCCGGTGGAACTCGACCGCTGGCTCGACGTCGGCCGCCCCTGGGAACTGCTGGAAGCCAACGAGTGGAAACTCGCCGAACTCGACCGCCGCATCGACGGCACCGTGGCCGAGGACGCACATCTTCGCGGGCCGGTCGTCGTCGAGAACGGCGCGACCGTCGAACCAGGAGCCGTGATCGAAGGGCCGGTCATGATCCGCGCCGGCGCGCACGTCGGCCCGAACGCCTACGTCCGGGGACACACGCTCCTCGAAGAACGCTCCGAGGTCGGCCACAGCGTCGAGATCAAAAACAGTGTCGTGATGAGCGACGCCAGCGTCCCTCACCTCTCGTACGTCGGCGACAGCGTGCTCGGCCGGGACGTCAACTTCGGCGCCGGCACGGTCGTCGGCAATCTCAGGCACGACGACGAACCGGTCCGCCTCACGATCAAAGGCGAGCGCGTCTCGACCGGGCGCCGGAAGTTCGGCGTCGTGGTCGGCGACGGCGCGAAAACCGGCATCGACACGAGCCTCAACGCCGGCGTGACGCTCTCGACCGGCGCGCGGACGGAACCCGGCGAGCGTGTCCTCCGGGATCGGTAGGCCGGTCGGGGCGATTCTGACTGGCGATTTAATAACTCAACTCCTCTCGTGCACTAAGGTTTCTTATTGAAAGCGACTTTCGAAACAGCCGAGTTAATAAGGTAGCGGCTGCTACGAACGAGTATGACTCCGTGGCCGTCTGAGCACGACGCGGACGCCGAGACGCACGGCTGCTGTCGCGATGCCGCGGCAGGGCCACCTGGCGACGATAGGCTGGCGAGCGACGGCGGTCGGATGGTCGAGACCCTCCGGCTGTCAGTCCCGGAGATGGACTGTGCCTCCTGTGCATCGACAGTCGAGAACGCAGTCGCGGGGCTGGACGGCGTCGTGGGCGTGCGGCCGGCGCCGGCGAGCGGCCGCGTCGCCGTCGAGTTCGAACCGTCGGTGATCGACCGCGAGCGCATCGAGAACGCGATCGAGAGAGCCGGCTACGAGGTGCCCGACCAGGACGATCCCGCCGAGCAGCAGCGCGACGTCTGGCGGAGTCGCCGGGCGCTGCAGACAGCAGCAGGCGCGGTTCTGCTGGCCGCCGGGATCCTCGTCGCCGTGCTGGTGCCCGCGGCGAACCCCGAACTCGGGGCGCCGCTGGGCCACTCACACGACGTGGCCGACGTGCTGTTCATTCTCGCGATCACGGCCTGTGGCGGGGTGATTCTCCGGGGCGGCCTAGACTCCGCCAGCGAGCTATCGCTGGACATGGAGTTCCTGATGAGCGCCGCAATCGTCGGTGCCCTGTCTGCGAGCGTGCTGTTCGGCGAGGGGCTGTACTTCGAGGCCGCGACGCTCGCGGTGCTGTTCAACCTCGCCGAGTTGCTGGAGGAGTACTCGATGGACCAGGCCCGGACGTCGCTGCGGGAGCTGATGGACCTCTCGCCGGACGAGGCGCGCGTCCGACGAGACGGCGAGGAACTGACCGTCCCCGCCGAGGAGGTCGTCGTCGGCGAGACGGTCGTCGTGCGCCCGGGCGAGAACATCCCGGTCGACGGCGAGGTACTGGCGGGCGAGAGCGCGGTCGATCAGTCGCCGGTCACCGGCGAGAGCGTCCCCGTCGACAAGACCGCCGGCGACGAGGTGTACGCCGGGACGCTCAACGAGGCCGGCTACCTGGAGATCCAGACCACAGCGGGGGCTGGCGAGCACACCCTCGCACGCGTGGTCGAACTCGTCGAGGACGCCGAAGCGGCCAAGACCGACAGTGAGCAGTTCGTCGACCGGTTCGCGGGCTACTACACGCCGATCGTCGTGACCCTGGCGATCCTGGCGGCGGTCGTCCCGCCGCTGGTGATCGACGGCTCGGCGACGCTTGCCGTCGGCGGGTTCTCGTTCGGGATCACCGGAAGCTGGAGCGCGTGGTTCCTGCGCGGCCTGACGCTGCTGGTGCTGGCCTGCCCCTGTGCGTTCGTCATCAGCACACCGGTGTCGGTGGTCTCCGGGATCACCAGCGCCGCCCGCAACGGCGTGCTCATCAAGGGCGGCGACCACCTGGAGGCGATGGGCGAGGTCGACGCGGCCGCGCTCGACAAGACCGGAACCCTGACCAAAGGAGAGCTGACGGTGACCGACGTCGTGCCCCTGAACGACAACACCGAGGAGGACGTCCTGCGGTGTGCGCAGGGCCTGGAGAAGCGCAGCGAGCACCCAATCGGCGAGGCGATCGTCGAACACGCGTCAGCCCGCGACCTTCGGGCGCGGACCGTCAGCGAGTTCGAAGCGATCACCGGCGAGGGCGTCAGTGCGACACTCGACGGGACGCCACACTACGCCGGGAGCCCGTCGCTGTTCGAGAAACTCGGGTTCGACCTCTCGCACGTCCACGCGGCGACGGACGGCGGCGTCGTCACGACGAAATCCCGGGAGCTGTGCGAGCGCACCGACTGCCTGGACCTCCTGGAGGGGACGATCCCCCAACTCCAGGCGGCGGGCAAGACGGTCGTGCTGGTGGGCACCGACGAGGAGCTCGAGGGCGTGATCGCCGTCGCCGACGAGATCCGGCCGGGTGCCGAGACGCTGGTCGACCGCCTGCACGCGCTGGGCGTGGACGAGGTGGTGATGCTTACCGGCGACAACGAGCGGACGGCAAACGCCATTGCCGACGACCTCGGGATCGACGACGTCCGGGCGGAGCTGCTGCCCGAACAGAAAGTCGACGCTGTCCGCGAGCTGGACGAGCGCCACGGCGGCGTCACCATGGTGGGGGACGGCATCAACGACGCGCCGGCGCTTGCGACGGCGACTGTCGGCGTCGCGATGGGGGCAGCGGGCACCGACACCGCGCTCGAAACGGCCGACATTGCGCTGTTGAGCGACGACGTCGGGAAACTGCCCTACCTCCGGGAGCTGTCGACGCGGGCCAACGGCGTGATCCGGCAGAACGTCTGGTCGAGTCTGGGCGTGAAGGCACTGCTCGTGGTTCTGGTGCCGTTCGGGTACGTGCCCATCTGGCTCGCCGTGCTGGTGGGCGACGCCGGCATGACCGTCGGTGTCACCGGCAACGCGATGCGACTCTCCCGCGTGCTGCCGGAGTAATACTCATCCTGGAGGATGTCTAGTGGGACCGCCGAGACTCGAACTCAGGTCCGACGCACCCCATGCGCCGAGGATACCGCTACCCCACGGTCCCGCATTTGACCGAGAGGATGTTCCCGGGATTAAGCCCTTCGATTCGGGGGCGTCATATACACCCTTTCAGAGCAAGTTGGTGAGTTGGTCGTGACGGCCCTCACGATGGGTCGATATCATCGGCCGACGGCAGGTCGAGTACGTCCTCGCCGAGAAGGTGGAGCGTCCCTTCGTCGTTACTCTCGAGTTCGAGTCTGACCATTACTGTGAACTCACCAGGGGCGGCGAGCGGACACACGACGTAAATCCGGAACTGTGTCGAACCATCCGACAACACGGGATCGAGCGTCTCGAACGTCGCCCGGCCCGGTTCCTCGCTCGTGAACGTGATGGGCGGCCAGTCCTCGTTGGGATGAGGTGGAAGGCTCAGCTCCGGTGGGGGTGCCTCCGTCTCCGTCAGCCATCGGGTTCCCAGTGTACATCCGAGCGTCGTTACCTGAAAATCGTCAGGCAGGTGCGCGAGCGAACACGTAAACGGAACGAGACGCACGTCTCGGCCACGGATTTCTCCTCGGGAGACAGTAAACTCGGCGATCCGTTCCCCGTCGTGGTCGTACATCAGTTCGAGTTCACTGCCGTCGTTGTGTACTGCGACAGGACGGAGCGTCGTTATCCCGTCAGAGTCGAACAACATGCTGCACCCGGCGAGGCCAGTTCCAAGGATCGTCACACCGCAAGCGAGGAGCCGGCGGCGGGAGAGACGGCGTCGCTCACTGGAGGGCATCATCTGCAAGCGAGGATGTGCAAATACATATTTCCCGTTGATTGTTTACTGTTCCACCAGTTCGATCGGACGGAAATTCGATCGGTGGAACGGGTAAGAGACGGCGCCTCGACGACGGCGAGCCGGACCTGTCGATGGATCTGGACGAGTCTGACCTGCTGACCGAGAAGACTAAACCAGGACCCGCTCAAGATCGACGACAGTCCCGCTGTCGGCGTCCGGGTCGCCGACCAGGCGGCCAAGACAGACCGCCGCGCCGTTGGGCATGTAGCACGCGACCAGCGCGTTGTCGGTCGGCTCCGCGCCCCCGGCGTCCGCCGGCGCAACGTCGATCACACCGGGGGCGTACACCGGAGCCCCCTCCGCAACTTCGCGAGCGGCGCTGGGCGCGATGGTCACCCGCGGCAACGTCACCAGCGCTCGCTCGGCGGGGTCGACCACCGCCTCCAGCGGCTCGGGGTCGTCGTCCTCGACCCAGAACGCCAGCGCGTCGACGAACTCCTCCATCGTCACCAGCGTCGTGTCGTCGAACGTCCCGGTTGCGGTCCGTCGGAGGTCGCCCATGTGCGCGCCGGTCCCCAGCGCCAGCCCGATGTCGTGACACAGCTTCCGGACGTAGGTCCCGGATTCACAGCGGATCCCCAACAGTGCCTGCCGCTCCCGGCGCTCTATGACGTCGAGTTCGAAAATCTCGCGGACGCGGAGCTCTCGCCTGACGGCACTCTTGCGCGGCGGTTTCTGGTAGATTTCACCCTCGAACTCGGCGACGATTGCCTCGAAGTCCGAGGGCGGCGGCCCGTGGAGTTCCAGCACTGCGACGTACTCCTTCCGGCTGTCGTCGAACACCTGCGCCAGCCTTGTTGCGTCACCGAGCATGAGCGGAAGCGAGCCGGTGACTTTCGGATCGAGCGTTCCCGCGTGCGCGACGCGGTCGACGAGCGCCGGGGGGTGCCCGGCGTTGTCGGCACCATCCAGAGCATCGCTCTCCTGCCGGTCCGCGAGCGCGTCCCGGGTGAGTTCCCGAACCCACTCCGCGACCTGGTGGGCCGACGGCCCGGGCGGCTTGTCCAGGTTGACGAGGCCGAACGGGAGCAGGGCGGCGGGCGATCGGTCCCCGGGTGGATCGCGGAGCGTCATCGGCGGGTCACTCGAACTCGTAAGTGACGCCGGTCACGGGCGTCTGTCCCTCGTCGCTGGCCGGTTCGTACGCCGTGACGGCCTCAAGGATGAACTGTAGTTCGCCCTCGGGACTCCAGCGGGCGGTGTTGACCACCAGGTCGTAGATGCGCAGGTCCGCAATGTCGATCCCGTAGTACTCCTCGTAGCGGAGTGCCTCGCTCTCGCTGCGTGCCTGGGTCTCCTCGCGGGCCGTCTCGACGGACTTGTCCTCGCGGTCGGCGACGCGGGTGACGCGCACGTCCGGGGGCGCGTCGAGCCAGAGACGGAGGTCGGCGTACTCGCCGGCCATCCAGCCCGCGAGCCGGGATTCGAGCACGAGGTCGTCGCGCTCCTTCGCGAGCGACCGGAGCCGCCGGTCGAGGTCCCGGTCGATCCCGTCGTCGTCCTCGGCCAGGCGGTTCAGTTCCAGCGGCGTCAGGTCGCGCTCGGCCGCGATCTCACGGAAGATGTCCCCCCCGGAGACGTGCTCGTAGCCCAGGCGGTCAGCGAGGGCGGCGGCGAGCGTTGTCTTCCCGCTGCCTGCCGGGCCGGAGACAGTAATCAACATTACGCTAGGTGCGTGTGAGGGGGTAAAAGAGGTTGCGAGTTCCGTCGGCGGGCCAGCGGGCCGGCAGTCGGTCAGCCCGTCGGCGACGTCTGGACGTTCATCGCCTTCCGGAGGATCTGGGTGAACCCGAGCGAGCAGATGAAGTACCACAGCAGCCAGGCCTGGAACGGCCCGAAAACGCCGACCTGCCAGCCGCTGATCTCGCCCACAAGCGGCATGATGATCACCGGATCCAGCGCCGCCTCGACGGTGTGATCGCGGACGACGTAGTACATCCAGAGGAACACCGGGATCGTCAGCGTCATGATCCAGACCATCGGACGGAACTGCGCTTTGAACACGCCGAGGTTCTCGCTCATCATCTCCATCTGCTCCTCCTGGATCCGTTCGAGCTCCTCGTCGTCGCCGCGCTCCTTGGCCTTCTTGCGGCGCTCCTTGAGTTCCTTGCTCTTCTCCTGGTAGTCGCCCATCACGTCCGTGTTCATCAGGTTGTCCTGCAGGAACGTCGAGAACACGCCCGTCAGGATCGCGAGCACCATGATCACGAGGTAGAACGGCAGGAACTCGCGGAGCGGCCCCAGCAGGAGGTCGATCACGCCGCCGATCTGCGACCGGACCGAGGAGAACGCGTACCCGGCGAACATCCCGACGACCGACAGTGCGGCCATCTTGTCGTAGATCGTCCAGGAGAGGTCGTCGTCACCGGAGTCCGCGGGGTCGGCGTCGTCCAGAGCGTCTCTGACCCCGTCGGGGTCGTCGAGGACGAACCCGTCGCCGCCGGCGTCGACGAGCAGACCCTTCTCGATGAGCCGGCCCCACTCGCCGCTGGAGATGTCGTCGCTGACGTCGCTCCAGGTGACCGTTCCCTGCTCCTCGGCGACGGTGAGCACCGTCCCGAGGGCGTCGGTCATGTGCTCGCCCTCCTCGGCGAGCTCGTCTACCTTCCGTGCGGTGCGAGGCATCTGGTGTATGTAGTACGGCGAACCGTTATGAACTTTTTACTCCCGATCCGTGGTCCGTCCCCGCCGGTGCTCGCGGGGCTCACAGCTCCGCGTGCTCCCGGATCGCGGCGTCGACGTCCGCCCAGACTTCGTCGGGCGCCTGCTCGCCGTCGATTTCGACGAACCCCCCGTGATCCCGGTAGTGCTCGATCACGGCCGCGGTGTTCTCCTCGAAGACGTCCAGCCGGTTCTCGACGGCTTTCCGCTGATCGTCTTCACGCTGGATTAGTTCGCCGCCGCAAACGTCACAGACGCTCTCCTCTTCGGGCTGGTCGAACTCGACGTGGTAGTTCTCGCCGCACTCCGAACAGACGCGGCGGCCCGTCAGTCGCTCGATCAGTTCCGGGCGGGAGACGTCGATCGAGAGGATCACGTCCAGATCGGTCATCCCTTCGAGTTCATCCGCCTGGTCGAGGTTGCGGGGGTAGCCGTCGAGGACGAACCCGTTGGCCTCCGACAGCGCCTTCTCGACGATGGCGTTGACGACCACGTCCGGCACCAGGTCGCCAGCGTCCATGTACTCCCCTGGCGTGTCGTACTCCAGGTCGTACTCGCTGATGTCCATCTCCTTGTTCGACCGCAGCGCATCGCCGGTCGTGACGTGCTCGACCCCGTACTCCTCGGCGATGTTGCTGCTCTGTGTCCCCTTCCCTGCGCCGGGCGGTCCAAGTATGAGAATTCTCGGCGCGGCCATACGCGTATTTTCCAACGGGCAGTTAAATGATTGTTCAAACTGACCCAAAATTACGACTCGGCCCGGGTGTATAACACGAAATGCTTAACGCTCGCGGGGAGAACCCTTCACCGATGGAGAAGCTCCTTGTCCGTGCTGCCCGCGGGGAGCGAACGGAGCGCCCGCCGGTCTGGCTGATGCGGCAAGCCGGCCGCCATATCCCCGAGTACCGCGAGATCCGCGACGCCTACTCCTTCCTCGAAGCGATCAAGACGCCGGAGGTCGCCGCGGAGATCACCCTCCTCCCCTGGGAGTACTACCGCCCCGACGGGCTGGTGATGTTCTCGGACATCCTGACCGTCCTCGAACCGCTTGGGTTCGACTACCGTATCGAGAGCGGCGTCGGCCCGGTTGTCGAAAACCCCGTCAGCGGGCCCGACGACGTCGACCGCGAGCCCGGCGACGTCGCCGAGGAGATTAGCTACGTCGGCGAGCTCCTGGACCGCCTGGACGAGCGGGTCGGCGACGAGACGGCGCTGATCGGCTTCGCGGGCGGCCCGTTCACGCTCGCTTCCTACGCCGTCGCCGGCGAGCCGAGCCGGACACACCTGCCGCTGCGGAAACTCCGCGCCCGCCACCCCGAGGCGTTCCGCACGCTTCTGTCCGCATTCGCCGACGTCGTCCGCGAGTATCTCCAGTTCCAGATCGATCACGGCGCCGACGTCGTCCAGCTGTTCGACACCTACGCCGCGACGCTCTCGCCGGCCGACTACCGGGAGTTCTTGCTGCCGCTACACCGCCGAATTCTGGCGGACCTCGACGCGCCGAGCATCGTGTTCGTCCGGCGGATGAACGGCCGCCTGGAGCAACTCGAAGCGACAGGCGCGGACGTGATCGGCCTGGACTGGACTGTCGAGCTGGGACAGGCCCGCCAGCGACTCGGCGACCGACCGGTCCAGGGGAATCTCGACCCCTCGTACCTCTTCGGCGACCCGTCGTTCGTCCGCGAGCGCACGCGGGAGGTCATCGAGGCCGCCGGGCCGCGGGGCCACATCCTCAACCTCGGCCACGGCGTCGACAAGGCCACCCCCGTCGAATCCGTCGAGGCGTTCGTCGACACCGCGAAAGCGTTCTCCTGGGACTGATAGTGATTGTTGTGACTCTTTACCGCCGGGTATTCCTCAGACGCCAGTTTCGGGCCGTGAAACCGCAGCTATTGCGACATGGTGCTGAAAATAATCACAACAATCACTATGACGCGACGCTGATCTCTGCAACGTTCATCCGGTGGCTGTTCTTACAGTTACTGGCCGACCGTCGTGTCGGCCATGAGTTCGTGAATGTCCGTCGAGGAGACCATCCCGACGTAGTCGCCGTGGTGGTCCCGGACCGGCAGGTGGCTGATGCCGTAGGTGGTCATCATCGCCGCGACCTCGTCCATCTCGAGGTCCGCCGTCACCGACTCGACGGGAGCGGTCATCACTTCCGAGACGGCAGTGTCGGTGGCGCTGTGGCCCGCAGCGACCGTATCCAGAACGTCGGTGCTCGTGACGATCCCCATCTCCGACCCCGGGACCAGCAGCGAGTTGATGCCGTGCTCGCGCATCGCGTGTGCCGCCTCGCTGACGCTGGCGTCGGCGCTGATCGTCTCAACTGGCGACGCCATGACGTCCTCGACCGTGACTGTGTCATCAATTGCCATACCTACTGTCCTCGTTCCGGCTGTTTGATTCTTTCTGTCCCCGAAGATTTCGCCAGTTGCGACCGGTGTGGACGACACAGGCGGCGTCGTGCACCATTCCGAGTCGGTCACTCCTCCTGTCCGTGACCGTCCGTTCGAGACGGCGGATCCGGGCTCCGGTGTCGGGATGAGTTGGAGTTGGCCGCTACTCGATCGTCCCCGGTCGGCAGGAAGTCGAGCACGCCCGCGGATTACTGGACCGTCCGGCGGTCCCGGCTCGCCGTTTCTCCACAGAAACTGGGGCAGCACCAGATTCAAACCGACAGAGACCAATCTCCGCCATGGCCGACACACCGCCCGGCCCGACCGGGGAGCCGGTGCTGGGATCGGGTCGCCGGTACGCGGACGACCCGTTCGCCTTCATCTCGGCGCTGGAGGAGAGCTACGGCGACATCTCGCGGTTCGAGATGGGGCCGATCCCGACGTACGTAGTGACCGATCCCGACGCCATCGAGCGGATCCTGGTCTCGGACGCCGACCAGTTCTCCAAGCCCGAGTTCCAGGGCGAGGCGCTGGGTGAACTGCTGGGCGAGGGGCTGTTGCTGAGCGAGGGCGAGACCTGGCAGCGCCAGCGCGACCTCGCACAGCCGGCGTTCAGCATGCGCCGGCTGCTGGGGATGGCCGACCGCATCACCGACCACGCGACGGCGATGACCGACGACTGGACGCCCGGGAGCACCGTCGACGCCGAACTGGAGACGGCACGCGTCACCCTCTCTGTGATCCTCGACCTGATGATGGGCGTCGAACTCCCCGCCGAGCGCATCGACACCGTTCAGTCACAGCTCGAACCGCTGGGGCGGCGGTTCGAGCCGGAGCCGTTGCGCTTCGCGATGCCGGACTGGGTGCCGATGCCCGGCGACGCCGAGTACGAGGCCGCCATCGAGACGCTGGACGACGTGCTCGACGAGATCATCGAGCGCCGGCGAGGGACTGAGGGCGACCCGTCGGGCGACGGCGGGCCGATGGACTTCCTTTCGGTGCTGTTGCGCGCGCAGGGTCGCGGCGAGCAGTCCGCCCAGCAGCTCCGCGACGAGATGATGACGATGCTGCTGGCGGGTCACGATACGACCGCGCTGACGCTCACGTACACGCTGTTTCTGCTCTCGGAGCACCCGGAGGTCCGCGAGCGCGTCGAGGCCGAGGTCGACGAGCAGCTCGACGGCGAGGAGCCGACGGCGGCCGACGTCCGCGAGTTCGAGTACCTCGAGTGGGTGATCGACGAGGCGATGCGGCTGTACCCGCCCGTGTTCGCGCTGTTCCGGACGCCCGACGAGCCCGTCGAGCTGTGTGGCTACACCGTCCCCGACGACGCGTCCGTGATGCTCCCGCAGTGGGGCGTCCACCGGTCGTCGCGGTTCTGGGAGGACCCTGACAGCTTCGACCCGGAGCGGTTCAGCCCCGAGCGCGGGGCGGGCCGTCCGCGGTTCGCGTTGTTCCCGTTCGGCGGCGGGCCGCGCCACTGCATCGGCAAGCACCTCGCGATGCTGGAGGCCCAGTTGATCCTCGCGACGGTCCTCAGCCAGTACCGCCTGGAGTTCGAGGGGGAGACGCCGCTCGAACTCTCGCCGTCGCTGACGATGCACCCGCGCCAGGAGATGACAATGCGGATCCACGAGCGGTGACGGCAGGTTCGGCGACACTGACCCGCGTCGGCTCATACTGTCGGACGTGATCAGTTCTGGACGCCGATCAGTCGTCGGCAGTTGCCGCGAGGGCGTCCGCAGACTCGCTTTCGGCTCCCTCGGCGAGCCGTTCGGCGATCCCTCTGGCCTCGCGGACGCGGCTCGGGATCCCCATCCGGGCCGTGTAGTTGGTCGCGAGCGTGACGCCAGCCGGGGTGTCGAGGTTCTCCAGGTTCCACCAGGACTGGTCCCAGGCGGGGAAACCGATGTCCAGGCGAGCGACGTCGATCACCGACGCCCCGGCGCCCATCACCTGCTCGAACTCCTCGCGAGCGATTGCAGCCAGCCGGTCGTCGGGCTCCTCGACCAGCTCCGGTTCGTGCATCCCGCCGAGAAACACCGTCTGGACGCCGTTGCGGCCAAACATCCGGCCGTTCCAGGAGACGCCGAGGGTGTGCAGGTCCTCGCCGTAGCCCACCTGGTACCCCTTGCCCGTCCGCTCGTGGGCTGACTCGAGAAACACCAGCGCGAGCGGGTTGTACAGCAGGCCGTCGAGCCCCTCGGCACCGTCCGCGATGCCCGACAGGAGGTCGCTGGCCACGCTCGCCGGCGTGGTGACGACGACGTGATCGACCTGGTGGGCCCCCTCGCTTGTCTCCAGTACGTAGGGTCTGTCGTGGTCCGGCCCCCCTGCACCCGCCCCCCCTGCACCCGCCCCGAGCGGCGTGACGTCAGTCACCGGCGTCTCCAGTTCGATCCGGTCGGCGTGGGCGGCGTAGATCGCTTCGGGAAGCTGCTGGTTGCCCTCGCGGAACGTGATCGGCGGGGACTCCTGGCCCGTGCCGACACGCTGGCGGAAGGCGGCGAGGAAGCTCCCGGCCTCGCGTTCGCGTTCCAGCAGCCCTTCGAGCGCGTACGCGGCGGGCATCCGCGCGGGGTCGGAGCCGTAGATACCGCCGTACAGCGGCCCGATGAACCGCTCGTAGGCTTCGCGGCCGAACTTCCGGACGAACAGCCCCTCAGCGGTCTCGGCTTCCATCCCTTCGCGGGTCAGGGGTTCGGCGAGCATCCGCGCCTTCCCGCGCCACGAGAGGAGGTCGGTTTCCAGGAACGCGTCGGTCGAGAGGGGTGCCTTCCCCAGGTCACCGTTCGCGTAGACGTACAGGTCTTCCTCCCGGGCCTCGATGATATCGTCGGCCACACCGACGTCCTCCGCAATGGCGGCGATGCCCGGTGTCTTGCGCATCCGCTGTGGACCGACTTCGAGGACGCGGCCGTCGACGTGCCGGGACTGGATAACGCCGCCGGGTTCGGCGCTCGCCTCGAACGTGACGCTGTCGACGCCGCGCTCGGCGAGATAGTGGGTGAGTGCGAGCCCCGTAATGCCGGCGCCGACGACGCCGACCGCCGCCCTATCGTCGCCGGCAGAGCCGTCCCCGTCTCCTGTCGTTGCGTCCATTGTTGCTGTCATCGCTCGCTCTCACTCCCGCGGTGCGTTCAGACACATCGTCCCCGGGTCGTCGCGACACTGACACTGCCGGAACTGGTAGTACTCCGGCTCGAAGTCGGCGACGAACGGCTCGACCAGGTCGGCGAACACCTCGGGGACGCGCTCGTCGTCGTGTGGGATCGGCACGCGGTAGAACTCCAGGTCCTCCTTGTCGGCTTCCTCGGCGAGTTCGACGTCGAGTTCCGACAGCGTCTCGCTTTGCTCGTGGAGGAAGCTGATCGGGTCGACGACCACCCGGTCGGCGTCCACCTCATCGATCAGGTCCTCGACTTCCGGCTCCGTCCAGGGGATGTCGCGGTTCTCGTGGTTCTGGTAGCCGATGCGGTACCCGGGGACGCCCAAAAGCGAGGAGACGACGTCGCAGTACTCCTCGACGTAGATGTCGTACCGACTCCCCTCCTTCAGGTAGTGTTTCGGGGTGCCGTGCGCGGAGAACACGAGCGCGGTGTCGTCGGCGTCGAGGTCGACGCCGTGCTCGTCGGCGAACGACTCGATGGCCTCGGCCCGCAGGCGGTTGTACGTCGGGTGTTTGTGCCAGCCGGTGATCGGCCGGAACTCGGGGTCCCAGCCGAGGTCCCCGACGGCGGCCTCGAGTTCGTCCAGCGCCAGGACGTTCGTCGAGGGGCCACACAGCGGGTAGATCGGCAGGCCGATCAGGCGGTCGACGCCGTCGGCGTGGGCCTGCTCGGCGGCGTCCTCGATGAACGGCTCGGTGTACTGCATCCCGAGGTAGGTGGTGACGTCGTAGCCGCGGTCGGCCAGCGCCGCTTCGAGGGCCTCTGTCTGGGCGCGAGCCTGCTCGTTCAGCGGCGAGCCGCCGATCTCCTCGTACTCCTCCAGCAACCCGGGCGCACGCCGCTGGGCGAGCTTGCGGGCGCGCTCGCGGGCGGCGTCCTCCGAGTCGGCGTCCTCCAGGTCGGCGTTGGCGTAGAAGATCCGTTCGAGGTAGTCGACGACCCGGTCGCGCTCGGGCTCGGCCGGCTCTCCGAAGTTCAGCAGGGCGACGCCAGTGTGCATATCCGGGCGTTAGCCCATAGAAAGGTATGCCTGTCGCTTGTTTCGCCTCGCTGGGAACACCGACCGGCCCCGCAGGCGCCGTCTCGCTGCGGTTTTGTCGGTACTCTGCACGATAACAGCCGAGTTATATGTGTCGAGTTCGTACGATGTGTCGAGATCATGAGCGAACAGGAACGCGGAATCCCGGAGCGAGAGGAGGAATGGAAGGAGATACTGACCGACGAGGAGTACGAGATCCTCCGGGAGGCGGGCACCGAGCCGCGGTTCAGCGGCGACCTGCTGGACGTCAAGGACGAAGGCGTGTTCACCTGCGCCGGCTGTGGCAACGAACTGTTCCATTCCGACCAGAAGTTCGACTCGGGGTCGGGCTGGCCGAGCTTCTTCGACGTTCTCGACGAGGGCAACATCGAGACGCGCGTCGACACCAGCCACGGCATGCGCCGGACGGAGGTCGTCTGTGCCCGCTGTGAGGGTCACCTGGGCCATATCTTCGACGACGGCCCGGAGCCGACCGGCAAGCGCTACTGCATCAACTCCGCGTCGCTGGCGTTCGACCCCGAGGAGTAGCCCGACCGCGACGGTGACCGGCGGCGGTCAAGTCTCCTACTCCCAAAACGACCGCGTGCGAGCGTACTCGCGTTCACGCGAGAGGATGTCCCGGTAGAAATCGTCCTCGTCCTCGCGGAGCTTGTTGATGATGCGGGCAGCGTTGTGCGGCCCGACACCCCTGCCAGCCAGCGCGATGACGGCCTGCTTGCCGTGGCTCTGGACCAGACTCGCGGCCTGATAAGCACTCTCGGTTCGCTTCTCCTGCTCCTCGTCTTTCTCGTCGGCCCGGACGGCCGTCACCGTCTCCTCGTCCCAGGGGTTCAGCGCAGCGATGCGCGTCGACCCACACTCCGGACAGGACGGCTGGTCGCTGACGCGCTTGACCTGCGTCGTCCGCTGCCAGTCCTGACAGTGCAGGCAAAAGAGGATCACGCGGTCGTTCTGGATCCGCTCTTTGACGGTCCGGATGACGCTCGCGTCGGCGTTTTCCGGCGTCAGCAGTTCGGTGCCCGAACTCCGGCCGCCGGTGCCGATAGGGGTGTGGCCGCCGACGGTCTCGACGCCGAGGTCACCCGTCTGGATCCGGTCGAGCGCCCGGCTGGCGCCCTCGACGGCCAGTTCCTCGTGCAGCAGTTCCCGCAGCGCCTCCTCGTAGACGGGTGTCCCCTCCAGCGCGTCGAGCAGGCGGCGCTTTCCGAACCGATTCCCACTACCGCGCCAGGGCTTGATCCGGCCGAAGGTTGCGGCCACCTGCGCGAGCTTGAACTTCAGCGCGTCGGCGTTGTTCAGGCTGAGTTCGATCAGTTCCCTGACGTGTGCGGGCTCTGTCTCGCGCAGCACCTCCACCGCGTCGGCCGCCGTCACGCCGCGGGGCACCTCCAGTTCGATCCGGTAGGGGTCGACCTCCAGCCCGACGCTGGAGCCGGCCCGCTGACCGAGCAGCGCCGAGAGCAGCCGACCCAACGTCTCGTTGGTCTTGTGCCCCAAGCAGGCGTTGACGACGACCGACCGGCCGCTGAACTCCACGACGATCCGCTCGTCGGTCGCGTACTGCTCGCCGGCGTCGACCTGCTCGACCAGCGGCTCCAGGCCGGCCTCGATGGTGCTCACGTCGATCCCGTAGCGGCGCTGAAGGTTCCGCGCTACGGCGTCCGTCCGGCCGCCGGTCTCCAGTTGCGCCCCCGCGACGCGGCGGAGTTCGCCGACGCCCTCTGCGACCGGCTCGGGGACCGGGATCTCCTGGCCGGTCCAGGACGGGACCTCGCCGGCGGGATCCTCGATGGGCGACACCGTGACGATTTCCTCCTCGTCGTCGACCTCGGTGATCCGCCACATCTCGCCGCCCTGGATGAACACCTCGCCCGGCGCAGCGAAGTTCACCACGAACCGCTCGTCGAGCGTCCCCACCTGCCGCCCGCTGGCGACGTCCTCGACCTGGTAGGTCGACTCGTCGGGAATCATCGAGAGGTTGCGGTAGACGTACTGCCAGGTGCCGTTTCGCTTCTCCAGCCGGTCGGCGTCCTCCTCCAGCCAGACGATCCGGTTCGAAGACAGCTCCCGGACGACGGACTTGAACGACTCCTCGTCGACGTCCTGGAACGGATAGGCCCGCGTCACGATGCGGTAGGCCTCCATCGCCCCGATGTCGCCGTACTCCATCACCAGCCCCGCCACCTGGTTGGCGACGGTGTCGAGGCTGCCGTGGTGGATCGCCGCCGGTTCGACGTCGCCCTCGCGGGCGCGGCGGGCGATCACCATCGACTCCAGCACGTCGTCGGGGTGGCTCGTGACGATGGTCCCCGAGGAGACGGCGCCCTCGCGGTGGCCGGCGCGTCCGATCCGCTGCAGCAGGCGGGCGACCTGCCGCGGGCTGTTGTACTGCAGCACGTGATCGACGTGCCCGACGTCGATGCCCAGTTCCATCGAGGAGGTGCACAAGAGCGCGTCCAGCTTCCCCTCCTTGAACTGCGATTCGATCTCGACGCGGGTGTCCCGCGCCAGCGATCCGTGGTGGACGCCGATGTCGGTGCCGTACTCCTTGAGCCGCGAGCCCAGCGCCTCGGCCGTCTGGCGCGTGTTGACGAACGCGAGCGTCGCATCGTGCTCGCCGACAATCTCGTCGATGGCGCGGACGTGACTCGCCACCTCGGGGTCGGTCACGAGCCGCCGGGCCAGCGCCTCGTCGGCGTCGGTGACCGTCGGACAGCGCACGGAGACGTCGATCGAGTCGCCGACGTCGACCTCGACGACCGAGCAGTCCCGATCCCCGGTAAGCAGGCGGCCGATCTCCGCCGGGTCGTGGACGGTCGCCGAGAGGCCGATCCGCTGGAAGGAGCCCGCCCGCTCCCGGAGGCGTTCGAGCCCGACGGCGAGCTGGGCGCCGCGCTTCGAGACGGCGAGCTCGTGGATCTCGTCGACGACGACGTGTTCGACATCTTCCAGCGCCCGCCGGAGCTTCTCGCCGGTGAACATCGCCTGTAGCGTCTCCGGCGTCGTGACGAGGACGTCCGGCGGGTCGTTGGCCTGCTTGGTCCGCTGGTAGTCGGTCGTGTCGCCGTGGCGGACGTCAACCGCCAGCCCGAGCGTCTCGCCCCACCACTCCAGGCGCTGGCGCATGTCGCGGTTCAGCGCCCGCAGCGGGGTGACGTACAGCGCGCCGATGCCGAACCGTTCCTCGCGGGTCGCTTCGCTCCCCGTTCGGTCTTTCGAGGCGCTTTGCGCCTCGCTCTCCTCTCTGGCGAGTGCGTCGAACACCGGCAGCATTGCGGCCTCGGTCTTGCCGCTGCCGGTCGGCGCGACGATCAGGACGTTCTCGCCGCCGGTCAGCGGGCCGAGCGCCTGGCGCTGCGGTGCTGTCGGCGAGTCGAACCCCCGCTTGGAGAGCGCCTGCCGGAGCTGCTCACCGAGCGCGGTGAACGCCTCCGGTCCGACCGCTGTCTCCCCGTTTGTCATCACCCGTTGTTGGTGACTGGACCGGTTAATCCTTCCGAGAGCGGTTTCCCCGCTCCTTATTGGGCAGTTCGCCCGAATTGGTCTACGGCACCTCCCTAGGGGTCGCCTGTTCGGTGCTCGCGGATTGAATTCGCCGCAGTCCATCGATTCTTCCGGCGCGTGAACTGGCTCCACCATTTATCCCCGCGCCGCCCCGTATTCCCGATACAGATGTTCCCGGTTTCTGTCAGCGACGTCATGCGATCGCCAGTCGAGACGATCGAACACGACGCGACCGCCCGCGAGGCGGCGACGCGGCTCTCGGGCAGCGGCATCGGTTCGCTGGTCATCACGGACGACGACCGGCCGGCCGGCATCGTCACCGACGTCGACCTGACGGGGCTCGTCGCCGACGGGCACGACCCCGAGACGACCGAGATCGAGCGGATCACGAGCAGCCCCGTGGTGACGACGACCGCCGACGCGACGATCACAGCGGCCGCAGAGACGATGCGCGACAACAAGATCAAGCGCCTGCCTGTCGTCGACGACGACGGCGCGCTCGCAGGGATCGTCACCACGACCGACCTCTCGAACTACCTGCCGCACCTCTCGCGGTTCAAGCGCAAGGAGACCGAGTCCGCCGAGTCGACGCAGCGCCGCGACGTCAGAACCGACACTGCCTACGAGAACGACGACTGGGACCACGAGTACGTCGGCGACGAGGCGGAGATCGAGGTCGGTGAGACCAGCCGGTTCACCAAGACGCTCTCGGCGGCCGACGTCGAGGCGTTCGCCGAGGCCAGCGGCGACACCAACCGCCTGCACCTCGACGCGGAGTACGCCGAACAGACCCGCTTCGGCGAGCGGATCGCCCACGGGACGCTCGTCGCCGGCATGATCAGCGCCGCGCTCGCACGCCTCCCGGGTCTGACGATCTACCTCTCCCAGGAGGTCAGCTACCTCGGCCCGGTCCCCATCGACGATGAGGTCACTGCTGAGTGCGAGGTCGTCGAACGGATCGGTGAAAACCGCTTCCGCCTGACGACGATCGTCGAGCGCGCGGACGGCGAGACCGTCATCGACGGCGAAGCGGTCGTCATGTCCGATCCGTTGCCGGATCTCTAAGTCGCGCCGGCGTCGTTGGCGTCGACCGCGCGACCGTCGATGCCACTGCCCGCCCGGAAACACTGCTCGGTGGTTTTTATTGATCACCACCATAGCCCCGCGTGCATGACGGAGATTACGATCACAACGACGGACAGTATTGACGGACGCGAGGTCGTCGAGTACTGCGGGCTAGTCTCTGGTGAGGCAGTCATCGGCGCGAACATCGTCAGCGACATCGCGGGCGGGATCCGCGACGTCGTCGGCGGGCGCAGCGGCTCCTACGAGAAGAAAATCGAAACCGGCCGCCAGGAAGCGCTCGCGGACCTCCGCGCCGAGGCCGAGGGGGTCGGCGCCGACGCCGTCGTGGGCGCCGCGTTCGACTACGAGGAGATGGCCGAGGGGATGCTGTGGGTGAACGTCGCCGGAACTGCCGTCCAGACCCGGCGGGCCTGACCCGCTACGGTTCGGTCAGCGTCAACTCGACTTCGAACGGGTAGACACCCTGCGTTTGGTTGTAGTCGTCCGGGTTCTCCAGCCAGAGGGCCCCGAAACTCCCACTCAGCGTGTACGAGCCCGCGGGGACGGTCCCGGGCACGACGTACGTCGCCGTGAGTTCGTCGCCCACAGACAGCTCCTCGCTGACTGCTACCTCCTCGACTCCTGGGTCCTCGACGTCAAGCGACCACGACTTGCCGCCGTCCTCGCTCGCGACGGGGACCTCGTAGCGGTCGCTGTCGAGGAGGTGTGACTCGTCGCCGTGTTCGATCCAGAGCGCGGTGGGCAGGCCGATCCCGCTGTGCAGTTCGACCGGTTCGCCCGGCGCGACTGTGGCGCCGGAGTTGTCGTCCGTAACCGTGACCTGCAGCCTGAACCGCGCCAGCCCGTCCGCCGTCGGTTCGGCCGGCTCCGCAGTCAGGGTGACTGGCATGGTCTCGGGGGTTCCCTCGGCGACGTGGACTCGGTAGATCCTCCCGTCGACCCTGACGAGAGGACGCTTCCCGCCCCGGTCGTCGGGTGCCAGCGTCTCGAAGTACGACGCCGGCACCTCGTCGGTGACGAACGGTGGGGTACCGATCCCCGTTCCCGACGCGACGACGGAGTCCAGGAACTCCCGGAGGGCGTCGTCGAGCGCCTTCGTGTCATGGATCTCCTGCCCCCATCTGTCTTCCTCGGTGAACTCCCGGAGTTCGATCGTGTACGGCGGCTCCCAGTTGTGTCGCTCGACGACGATCCGCGAGACGCCCCGTTCGTCTTCGACGTAGTCGTACTCGTCGAGGAACGCCTCAACTTCGTCGGGAACCAGCGACCGTTTGTACGAGCCCCGTGCCGTATTCGGCTTCCCGTCCCATCCGATCCGACGTACCAGCGACTCGACTTCCTCGTGTTCGAACTCGCCCTCGGAGGAGACAGTCCGGGACTCGTCGTACTCCTCCAGTAGCTCCTCCCCGAGTCGCAGTTCGAGGACCGGGAGGTGCGGCTCGACGACGTACGCGTTCCCGTCGAGTTGCACGACCGGCTCCGACCACCGGATTCGCGTCCGGGGTTTCTTGATGTTGTCGAGCGCGGCGAGCAGCGCCTCGCTGGGATCGTCGGTCCGGAATTCACCCTGGTGTGCCTCCCGGACTGCGTCCGCGAACGCCTCGGGGAACTCGGAGATGGGCTGGGGGGTGTTCTTCTGGCGCTGGTACTCGAACTCCTCGACCGGAACGGCACCTGCGAGATACGACGCCGTCGAGAGCGCTACCTGCGCAGTCATTCCGCTGTTGGCTCCCTCGGACCGATCCGACTGGTCGTCAGTGTTCTCGCCGGACGACCCGTCAGGCGTCTCGGTTGGTGTTGCGGTGGGCGTCTGCGTCGGCGTTGTGTCGGGCGTCTCGTCGGAGGGATTGGACCCGGAGTCAGTGGCACAGCCCGCTAGCCCGGCGAGCGCCGATCCGGCCAGGGCGAGCAGTGTCCGTCGGCGTGTCATGACACCGTCTACAAAGGTACGGGGAATAAGGGGCACGGAGGTTCAAATCGGGAGTTTAGTCATCCACCCGAAGGGGTTGCCGCCGCCACCGCCGCCCATGCCGGGAATTATGTCCATCACCTGGTCGAGCGGCCCCATCTGCTTCTGGAGGTCCTTGACCCGCTACGACTCCGACAGTGTCACCCGCCGCAGTATCAATCGGGATAATTTTGGACATAGTTTGATTAGCGCTGACTCGCGACGGTATCACAGCAAATGCAACGGTGCACACTGTACGGCGGTAGCCTCGGGGCTGCAGGGCTGTTGCTGGCAGGGATCCAGTTGCTCCAGGGCATCCAGCAGGTCGAGGGCTTCGAGGGCGGCGATCGGGCAATCGTCTACGCGTTCGAGACGATGCCGTTCGTGTTGATCGGTCTGACGCTTCCGTTCGTCGGGTACTGGCTCGCGAAACAGCCGGCATACGAACCGG
>PXRK01000059.1 GCA_003021015.1 Halobacteriales archaeon QS_4_66_20 | reverse complement strand
CGTTCTACGCCTCCTTCACCGGACAGAATGTCGAAACCACAAACAACTGGCTGAAACAGTTCGCCTGGACGTGGAACGTCTGTCTAAGTTAACGGTGCCACCGGTACCGGCGTTACGTTCATTGTACCCGACTACGTAGTGTACGCTGCCGGATGAGGCGCGATCACTTCACTGTCGCAGTCCGCCACGTGTCGCCGGGGGACCCTCCGGAACCGACGCTGACTGTCGAGTACACCGGTCCGGAGGAGACGCTCACCAGGCAACTGACGGATACAGCCGGGGAACTGTTCGTCGCCAACGAGGTCGACGCCGCGTTTCGCCTCCACGACGACCGAGACGACGAGGACGCGACTGGCGTCTTCAGCCTCACACACCGGATCACGGGCGGGTATCTCCTCGAAGTGAACGCTGACGCCGACGCCGTCCTCTCGCTGATCGACGCCGCGCGCGAGCGCACCGAGGACGACGCCAGCTACCGGATCCGTATCGAGCGCGCCGAGGCCGAGCCGCTGATCTACGAGATGGACGCGCTGCTCGTCTACGACAGCGAGGGCGACCTGCTCCGCCAGCACAGCCTCATTCCCAGCGGCGTCGAGCTGTAGCCGCCGCCGTTCTCACGTTTTGCCGTCGATCCGATCGGCCAGCAGCGGCAGGATTTCGGTGACGTCGGCGCGGAACTCGTGTTCGGCACTCGCAGAGTAGCGCGTCCCGTCGAAGTTCACGATCACGAGCGTCGCGCCGGTGTGGCTCGCCGTCCCCGGCAGCGACGCGGCGGGCTCGACCGCCAGCGAGGAGCCGGCGACGAGAAAGGCGTCGGCCTCCCGGGCGAGCCTGCGCGCGTGCTGGAACGGCGCCTGCGGGAGCTCCTCGCCGAACAGCACGACGTCGGGTTTGAGCACGCCGTCACAGACCGAGCACCGCGGCGGCAGTTCGCCGTCCGCGACGCGCTCGTGGACCGACCCGGCGTCGCGCCGCTGGCCGCAGCTGTCACAGACGACCCGCGCGGCGTTGCCGTGGAGTTCGACCACCGTCTCCGAGCCGGCCGCCCCGTGCAGGCCGTCGATGTTCTGCGTGATGACGGCGTCCAGCACTCCGATGCCTTCGAGGGTAGCGAGCGCCTCGTGGGCCGCGTTGGGTTCGACGTCGTCGCCGTACACCGCCTCGTGGAGGTCGGTCCGGCGGTCCCAGAACCCCTCCGGGTCGGCCCGGAACCGGTCGTAGCGGAACTCCTCGGGGTCGAACTGGTCCCAGATGCCGCCCTCGCTGCGGAAGTCGGGGATGCCCGAGGCGGTGCTCACGCCGGCCCCGGTCAGCGCCACCGCCGTCTCGGCGTCCGCCAGTTCCCGTGCGGCAGCCTCGACGGCCGCCGTGTCCGCGTCGGTCATGCTCGATTATGGGGTGGCGAGCACGATAAGCGTCCCGGGCGAGTCCCATTCATACGGTCGTTCGTGACTATTTCCGGGACTGCCTCGTCATATCGGGCGTTTGCCGGGCTGTGACGCACGAACTGTGACACCGTAGCGGTAAAGAATCACGAACGACCGTATCAGCGTGGCTGGCATGTGACAATACCAACCCTTACGCTGACAGCGCCCCAACAGGTGGTCGATGACTACGCAGGACCTCGACACGGAGGAGGTCGCCGACATCTACGACGAACTGCTGGCGACCTACAGGGTGGAGTGGGCCTACCGCGGCCACCGGAGCCTCCACCTCGCGTACTACGACGACGACCACGACGACCCCGCCGAGGCGTCGATGAACACGATGCGGGTGCTCTCGGAGGCCGCCGACGTCGACGGGACCGACCGCGTGCTGAACATCGGCTGTGGCGCCGGCGAGGACTCGATCTGGAACGCGCGGGCCCACGACGCCACCGTGATCGGCGTCAACATCAGCGAGACGCAGCTCGACCTCGCCCGCGAGAACGCCCGCGAGCACGGCGTCGCCGATCGCACGGAGTTCCGCTACGACGACTTCCAGACGCTCGAAACCGTGGCCGACGGCTCGGTCGACCTCGTCTGGGGGCTGGAGGCGCTCGCACACTCGCCCGACAAACCGCAGGCGCTGGCCGCCGTCCGCCGGGTTCTCGACGACGGCGGCCGCGTCGCGTTCACTGACCTGTTCGTTCGCGCAGGAGCGACCCCCTCGGCGGCCGACCGCGAGCAGATCGCCACGATCGAGGCGGGGCTCGGGCTCCGCCTGAGCGCCATCGACGGGTTCGAGGCGGCGCTCGCCGACGCAGGCTTCGAGAACGTCGAGGTCCGCGATCTCACGGACGGCATCCGGCCCGGCCTCGAAGACCGCAAGCAGTTCGCCAGCGTCGCCCACCCCGTCGGGCGTCTGCTCGGCGCGGTCGGCATCGCCTCGGAGGCACAGCTCGACGGGCTCGAAGCCTCCGCCCGGGTTCACGACCTCGTCGAGGACGACGTGCTCGGCTACTACCTGATCACTGCCGACCGCAGCACCTCCGACGGTGACGGCGGTGACAGCGTCGACGACTCCGCGTCGTAGCGTGCTATACACCCGGATGTGACTCTGTGACACGCCAGGGCACGATATTCACGAGTATCGACCCTGACAGTCCCGATCTGTGTCGAGATATCGTAGACAAATCACGTCCGGGTGTATATTGGAACCTCACAGTTCTTCGAGCGTTTCGTTCGATCGCGTTTCTGCTGACTTCACCTTCCACGGTGTTCTGCTGGCTCAGCAATCCACGCCCCCTGGCGGACTGAAAGGGCGAGGCTCGCTCGTGTCAACGGAGTGGCGCTGAGCGGGCCCTATCCGAGTGAGCGAAGCGAACGAGGATATCCCGCTCAACGGGCACGAGCGAGCCGAGGGCTTTCCGGATCACAGCAGTAACAGCCTCGGAGACCGTTCCTAGCGAGCCGAGGGCTTTCTTCGAGACTACTGCGAAACAGCATCCTCCCCGCCTCAAAAACTCAGTCCCAGTAGTCGGGTTCGTTCCCGGGCTTCCACTTGACCGAACAGCCGCGCGACGGACGGAACTCCTCGGTCACGTCGCCGTCTCCCAGCAGGTCCTCGATGTGGCCCTTCATCTCGCGCTCGGTCACCTCGTCGTCGGGGTCGAGGCCGTCGTCCAGCCGGCCGTGATAGGCCAGGCGGAACGTGCCGCGGTCGTTCTCGAACAGGAACGGGTCGGGCGTGCACTTCGCGCCGTAGGCCGCCGCGGCGTCCTGTGACTCGTCGCGGAGGTAGGCGTCCCACTGGATCGTCCCCTCCTCGACGCGCTCGACCATCGTCTCGAAGTCGTCCTCGGGGTACTCCTCGGCGTCGTTGGGGTTGATGCCGACGACTGGCACGTCGTCGAACGCTGCGGCGAGGCGGTTCATCTCCTCGAACTTCGCCTTCGCGTACGGGCAGTGGTTGCAGGTGAAGACGACCAGCAGTCCGTCGGCGTCCGCGAAGTCGTCGAGGGTGTACGTCTCGCCGTCGACGCCGTCGAGTTCGAAGGCCGGTGCCCCGTCGCCACGCTCGAGTACCTCCTCGGATTCGAGTTCGACCATGTCTGCGTGTTCGTCTGGTCGGACTTTACGGGTTCGGGCGCCGGCAAAACCGTCTAGGAGAAGCTCTTGTTGACGATCAAATTACCGTCTCGATTCCGACTGATAATATAGCTACTAACCCTTTGTTTGTCCGTTCCGAATCATGCCAATCGCCGTGAAGATCTTATTGATGAGTTCCATTAGTGTCATATATTTTGTGTCATTCTTGTAGATAACCTATGTTTTCTAGTCTGTCTCGAACATCTTCGCTTAGTTCATTCTCACTAGTTTCCAATAAATTGAATCCAGCTTTGTGCTCTTGTAGTAAGTTCCGGAGTTCTTTTTCATTTGCCCCGACAATATGATATTCATCACTAATGGGATAGTGAATAGCCTTTTCCGATGGAGATCGCCAAACGATATGTTGTGTTGGTGGCGGCAGATCATCCTTGCTGACCCCGTAATCGTTTGTATAGTAATCATGTGTACTGACATCATAATAAGAGAAGGCTTCGTCACGTGTCTCTTTAGTAAGATCAAATCCGCTATTTTCCGGTATATCAGCATCAGCAAGCGACAAAACGGTCGGGTAAATATCGACTAGAGAAACAGGCTTAGAGACTCGACCAGAAGAGATC
>PXRK01000058.1:1151-31605 GCA_003021015.1 Halobacteriales archaeon QS_4_66_20 | reverse complement strand
TCGACTAAAAAAGAACCAAGAAGCGCAATTCACCCTAACTACTATATCGCTCAACGTGGTTAGTCTCACCAGCAGGATTCCCCTAGATGATTATTGTGATCCCGTTGTTCGGGGCATGACACAGCCGATGGACTGTCCTGGCACTGTCCGGAGTCACGTCTGACTGTACATGAGGTGAATCACGTCCGGGTGTATACGTACAAGATTCAAGTCGCTCGGGCCGAGAGAACAGGTGTGAACCGGGAGATGCTCCGGGCTGAACTGGCGGATACGTTCGGCGGCTCCGAGCGCACGCGCCGGATCGTCGCCAGAACTGCGAGTGACCTCGCCGACTCCGGGCGGCTCGAGGGCGACATGGGCATCGAGGTGACGCCCAGAACCGTCATCTCGAATCTGGAGGACGCGCCGGAGGAGTACTCGCTGGTCGAGCGGTGGAACTGGTGGGTCGGCTCGCTGGACCTCTCCCATGGCGGGTACCAGCGGTTTTTCGTCCGGACTAATCTGGCGGAGTAGTGTCGGCCCGGGAGCGGAGCAAGGTGACGCCCCCAGATCGGGAACTCCAGACGGCCTGGAGTCGAACAGACGCCAGTGGATGTCGAATTTCTCAGTACGGCCAGTTCGGATCGCGGTCTTCGGCAACCGTGGGGTCGCGGGTGTCGTCAACGACATCTTCGCTCGCAGCACCGATCTCGCGGAAGTTCTCGCGAGCCTCTCGCAGGGAGATGTGATTCGTGTCGCTGACGTACTCTACGTCGGAGAACTGAATGGGGTCGTCCATCCAGTGGCAGACGGGACAGACCTCGTACGATCCCGGCTGACCTTCCGGGAGCGTGAGGTAGCCACAGCACGGACAGTACCCGAGTTCGCGCGCGGCTGGATTCCCTGGCGTCCCCGATTCCATACCCGCCGTTAGGTTCGACTGACACATGAATGTGGGTGGAGCGCGGCGGGAGGACCCATTGCGAGAGCAGGGACCTCCGATCGGACGGATCAGTCCCCGGTGCGCTGGTGCGTGGACCGCACACCGTCGAGAGACTTATTATCTGGGGACTCCGAGGGTTCACGAACTGCGGCGGGACCGACACGGGACCGACGGGGGAGATCGGTTCGGCCCGCGGTCAGTGATCATGATGGCCTCATCACCACCCAGTAACCGGGAAGCGAGCGAGAACCTGTCCGAGGACAGCGAGCAGTCGAACGCGTCTGATACGGGCCATGACTGAGGAAAACACAGCCGGCGACATCCCGACCGAGCGCCAGACACCGGTCGGTGAACCGGTCATCCGCGGAGATCCGTCGCTGACGGGCGAGCGCGCCAGGGAGGCCGTCCAGTTCGATCCGGACGACGAGCAGAGCCTGGACCGGGCGGCCCACGCGGTGGCGCGCTTCGCCGTCCAGACTGCCGGCGACGGCGATAACCTCGTGATGCTGCGGGGTGCCGCCGCCTGTGCGGCGCTCGTTCGCGGCGAGGGGTCGTACACGGCTGCCGCCGAACGGGCAGGGCCGGACGTCAGTGTCTCGTTCGTTCGCAAGTGGTCGCGGGTTCATGACCTTCCGAGATCAGTCCGTGCACACGTTGCGCGCGGGGACATCGCGCCGTCGGCGGCGAAACACATCGCGCGGGTAGCTGGCACGGACCGCTTCCGGATCGCCTGGGCAGTGATCGACCACGAGATGACGGTCCGGGACGTCAGGACCGTGGTGAGCGAGGTTGACAGCGGCGCGAGCGTCGAGGAAGCGCTCGCCAATCAGGGGATCACATTGGGCGAACTCTCGGTCGAGTTGCCCGAAGAGGTGTACACCGAACTCCGCCGGCGGGTGGCACTGTCAGAGGACGACCCGGCGGACGTGATAGCGGCGTCGCTGGCCGACCGGTACGGCATCGAGTGATATACGGCCAGACGTGACTCCGGACAGTGCCAGGACAGTCCATCGGCTGTGTCATGCCCCGAAAACGAGATTTGGGACGGCACGGGACAGAGTCACGTCCGGCTGTGTACCGCCGGCCGATCCCGGCAGACTTACCCGCCAGCCAGCCGAGCCCTCGAACATGCGCGAGCTATCCGAGATCGACACCGTCGGCGTCGTCGGCGCCGGTACGATGGGCAACGGGATCGCCCAGGTGGCGGCGATGAACGGTTACGACGTCGTCATGCGCGACATCGAACAGCAGTACGTCGAGAACGGACTGGAGTCGATCGAGCACAGCCTCGACCGGCTGGTCGTCAGCGAGAAACTCTCGCAGGCGGACGCCGACGCCACGCGCGACCGCATCACGGGCACGACCGCGCTCGCGGACCTCGCGGACGCTGACCTCGTCGTCGAGGCCGTCATCGAGGAACTCGACAGCAAGCAGGACGTGTTCGAGGACCTCGACGAGATCACCGACGACGGCGTCGTGCTGGCGACGAACACCAGCACGCTGTCGATCACCAGCATCGCGAAGGTAACCGACCGGCCCGAGCAGGTCGTCGGCCTGCACTTCATGAACCCCGTGCCGGTGATGGAGGGCGTCGAAGTGGTCGTCGCCGAGAAGACGGCCCAGGAGACCGTCGAGTTCGCGCACGACTTCGCGGAGGATCTCGGGAAGACGACCTGGGAGTCCGACGACAAGCCGGGCTTCGTCGTCAACCGCGTGCTGATGCCCTGGATCAACGAGGGGATCCGATCGCTCGACGAGGGTCTCGCCACGAAGGAGGACATCGACCGCGGGCTGAAGCTCGGCACCAACGTCCCGATGGGGCCGCTCGAACTGGCCGACCACATCGGCCTGGACATCGTGCTGGACGCCAGCGAGACGCTCCACGAGGAACTCGGCGACCGCTACAAGCCCGCCTACCTCCTGAAACGGAAGGTCGAGGCCGGCGACCTCGGCAAGAAAACCGGCAAAGGGTTCTACGACTACGAGGAGTAATCCGGGCCGACGCTTGCCGTGCCAGCGGTCGCCGGCAGCTACTTGGTCCGGTCGGCCGAACGCAAACCATGGGGTTGCGCAACTGTTACGAAATGCGGTAGTATCCGGCAGTGATTCTGAGTTACTTTCGCTCCGGGGGCTGGTTTTTTCACCAGTGGGTCTGTAGATGACGCTGCCACATGACCGCACCCATCGGCCTACATGGACGCTGTGGGCGGTCAGTGTGGCGGCCAACAAATCCACACGCTTGCGTGCCGTTCCGCAGGCGTGCGTGCCTTGATGACCAAACCTGCGCTCCGCTGGTACCGGGATCGTCACCTGAACGACCACAGAGTCGCCCGGTGAGCCGACCGAGAGGCACGAAAATAGATGGTGGTCAACTCAAGAGCGAGGCCCAGCCGCTCGCAGTACCGATCACTGCTGATTGGTACCACAGACTACTGAAAATCGGAACGGTTCTACACCGACGAACTCGCCCCGTTTTTCGACCGGATCGTCGCGTTCGACCTCCAGCCGGCGATGCACCGCCAGTACCGCGAGCGGGGCGTCCCGCCGGCCGTTCGGCCCGTCACCGGCGACGCGGGGACGCTCCCGTTCGCCGACGGCGCGTTCGACGGCGCCGTCTCGACGATGACGTTCCACGAGAGCACCACCGAGGGAGGTCTCCGGGAGCTGTCCCGGGTGCTGGCCGGCGGCGGAACCCTGGTCGTCGTCGACTGGTCTGCTCAGGGGCGCGGGGAGTCCGGCCCGCCCCGCGACGAGCGCTTTGACGCCGCGGATGCTCGATCGAAGCTCGACGACGCCGGCTTCGACGTCGGGATCGCCGCCGAGCGCAGCGAGACGCTGTTCGTCCGGGCGACGGCGTGACATTCGCCAGAGGAATACACAAACGTTTTTGAATTAACAGGGAGAATATCAGGCGATGGCCACAAAGAGCGAACTGACCCAGCAACTCGGGGTCGTCGCCGGGTTCGACAGCCCGCGTGTGGACCTGGAGCAGTACCGGACGCCGCCGGAGCTTGCGGCCCACCTCGTGCACACGGCGGACCTCCAGGGCGACGTCGAGGACCGCGCGGTGCTCGACCTGGGCTGTGGGACCGGGATTCTCGCGCTCGCGGCCGCGCTGCGGGGCGCGCAGCGGGTCGTGGGCGTCGACCTCGACGCGGGGCCGCTCGGGACGGCGGTCGAAAACGAGCGCCGCGTCGCGTCGGCCAGCCCGGTCTCGTGGGTCCGCGGGGACGCGACCCGGCTTCCGGTCTCTCCGGCAGAATCGACAACCGTCGTGATGAACCCGCCGTTCGGCGCCCAGTCGAGCAACGAACACGCCGACCGCGCATTCCTGGAGACGGCCGCGGCGGTCGCCGACATCTCCTACTCGATCCACAACGCGGACAGTCAGTCGTTCGTCGAGTCGTTCGCGGCCGACAACGGCGGCGACGTCACCCACGCGTTCCGCGCACAGTTCGACCTGTCTGCGACGTTCGACCACCACACAGACGACACCCGGTCGATCGACGCCGAGGTATTCCGGATCGACTGGGACGAGAGAGTGTTCTGATCCAGCGACTGCTTCGGAACAGTTTTACACCCAGTTTGCCACGTTATAGCCAACAGATGAGCGATCTCGAGGAGGAGTATCAGCTCGACTATTTCGAGGAGAACGGGTTCCACAGGATGGAGTGCACGGAGTGTGGGGCCGCGTTCTGGACGCGCGAGGAGTCGCGGACGACCTGCGGGGAACCGCCGTGTGACACCTACGAGTTCATCGACAACCCCGGGTTCGACGAGGAGCTCACGCTCGAAGAGACGCGCGAACGGTTTCTCTCGTTTTTCGAGGATCGGGACCACGAGCGCATCGAGCCGTACCCGGTCGCGGCGAACCGCTGGCGCGACGACGTCCTGCTGACCCAGGCGTCGATCTACGACTTCCAGCCGCTGGTGACCTCGGGCAAGACGCCCCCGCCGGCGAATCCGCTGACGATCAGCCAGCCCTGCATCCGCATGCAGGACATCGACAACGTGGGCAAGACGGGTCGGCACACGATGGCGTTCGAGATGATGGCCCACCACGCGTTCAACACCCGCGAGGACGTCCCCGAGGACGAGTACGCCTACCACGGCGAGGTATACTGGAAGGACCAGACTGTCGAGTACTGCGACACGCTCATGGAAGAGATGGGCGCCGATCTGAACGAGATCACCTACATCGAGGACCCCTGGGTCGGCGGCGGCAACGCCGGCCCGGCGATCGAGATGGTGTACCGCGGGCTCGAACTGGCGACGCTCGTGTTCATGTCGATGGAGCAGGACCCCGACGGCGACTACCTGCTGAAAGACGGGAACCGCTACTCGAAGATGGACACGTACATCGTCGACACCGGCTACGGGCTGGAGCGGTGGACGTGGATGTCCCAGGGGACCGCCACCGTCTACGAGGCGATCTACCCGGAGATGATCGACTTCCTGACCGACAACGCCGGCATCGAGTACGACGACGACGAGCGGGAGATCGTCCACCGCGCCGCGAAACTCGCCGGCAACCTCGACATCGACGACGTCGACGACGTCGAGGCGGCGCGGAGCGACATCGCTGCTGAACTCGGCGTCGACGTCGCACGCATGCGGGCGCTGGTCGAACCGCTGGAGACGGTCTACGCCATCGCCGACCACTGCCGGACGCTCGCGTACATGCTGGGCGACGAGATCGTCCCGTCGAACGTCGGCACGGGGTATCTGGCGCGGATGGTACTGCGCCGGACCAAGCGACTGACCGACAACGTGGGCGTCGACGCACCGCTGGACGAACTCGTCGACATGCAGGCCGAACGGCTCGGCTACGAGAACCGCGACACGATCCGCGACGTCGTCCGTACGGAGGTCGAGAAGTACCGCGAGACGCTCGAACGCGGCGGCCGCCGCGTCGAATCGCTCGCCGGGGAGTACGCCGACCGCGGCGAGGCGATCCCCACCGACGAACTGGTCGAACTGTACGACTCTCACGGCATCCAGCCGAACATGGTCGAGGACATCGCGGCCGAACACGGCGTCTCCGTCGACGTCCCCGACGACTTCTACTCGATCGTCGCCGGCCGGCACAGCGACGAGACCGAGGAGACAGAGGCCGGGGAGGCACATATCGAGGACACCGAGCGGTTCGCCGACCTTCCCGCGACCGACCGGATGTACTACGACGACCAGCAGCGCCTGGAGTTCGAGGCGATGGTGCTCGACGTGTTCGAGCGCGAGAACGGGTACGACGTCGTGCTGGACCAGACGATGCTCTACCCGGAGGGCGGCGGGCAGCCGGCCGATCACGGGTGGCTCTCGACCGACGACGTGACCGCGGAGGTTGCGGACGTCCAGCTGGTCGGCGACGTGATCGTCCACCGGACCGACGACAACCCCGGGAAGGGGGAGTTCGTCCGCGGGACGATCGACGGCGGGCGCCGGCGGCGGCACATGCGCCACCACACCGCCACGCACATCGTCGGCCACGCCGCCCGGCAGGTGCTGGGCGACCATCTCCGGCAGGCCGGCGCCCAGAAGAGCGAGGACAGCGCCCGTCTCGACGTCACCCACTACCAGTCGGTCGACCGCGACCAGGTCACGGAGATCGAGGCCGTCGCTAACGAAATCGTGATGGACAACGTTCCGGTCACCCAGGAGTGGGTGGACCGCAACGAGGCGGAGGCCGACTACGGGTTCGACATCTACCAGGGCGGCATCCCGGAAGGCGAGCAGATCCGGCTGATCCACGCGGGGACGGACACGCAGGCCTGCGGCGGGACCCACGTCTCACGGACCGGCGACGTCGGCGCGATCAAGCTGCTCGGCACCGAGCGCGTCCAGGACGGCGTCGTCCGGCTGACGTACGCGGCCGGCGACGCCGCCATCGAGGCCACCCAGCGCACCGAAGACGCCCTCTCGGAGGCCGCAGACGTGCTGGACGTCAGCCACGAGGAGATCCCCGAAACCGCCGAGCGGTTCTTCGAGGAGTGGAAAGAGCGGGGCAAGCGCATCGAGGAGCTGAAAGAGGAGCTCGCGGAGATCCGCGCCAGCGGCGGCGATGACACCGAGACCGTCGACATCGACGGCACGACGGCAGTCATCCAGCGCGTCGACGGTGACATGGACGAACTCCGTGCAACGGCGAACGCGCTCGTCGACGACGGCTCCATCGCGGTGCTGGGCTCGGGCGCCGACGGCGCGCAGTTCGTCGTCGCCGTTCCCGACGGCGTGCCGGTCGACGCCGGCGAGGTCGTCGGCGAACTCGCCCGGCGCGTCGGCGGCGGTGGCGGCGGCCCGTCGGACTTCGCGCAGGGTGGCGGCCCCGACGGCGACGCCCTCGAGGACGCCCTCGCGGAGGCGCCGGACATCCTCCGGCAGCGGCTGAACGCCTGAGCCGTGCCGACGACCACCGCTGACGGCGTCGACCTGTTCTACGAGACGGCCGGCGACGGCGAGACGGTGACGTTCGTCGGCGAGGCCGGCTACGGCGCCTGGCAGTGGGGCTGGCAGGCCGACGCGCTGACGGGCCCGTTCGAGACGCTCGTCTGGGACCTGCGGGGCACCGGACGGTCGGGCTGCCCACCTGGGCCGTACAGCGTCGACACTCTCGCAGCGGACCTGGAGGCGGTGCTGTCGGCAGCCGGCGTCGACAGGACCCACCTCGTCGGCGCCGGCCTTGGCGGGATGGTCGCGCTCAGATACGCGCGTCAGTACGGTCGTGCGCGGTCACTGACACTGTTCGGCACGGTGGCTGACGGCAGCCTCGTGGATGAGTCGGCACTGCGCGGCCTCCACGCACCCCGGGACGATCCGGCGGCATTGCGGTCCTCGCTCGAGGGCGCGTTCACGGCCACCTACCGCAGCCAGCAACCCGACGTCGTCGACTGGATCTGCGAGTGGCGTGCCGAGGAGGACGCCGACGCCGTGGGGCTCGACGCACAGGTTGCAGCCGTGCGTACCTTCCACGCGGGGCCGCTGTACGAGCAGACGCTGCCAACGCTTGTCTGTCACGGCGTCGACGATCCGGTCGCGCCGATCGACGCCGGCCGACGGCTGGCAAGGGAGCTGCCGCGAGGGACGTTCGAGCCAGTCGAGGGCCGACGCCTGCAGTTCATCGAGTCCTCCCGCGCGGTGACGGATCGCGTCGCTGGATTTCTCGAGGACGTGTGATCGGCTCCAGCTCCGGGGCGACATGCACAGCGTTATACGCCACAAGGGGGACAAGTGTTGTGGTGTACGCCTCGTGGTAGTCGCCACAAGATAAATCGGGGAAGCGCCCCAAGGTATCTGTATGTCACGAGAACGTGAGGACACCGGGCGGTACACCGAGACCGTCACCCTCGACGGCGTCCTCGGCGTCTTCGAGACCGTCGACGGCCCCGTAGTGACGTCCGGCGACGTAGCAGAGGCACTCGACTGCTCGCGAGAAACGGCTCGGCGGAAGCTTAGCACCCTCGAGGAGCAGGGGAGCGTCGCCAGCCGGAAGACAGCCGGCCGGGTCGTGTGGTGGCGCGTTGACTCGCGGGAGGAACCGAACGAAATCAATCCTGACGACCCGTTCTGGGAGCTGGAACCCGGTGCGTCGGGTGAGGATGACGTCTCGGAGAACGTCGACGAGGTCTTGTACGGTGACGCATGAGCGGGCCGGAACCGACGCCGCTGTTCGTCGACACCGGCGCGTTCTACGCCCGGGCTGACGAGGACGACAAGCACCACGAGACGGTGAAGCGAGTCTTCGACGGGATTCGGACGGGCGACCTCGCCTACCGTCCGGTCTACACCACGCAGGCCGTCCTCTCGGAACTGGCGACGCTCTGCCTCTACAAGCTCGGGCACGACGACGCCGTCCGGGCCCTCACGGCGGTTCGGGAGTCGGAGAGTTTCAACACCCTCCCCGTCGGCCGATCAGCTTTCGAGGCCGCGGCTGGCCAGTTCGGGGAGCACGACGACCAAGAGATCTCGTTTGTCGACCACACCACGGCGACCCTCGCGGACGAGCGCGATGTCGGTCACGTCTTCGCGTTCGACAGCGACTTTCGGACGCTCGGCTTCTCCTTGGTTCCTGAAGACGTCAACGTAGCGTAGCCGATCACGATGTCTACCAGCAGGGCCTCCACACTGATGTCTCATAGTGATTGTTGTGATTGTTTTCGGCGCTACATCGCAATATCAGCGGTTTCAAGGCTCGAAATTAGGGTCTGATGAATGCCCAGCGGTAAAGAGTCACAACAATCACTATCAAGACAAGTCGGCGGAACTGTGGCGTTGCACCCACCTCACAGTCGACTTGCGCAGAACCACGGAAAGGTTACGGACGCCAGGACTGGGATTTGAACCCAGAATCCCAGAGGGAACACGCTTTCCAGGCGTGCGCCTTACCGTTCGGCCATCCTGGCTCGGATTGGATGTTCTGCTGTCCTGTGGTTAAGGACTTTGGTTCCGAGTCGAAGCAAAAGAGTGAGCGAACGATTCATGCTGATTGTTGTGACTCGTTACCGCGGGGTATTCGCCAGACGCCAGTTTCGGGTCGTGAAACCGCCGCTACTGTGATGTGGTGCCGAAATTACTCACAACAATCAGTATCAGAGGAGTGCCTGCCCGCCCCAGTCGAGCGCCCGCTCGATCTCGTTGCGGGGCGGTGAGCAGGCGAAATCCCGGCAGACGTACACCGTCGGCTTGTCGTTTTTGGTCCCCCGATCCGCCCACACTGGCGGCGCCTCCGGCAGGTCGAGCGCGTCGAGCCAGGCTTCCAGGCGGTCTTCGCTCGCCGGCCGCCAGGCGAGCACCCGCGAGCCGAGGTGCCGATCGGCGACCTCCTCGCGCCACTCCGCTGGCGGGTCGTCCGCGACGAGCGTTACCTCGAACGCGCCGTTGGTGACCGTGTCGGCCGCCAGCGTCAGCGAGGCGTGCTGCAGCGGGTTCGACCAGATGCGGTCGCCCTGCGTCTCGACGACCGACTCCGCAACCGTCGCGAACGCGTCGTCAGTCGTGAACACGGATAGCGTGTCCAGCAGTTCCGCGGCGACGCCCATGCTGGACGGCGTTGACTGGTCGGTGCGTTCCTGGGGGCGGGCGATCAGCGACTCCCCCTCGACCGGCGTGAAGTACAGCGTCCCGTCGTCGGCGTCCCAGAACGCCCGCTCGATCGCCCGCGCGAGATCGAGCGCGAACGCGAGGTGCTCGACCTCGCCGGTGGCCTGGAACAGGTCCAGCGCACCCCGCCCGAGGAACGCGTAGTCCTCCAGATAGCCGTCAATCTTCGTCACGCCGTCCTTGTACCGCCGGGTGAGCCGTCCTTCGTCGGCGTCCCAAAGGTGCTCCCGACAGAACGACAGTGCGTCCGCCGCGGGGTCGGCGAACGACTCGTCGGCGACGATCGCACCCTCGGCGAACGCAGAGATCGCGAGGCCGTTCCAGCCCGCCAGCACCTTCTCGTCGCGCAGCGGCCGCGGGCGCTCGTCCCGCGCGGCCGCGACCGCCTGTCGCGCCTCGTCGAGCGCCTCACGAACGGTGTCGGCGTCCATCCCGTACTCCGCAGCCAGGTCGTCGATCGACTGTTCGATCGTCAGGACGGTCTTGCCCTCGAAGTTGCCGCGGTCGGTGACGCCGTAGCGGTCGCACAACAGCGACGCAGCAGTCTCGTCGTCGACGGCGTCCTCCACGTGTCCAGGGGTCCAGACGTAGAACGCCCCCTCCTCGCGCTCGCCGCTTTCGTTCTCGCTCTGGGCGTCGAGCGTGCTGAAGAAGCCGCCGTCCTCGTGGGTGAGTTCCCGCTGGATGAAGTCGAACGTCTCTGTGGCGACGGTCAGGTACCGCTCGTCGCCGGTGACCTGGTAGCCCGCGAGGTACGCCCGCGGGAGTTCGGCGTTGTCGTACAGCATCTTCTCGAAGTGCGGCACTGTCCAGTCGCGGTCGGTCGCATAGCGGTGGAAGCCGCCGCCGACGTGGTCGTACATCCCGCCGGCGGCCATCGCGTCGAGTGCCTCGGTCGCGACCTCCCGGTACACGTCTCGGTCGGTCCGCTTGTGCGCCCGCAACAGCAGGTGAATCCGCCCGGTCTGGGGGAACTTCGGCCCCGAACCCCAGCCGCCGTGGTCGCGGTCCGCGGCCCGGACGGCGGCTTTCGCGGCCGTCTCGGCGACGTCCTCCTCGGGTTCGCGGGGCTTGTCGGGGACCGACTCCAGTTCCCCCGCCAGCGCGTCGGTCCACTTCTCCGCGCGGTTCTCGATCTGCTCGCGCTCCTCCGGATCCGACCAGCTGTTGGCAATGTCTTCCAGCAGTTCCGTAAAGCCGGGCATCCCTCGCTTGGGTTCCTTCGGGAAGTACGTCCCCACCTGGAACGGCCGCTGGTCGGGCGTGAGCCACACCGACAGGGGCCAGCCCCCGCGGCCGCTGACCTGCTGGCAGATGGTCTGGTAGATCCGGTCGACGTCCGGCCGCTCCTCGCGGTCGACCTTGATCGGGACGAACTGCTCGTTCAGTATCTCGGCGACCGCCTCGTCGTCGAAGCTCTCCTCGGCCATCACGTGACACCAGTGACACGCCGAGTACCCCACCGACAGGAAGATCGGGTCATCCCGCTCTCTGGCCTCCTGCAGGGCCTGTTCGTCCCAGGGCTGCCAGTGGACGGGGTTGTCGGCGTGGGCCCGCAGGTACGGGCTTTCCTCCTCGTCGAGCCGGTTCTCGGATGCTCGCGTGGACATTACCGGCGATACTGCTGCCTCGTGGGTAAGCGTTGGTATTGATTTCGCGTTAAATCCGGGCAAACCGTCTTGAGCGTCTCCCCGCTATATCTGTGTTCCAGCCGTGGCTCCCGGTGCAGCCATGACAACCGACAGCTTCGACGCGACGGACGCCGTCGACCGACGGATAGTCAAGTCAGTGACGAAACTCCTGCTCGCGGCCGCGTCGCTGGTCTTCGTGCTGTACCTCCTGATGTTGCTCCCCAGGATCGACATGCTCGACCCCGGGGCGTCTGTGACGGTCGCCGCGGTCGTGGGGGCTATTGGCACCCTCGTGCTGGTCGTACTGTTCCTCTCCGCAGCGCCCGAATTCGCGTCGCTGACGCGCACGCTCTTCGACGGCCCGCGAGAGGTCGTCGAGCACCTCGCCTCGATCGTTTACTGGCTCGTCGTCCTGGCCGCCGTCCTGGTCGCCCACCGCGGATTCACCGGGCTCCTCGTGCCGGCGTTCGGCGACTGGCTCTACGACGTGGTCTTCCTGCTCGCGGCACTGCCGGCCGTCGCCGTGATCGCGGCGCGACTGTACCTCGCGCTGGAGCCGGGCGCCGGCCTGCTCGCGGAGGGGGTCCCCGGCGGAGACGAGGAGAACACCGCCCGCTGACAGTGATCGTCGTGATAGTGATTGCTGGAGTCTTTACCGCCGGCAAGTCACAATTCGTGGTCTTCAGCCCGCGAGACAACCGTTCCTGTGACGTGGTCATGAAAATAATCGCAACAATCACTATGAGTTGGTACGGGATCGACCGTACGCTGTCGAGCGGTCGACCCGGTAGACAGTCGGAAGCTGCGTACGACGAGGGATAGCCGGGAGCGCATCACAAACCACTAAGTTGCGGAGAGCGAACCCCGGCACATGGCCGACGAGGACGAGGACGAGGACGACAGCGAGGAGCCGGCAGTCACCCTCGGGGACGGCGCGGCGGTCGAGGGGGCGCCGCTCGCGCGCATCGCCGCCCGGTTCATGTGGGGTATCGAGAAGAGCACGATCGTCGAGCGGGAGGGCGACACCGTCATCCGGACGCCCGACGGCCCGCGCGAACTCGGGGACGTGCTCGCCGCGGTCGAGGAGCCGTACTTCGGCACCCGCCAGGAGTTCGTCGACGCCGTCGAAGCTGTCGTCGGCACCGGCCCCGTCCCCACCGCCGAACCGGCGCCGGACGACGACGCCGAGACGGAGGAGGCCGACGCCGACGAGGAGGGAGCGACGGACGAAGAAGACACTGAGGCGGAGGAAGACACACCCGAAGAGGCCGAATCCGAGGACGACGAGGAGTAGCGGCGAGGCCACCGCACGTCCGCGCGGCGGATCCAGGACGGCGCGAACTATATACCGATACTGCCCGTTGGAAGAGCTATGACACTGCCGATCGATCCGACCCAGCTGACAGCAGCAGACATCGGCGAGAAGCAGGCCACCCTGGAGATGGAGCACAGCGAGGCAATCGAGTTCGTCCGCGAGTGCTGCCTGGAGACGGGCTTTGGCATCCCCGTCGAGTTCTCTCCGTCGGAACTGCTCAACGAGAAAGTCGATGCGGACCGCGATCCCTACTACGTTCTGGGCGCGTGCAACCCGAACATGGCCGACCGGGCGCTGGACGCCTCCGAGAAGCGCATCGGCGGCCTGTTCCCGTGTAACGTCATCATCTGGGAGGAGGAACCTGGCCTCCAGCGGGTCTACCACGTCTCGATCATGCGCATCGCCCGCCTCGTCGGGATGGCGCCGGACGACGACGCCTGGGCCGACATCGTCGCCGACACGGGCGAGCTCACCGAAGACCTGTTCGAACGCATCCACGCAGAAGCCAGCTAGATCCGCTGCGAAAACCACGGGTTGTGTAACTGTTACAAAATTCGGTCGTATTGCGGAGGAGTCAGTCATATTTCTTACCGGATGTTTGAAGGAGGATGCGTTCGTATGTCAAGGGAGACCGATGGACGGAGTACTTGTGGGGAGGAATGCGAAACCCGTCGCCTATATGGAGGCGGGTGCGCACGCCAGCTTTCCACGATTCCCTTTCATCGGTCTGCATGGAGGGCGTCACCGTTCTGCTGGCGTTCAGTCCACGGCTCGAACAGGCCTGGTGAGGAGCCGTCAGACCCGACTGTCTCAGTCCTGTCCGGTGTCACTCACCGCGAAACAGCGGGAGACAGAGATGGGTGGACTGTCACAACATCACGGGAGTAACACGGCTGTGCAGCCAGCCAGACGTAACAGTCGAACACACGCTCTCATCGCGTGGCACCCAGTGTGGGTGACTGCTACTGAATACTCCTGAAAATCAGAACGGTTCTTGGCTCCGCCCCCGGACAGCCCTCTCATGGAACTCACAGTGCTGGGGTCGGGCGGCAACTCGCCCACGCCGATGCCGACCTGCGGGTGTCGCGTCTGCACCGAAGCCCGGGAGAAAGGCGCTCCCTACGCCAGGCGCGGCAATTCCCTGTTCGTCCACGACGAGAACGTCCTGATCGACACCCCCGAACTCGTCTGGGAGTCGCTGAACTGCGAACGGATCGAAGCGGTCGGTCACATCCTCCTCACGCACTTCCACGCCGACCACACGATGGGGCTGCGCGTCCTCCAGGCGCTCGGCATCGAGGACCCGCCAGTCACGGGGTTCGTCGGAGAGCAGACGCCGCTGCTCATGAGCGAGGTGACCTACGAGCGGGCGATCGACGACACGGAGTTTTTCGACCAGCTGACCGACGCCTGGGCCGACGTCCGGACGCTCGAAGACGGCGAGACGGTGACGATCGGCGATCTGACGGTGACCCACCACGCAGCCGAAATCGAGGAGGGCGGCGCGAAAGCGATCTCCGGCTTCCTGTTCGAGGACGGCGACGCGACGGCGTTCATCTCGCCCGACGAGAACCGCCACTTCGACCTCGACCGCCTGCCGGAGCTCGACTTGTGGATCAAGGAGACGGGCTACTTCCCCGAGTCGCCGAGTGGCGAACCGCTCGTCACCGAGGAGGCCGAGGAGACGACGCTCGCCCACGAGATGACCTTCGAGGAGTCCGTAGCGCAGATCCGGCAGGTGCGGGCTGATCGGACGGTGCTGACCGAGATTGAGGAGCTGTACCGGCGCAGCTACGACGACTACCTCGAACTCGAAGCGGAGTACGCGGACCTCGGCATCGAGTTCGCCTACGACGGGATGGAGATCAGCGTCTGAGTGGCCGGATGGGGCAAGCAGTTAGAAGTCAGTTAGCCGCGACTGGATACCGGCCACGAGTTCGGATTTGCGGCGGAGGTCGGCGAGCGACACCGGGAGCTGGCCCGAGAGCTGCTGGATCGCACCGTGGAACGTCTCGGCGGTCGCGGGCTCGTCCTCGAAGGCGTGGCGGACCCCCTCGCGGACCTGCCAGACGCCGACGGGCGCCCAGTAGGCGTCGCTGGCGTGGCGGATCACCAAACACGTGGCCTGCCGATCCACGTCTGCGAGGTGTTCCAGCACTGCAAGTCGTGAGGCGTGGTACGCGCCGGCGGTCTCGTCGACGTAGCCGGTCCGGCCCTCGAACGACTCGTTGTCGGCCGCCAGATAGTAGTCGCCGCCGGGGTCCGGGTTCCAGATGCTGCCCGGCGCCTTGAGTTCGACGAGTTCGAACTCCCAGTTGCCCGGCGCGAGCACGACCCAGTAGTCGTTGCCGATGTACTCGTTGTACCACACCTGCACCTGGTCGACGCTCGACGCGTTTCGTATCTGCCCACGAAGGTATTGACCGACGGTATCGTCGACGGCGGTGATCGACCAGCGGGTCGGGACCAGCCGGCGGTTGCGCCCGCGACCGAGCGCGCCCGCCGAGAGGATCGTGTTGATCTCGTAGACGTCGAACCCGCGGCGGTAGAGGTACGTCATCGCCCCCTCGGCCTGCCAGTCGTCGTCCTCCAGCGTCTTCTCGACGGGCTTTGGGACGTAGGGGTTCTCCGCGAGCGTGGCGTCCGTCGCGCGGGCACGCGGTCCGGTCGGCGTCGCGATGTCGTCCAGCGAGAGGTCGATGTCGGGCGTGTCGTCCAGCCCCACTTCGACGTCGACGGGGTGGTCGGCGATGGCGACCTCGCGCTGGACGCCGACGAACCCGTCCCAGACGTCCTCGACGTTGACCTGGCTCGAACGGGTCGAGTTCAGCAGGCCCGTCCGGCGCTGGAGCACGTCGTTGATGCCCAATCCCTGCCGGTACCACTCGCCGCTGGTGGCGAACGACGACGCGTCGGCCTCGCGGTCCATTGGCGAGAGCAGCCCCGTGGAGACGTCGGGGTAGTTCGAGCGCCCGACGAAGATTTCGGGGGCGCTGGAGCCGTACAGCGAGTCGCCCTGGACGACCTGCTCGAACTGGCGCTCGACGTCTTCGAGGTGGTCGGTGATCTCGTAGGACTTCTCGCGGGCGAGCCGGCGCCGCTCGGCGTCCTCGTCGCGCTCGAACCCCTCGATGAACTCGTCAAGTCGCATCTACCCGTCCTTGGTGACGCGGCCGCATGAATCTAACTCCGTGCCGGCGGCCGGACCGTCGGCATCGACAGTCGGACCCGCCGCTCGTTCACCCGAAAAAAGGGGACTTATCCAGGGACGCACAGTCGCACTGACCGCTGCCAGACGGACTGCCAGAGTCTGACGTTCGCGTCCCAGGTTTCCCTGAGTGACCGACAGGATCGGGCCGTCAGGGAGGGCGTCTCGAAGCGGGGACGAACCGCGATTTCGGCCCCACAGGACGGGCACAGATACCGGGTCGCGGCGCGGGCGTCGACGACGCGCCACTCGTCGTCGTACCGGCTCTGGTGCCCACAGTCCGGACAGAACAGCACCGCCTTGGCCGGCGCGTCGCTGCTCCGTTGGGAATCAGTCGCGTTCATTATGCAGGCGAAAATATGGACTCACGTGGAAAGTATCTTTCCTTTATTGGCCGTACATCCAGTAAAATCGTGTAAAATTCGTCCTTTATCTTGGTTCTACACAGCATTAATCGTTACGAACCGCCGGCGCAGCTCTCCTGTCGCTCCTGCGGCGAGACGTTCGACGGGTCGCTCATCGGGTCCCACTGATCGACTGCCCGCGGATCGCCGACGACCTGGGTGTGAGCCGCCTCGCGATCACCCTGGATACTGGAGGCCGTCCGGGAGTCGGGCGGCATCGGCGTCGCCGTGAGCGACGAGACCGCCATCGACGCGGGCGCCAAGACGGCCGCCAAACTCGGGAACGCCGCTCGCGAGCGCGCAAGCCGGGACAGCCCCAGCAGGGCGTAGGAACCGCTGATCCGGGTGAAAGCGGGCGTCTGACCTGTGTCTGACGGGTAGTTTTGTGGGTGAGTCACGAAGTCGCCGGCATGACCAGCCTGTCCGAGGTCTACGAGGGAGGGGTCAGGACTGTGGTCGATCGCCGACAGCGGTGGCTCGGCATGACGCTGTTCGCCGTCGGTGTGACGATGGTCGTCACCGCGATCACCATCGCGACGACGGACTTCTCGGCGCGGTTCGGGTTCGACGTGATCGAAGCCCGCTGGCACGCCGGCGTGCTGGCGGGGCTCGGCTTGCCAGCTACCTTCGTGGGTATCTTTGTCGTCCTGCCAGCGAGCGGCGCGACGCGCGCGGCGGCGGCCATCGGTGCCAGCCTCGCGCTGTTTGGCGTCGTCCTGTTCACCTACGCCTATCCGGGGCGATGGCTCTCGAACGATCCGACGTTCGCACTCGCAACGATGGTCGTGTACTCGATCGGCACGTTACTCACGTTCTGGTGTCTGTTCGTCGGCATCGCGACGTTCAAAACCCGCAACGATCCCGGCGGCACTGCCCGCATCGAGATCACCGAGGAGGGGAAGGTCCGCGTGATCAACGCTGGTCACACCACTACAGAGCCCGCCGACTCGGGGTCGAACCCCCCGATCCCCGGCTTCGGGAGCGTCGGGCTGTTCGGCAACGACCCCGACGGCTCGGTGCCGACCCAGACCAACGAGTCGTCCCACCCGACTGCGTCCGCAGCCGCGACGTCGTCGGAGCCCAAGCGCCGCGACGACGGCGTCGTGCTCGGCCAATCGACGAACGACCGGGGGACGGCTGGCGTTTCGGGCGACGGCGGCAGCGCGATTACGAGCGATGGCGGGGACAGCGCTATCACCGGCGACGGCCAGGCCAACGTGTCGGGCCCCGACGCGGAGGTGCTTGACGCCGCCGGGGAGCGCGGCCAGCCGGACCGCTACTGTGGCAACTGCGAGCACTTCGAGTACGTCCAGGTCGACGGCGAGATCGAACCGTACTGCGGGCTCCACGGCAACCTCATGGACGACATGGACGCCTGCCGGGAGTGGGAGGAGCGCGAGACGGGCTCGCTCCCGCGCTGAACCGCCGGACAGATTTCGGACGGCAGCGGTTCTGTTTTCCGATCTCCGAACGACGACGCCAGGGACCAGGACGAAACTACCCGACTGCGGCCGCCGGGGCGAATGTCGCGGACGCTGGAAAACCAGCCTTTTAAATCCCGGTGGGCACAACCCCGTGTATCATGGAGTTCTGTGACGACTGCGGTTCGATGATGAAGACGGAAGAGGAGACGTGGGTCTGCGGAAGCTGCGGGTACGAGAAGGCACGCGACCAGCAGCGCGAGGAGGGGATGGTGACGACAACGGGTCAGCAGGAGACCGAGATCGTCGACGTGACCGAGACGGAGGACCAGGGCCGGCCCAGGACGACGGCGCAGTGCCCCGAGTGCGACAACGACGAGGCGTACTGGTACATGCAGCAGATCCGCGCCGCCGACGAGAGCGAGACGCGCTTTTTCGTCTGCACCGAGTGCGACCACAAGTGGCGCGAGGACGACCACTGAGCCGCGATGCCGGCGGACCCTGCCCCCCTGGAACTGCCCGACGACCAGCGGGAAGCGGGAGGCTGGGAACTCGTCGAGGGATCGGTCGAGACGCTGTTCGAACTGCCCGGCGTCCGCGTGCGCGGGACGATGCGCCGCTACGAGGACGAGCACGCCCGGGCGGCGCTCCGGGCTGCCACTGACGGGGGGATCGATCACCAGGTCCGGTTCGTCGCGACGACCCGGCTGGGCTTCGAGCCGTCGCTGCCGCCCGCCACGTTGCCGGCAATGCTGCTCCCGACGCTGTTGCCCGAGGCGCGGCGCTCCGTTGCCGACCGGCTCCGCGACCGCGGGCTGACCGACGTCTCCCGTGAGGGGACCGAACGGATCCGCGGCGGTAGCCGCACCCGGATCCGCCTGACGCGCTACCGCGCAACCGACCCGATGCCGGGAGCCAACTGGGAACTCCCCCTGGAGTGCTGGCTGGCGGTCTGGCCTGCCGACCCGGTCGCCGTGGTGACGGCGGGTTACCCCGCGACGTCGCTGGCGTCCCGGTTCGACCTCGACACCGGAGAACCGTTGCTGACGAGGGGCCCCAATGACTACCGCGATGCGTTCCTGTCACTACTCCGGGTGCTGGCGTAAAACTGGGAGCATCGCTACGGCAGACGAGCGAACGTCAGGTAGCCGGTGTGACCCACACCGGCAGTCGAGGGCCGGGAGCCACGGTCGTCGAAGTCCATCTCGCGCTGGATCGTCTCCAGCGTCCGGACGTCCGCCAGTCCGATCTCGCGGGCCCGCTCGACAGTCTCGCGGGTGTCCTCGACGAACGGGGAGTAAACGGCGACGAACCCGCCGCGGACCAGCAGGTTCGGAGCGTGGGCCACGACCTCCGGCGCGTCCTCAGTATCGAGCGTCAGCACGTCGAACCCCGACAGCTCCGGGAAATGGTCAGTCAGGTCGCCGGTGCGGACCTCGACAGCGTCGTCGACGCCCGCGAGGCGCATGTTCTCGCGGGCCGTCTCCGCGAACTCGGGGTCGCGCTCGAATGTGACGACCGTCGCGCCGATGCGGCCGAGCGCGGCGGCGAGCACGCCCGTGCCGGTACCCGCGTCGAGGACGCGGTCGTCGCTGCCGATGCCGGTGTGGCCGATCACCAGGCCGATGTCGCGGGGCATCATCGGCGCGCCGGTGCGTTCGAGGTGGTGAAACAGGTCCGGGCCGCGGAGCCGGCGGACAGTAAACGTCGTCCCGAGATGGGTCTGGACCGTGTCCCCCGGGTCGACGTCCTCGGGTACTTCCAGGATCCCGAGGTCAGTTTCGAGGGTGTCGCCCGGCGCCAGCAGGTACTCGCGGCCTTCCGCCTCGTGGACGAACAGCAGCGACACGCTACTCGCTCAGGTGCTGGATTGCGTGAACCGGCATCCCGTCGGTCGCTTCGAGCGCCTCGCGGGCTTTCGCCTCGCTGACGCCCGCCTGCTCGGCCACCATCTCGACGTCCTCCTGGGGGATGCCGTCGTCGCCGTCGTCGCTCGCGTCGTCCTCGTCCTCCGCTGTGTCGCCGCCGGCCGAGCCGCCCTCGCCGCGGGGTCGGTGCTCCGGCGAGCCGACGACGTTGTACGTCTCCTGGCCCTGGGCGTCCATGCGCTGGACGTCGGCGTCGGTGAACACGAGGTCCTCCTCGGCCGTCCGGACGATCACTTCCTCGGCATCGATCTCGTCGATGTCGATGCCCATTTGCTCCATCATTTGCTGCATTTTTCGTGGGTCGAGTCCGCCGCCGCCTCCTCCGAACATACGTTTCGCTTCTCGCCTCGCCATCAAAAGGGCTACGCCCTCGATCAGGTTCCGGAGCCGCTGAGCGCGCCCGCCGGACCGTTCGGCGCCAATGGCGTGTCTTTTTAGGGAATGGAATCGTAGCTCCCGCCAAGATGTTCAACGCGATCGTTCGCGCCGAGACGCTCCAGGCGACGCTCGACTCAGTGGGTGTGCTGGTCGACGAATGCAAGATTCACCTCGACGACGACGGGATCGAGATCCGCGCAGTCGATCCGGCCAACGTCGGGATGGTCGACCTCTCGCTCGACGCCGAAGCGTTCGAGTCCTACGAGGCCGACGGCGGGCTCATCGGCGTAAACCTCGTCCGGCTGCAGGACATCGCCGGGATGGCCGACAGCGACCAGCTGGTCCACCTCGAACTCGACGAGGAGACCCGGAAGCTACACATCTCGATCGACGGGCTGGAGTACACGCTCGCGCTGATCGACCCCGAGTCGATCCGCGAGGAGCCCGACCTTCCGGACCTGGACCTGGCGGCGACCATCGTCATCGAGGGCCGGGACATCGACCGCGCCGTCACTGCGGCGGACATGGTCTCGGACCACATCGAACTCGGCGTCGACGAGACCGACGAGGTGTTCTACGTCAAAGCCCAGGGCGACACCGACGACGTGCACTTGGAACTGGACGCCGACGACCTCATCGACCTCGTGGTCGGCCCCGCCTCCTCGCTGTTCTCGCTGGACTACCTCCAGGACATGAACAAGGCGATCCCCAAGGACACCGAAGTCACCATGGAGCTGGGCGACGAGTTCCCCGTCAAACTCCACTTCGACATCGCCGAAGGCGAGGGCGAGGTCACCTACATGCTCGCTCCCCGCATCCAGAGTAACTGAGCGTCTCAACTGAGCGTCTCAGCGACCGGCTGAGCATCCCAGCCACGTGCGGTCGCCTGGAGCGACCCCCGTCCCGCTCGCGGTCATTCCTGCCACCGAAACGGCGCGATCTCTTCCACAGCAACCCGCGTCACACGTGTCACCACCCGCGCGAGCAACCCGCCAGCCGTGCACAAGACCTTTGCCGGTACCGGCGAGTTCGGGAGTGCATGAGAGTCGTCCTCGACTACGGCGGTGTCCTGGTCGACCACGTCGACGAACGGGAGTACTCGCAGCTTCTCGGCGTCTCCCCGGAGCAGGACCCGTACCCCGGATGGCTGGCCTACTATCTGTTCCGGACGGGGTTTCTCACCACCCAGGACCAGTACGTCGACCTGTTGTCGACGCTCACCGGCGCCTCCGAGGAGGACTGCATCGCATACGTGAACGAGACGTGGCTCGATCCCGAGTTCCCGGACGAGCACAGGGAGTTCCTCGCCGAGCTAGCCGCCGAGCACTCGCTGGTGCTGTTCAGCAACATGGCAAAGCCCTGGGTCGAACAGGTGCTCCAGCGACACAACGTCCACGACCTGTTCGATGCGCTGGTCGTCTCCAGCGAGATCGAACGGCCCAAACCCCACCCGAGAGGGTACGTTCGCAGCATGGAGGACGCGGACGGGGAGGTCGTGATGGTGAGCGACGAGTACAACGAGGATCTCCTGATGGCGCAGTGTCTCGGCATGACGACGGTCTGGCTGGAGAACGACGACGAGGAGCCGTACCGAGCGCCCGACTACACGATCGACGATCTCGGCTCGCTCGGGGCAGTGCTCGAGACGATACAGCAGTGAGAAGACACAGCCCGGCAACCACTGCTACGCCCGCGGCGTCGCCCGCGTCGCCGTCGTCTTGAACGAGGCGACGACAGCCATCCCCGGCTCCAGCCCGAGCAGGTCGCTGCTGCGAGCGGTGATCAGCGCGACGAGGGGCGGGTCAGCGCCGACGTCGACCGTCACGGTGGCGACGGACTCGCCGCGCTCGGCGGTGCGGACGGTTCCCCTGAAGCGGTTGCGGGCACTGGTCTCGGCGGCCGGCGGGGCCCCATCGGCGTCCTGCAGCGTCACTGTGTCGGCCCGGATCGTCACGAACACCGCCGTACAGTCCGGCGGCGCGAGCGCGCGCAGGCGGCCCGCTCCCGTCTCGACGGTCGCGATCTCGCCGGTGCGGTCGACCACCTCGCCCGGAAGGACCGTCTCTGCGACCTCCGCGACCCCGGTCAGCCCCGATCGGAGGCGCTCGAACCGCGCGAGCAGCGCCCGGGCGCGCTCGGTCAGCGTGCTCCCGCCCCCGCCCGTGCCGCCCCGCTGGGACGCTACCAGCGAGCCGAACGCCCCCTCCAGCTGCGACAGGCGCTTGTGTGCCCTGGAGTACGACCGGCCGAGGTCGTCCGCCGCGGCGTTGAGCGACCCCGCGTCGTCGATCGCCCGGAGCAACGCAGCGTCCTCCGCCCCGAACGTCACCCCCTCCGCGTGGAGTTCCGTCTCGAACGCCGGCGCGACTGGCGCGCTGTCGGCCGCCCCGGCATCCCCCGACTTGCTCCCGTCGTCCATGCACTGACTCTCGTCGCCGCCGGTGAAAAACGTTATGTCGGTACCGACACAACACCGTTGTGTCCATGACGGAACAATGCCCCCGTCGGGCGGTGCTGGGGCTGCTCGGGAGCGCCGGAGTCGCCGGGCTGGCGGGCTGTCTCGGCGGGGAGTCCGTCTCGGTGCTCGCCGCGGGCAGTCTCGGGAGGGCCCTGGAGGAGCGGCTCGGCCCCGCGTTCGCCGACGAGTCCGGGACCACGGTCCACGGCGAGTATCACGGCAGCGCCGTCGTGGTGGGGATGGTGCGCGACCAGCAGGCGAACCCCGACGTGGCGATCAGCGCCGACGCCGGGCTACTGCGCGACCGGCTGTACCCCGAGCACGCGACGTGGGATGTCGTCTTCGGCGCGAACGAGGTTGGCCTGGCGTACAACCCCGAGACGGGCACCGGCGCGCGACTCGACGCTGGCGACCCCTGGCACGAGGTGCTGCGGGCGGCCGACAGCGGGGAGGTGGCGATCAGCGATCCGGACCTCGACCCGCTGGGCTACCGCGCAGTCCACCTGCTCGCGCTCGCCGAACGGCAGTACGACGCACCCGGGCTCCGGGATGCTGTTCTCGCCGACGCCTACCGGGAGCCGACCGAACAGCGGCTGCTCGCTGGCGTCGAGACGGGCAACCGCGCGGTCGCGGTCGCCTACCGCAACATGGCCCGGGATCGGGACCTGCCGTTCTACGAGCTGCCGGCGGCGCTGAACTTCTCCGACCCCGCTCACGCGGAGCGCTACGCCTCGGTCGCGTACACGACCGACGACGGGTACACCGTCCGAGGATCGCCGACGCTGTACAGCGCGACGGTGCTCGAATCGGCCGACAACCCCGACGCCGGCGAAGCGTTCGTACAGTTCCTGCTGGACTCGCCGGGGCTGTTGCACAAGAGCGGTCTCGCGGTCCCGGCCGCGCTGCCGCGGAGCCACGGGCAGGCGCCGGAGCGTTTGCGACGGCAGGCAAACTCGGAGGCGTCCGGATGACCTGGCTCGGGCGCCGCGACCACTGGGTGTTCGCCGCGCTCGGTGCCGTGCTGCTCGGATACTTCCTGTTCCCGTTCGTCGCCTTCCTCGGACGCACGACCGCGAGTGCGCCCGCCGAGGCGGTCTCGCCGACCGCACGGGAAGCGGCGGTCAACTCGCTGGTGACCGCGCCAGTCGCTACAGCCGTTGCGACCGTCTTCGGGGTGCCGCTCGCGTACACGCTCGCACGCACTTCGTTCCGCGGGAAGCGGCTGGTCGAGGCGCTCGTGGTGTTGCCGCTCGTGCTCCCGCCGGTCGTCGCCGGCGCAATGTTGCTGACCGGGATCGGGCGGTTCACCCCCGTGGGCGGCTTCCTCGCAGGCCTCGGGCTGGGGCTGACTGACAGCCGGGCGGGGATCGTGCTCGCACAGACGTTCGTCGCGGCGCCGTTCGTCGTGATCACCGCCCGCGCGGGCTTCGCCTCGGTGGACCGGCGCCTCGAACAGGCCTCACGATCGATGGGATACGGCCGGGTCGCGACGTTCTGGCACGTCTCTCTCCCACTGGCTCGCGGGATGGTACTCGCCGGCGTCGTCCTCACGTTCGCCCGGGCGATCGGCGAGTTCGGCGCGACGATGATGGTCGCGTTCAACCCCCGCACGATGCCGACCGCCATCTGGGTGGAGTTCGTCTCCGGCGGCGTCGACGCGACGGTCCCGCTCGCGCTCGCACTGCTCGCGATCAGCCTCCTGGTCATCCTCGCGACCCAGCGGATCGGTCGCGCACCGACGCTCGCCGGCTGGTGATCCGATGCTCTCGGTGACCGGCCTCACGAAACGCTACGGCGACGAAACGGTGCTGGCGGCGCTGTCGCTGTCGGTCGACGGCGGCGAGTTCGTCACGCTGCTGGGCCCCTCCGGCTGTGGAAAGACCACGACGCTGCTCGCGATTGCCGGCCACGTCACTCCGACCGCCGGCACGGTCAGCATCGGCGGACGGGACGTTACTGACTCACCCCCGGAGGCGCGCTCGTGTGGCCTCGTGTTCCAGCAGGACGCCCTCTTTCCCCACATGACTGCCCGCGAGAACGTCGCCTACGCCCTGGCACCGCACGATCCCGACGAGCAGCGACAGGAGCGACGAGTCGACGACCTGCTCTCGCTGGTCGGGATGGCCGACCACGCCGGGAAGCATCCGGAACAGCTGAGCGGGGGCCAGCGCCGCCGGGTCGAACTCGTCCGCGCGCTCGCGACCGACCCGGACGTGCTCCTCCTCGACGAACCGCTGACCGGCCTGGACCGGGCGCTGCGCGAGGACCTCCGTGCCGAGATCGCCCGCGTCCACGACCGGACTGGCGTGACGACGCTGTACGTCACCCACGACCAGACCGAGGCGCTGTCGCTCTCGGACCGCCTGGTGATCCTCGACGACGGCCGGGTCGTCGGCGAAGGGACGCCTCGGAGCCTCTACGAGCGCCCGCCGAACCGCTTCGTCGCGTCATTTCTCGGCCCCTCCGCTGAACTAACTGCCACGCTCGTATCGGACGACCCGCCGATCGCTGCCTGGTGCGGTCACGAGTTCGTGCTGGAGGGATCGCCACCCGGCGACCAAATTACGCTGCTCCTCCGCCCCGACGACGTGGGTAATTCCTTCGAGGGCACAGCAACAGCACGGGACGTGCGCGTCGAGGCGACGGTACAGGACGCCTCCCACCGCGGCCCGCACAGCAGCGTCACGGTCGAGGCGCCCGACGGGACGCACCTCTCCCTGGCAGTCGAGGGGTTCCCCGACCTGCATCGCGGCGACGACCTCGCGGTCGGCTTCGACGCCGCGGACCTGTTCGCGTTCGCCGGCGGCGAACGGTGCGCTGTCAGCCGAAGCCGCGAAGCCGAGTACTACGACGAGCCCTGATCCCCGTCATGCGGCCGTCTGACGCATCGTTTAGTAGATGGAGCGGGAACGCCCGTGTATGACCAGTCTCGATCAGGCCTACGACCGGCGGTGGTCGGGGATCCGCAGCCCGCGCCGGGTCGCGGCCGGGCTCGCGCTCGTCGGCGTCGGCGTCGTCGGCCTGGCGGCGGCCCTGGTGCTCGTCGCGACCGGCAGCACCAGCACGACCGCGAAGGCGTACGCGGGCGTCGCAGTGGGCCTGGGAGTGCCCACGATGCTGCTCGGCGTCGTCGTCGTGCTGCCGGCCAGCGTCCGCCAGCGCCTCGGCGTCGTCGTCGGCGCGCTCCTTGCGACCGGCGGTGTCTGGCTGTTCTGGGAGGTGTACCCGGACCAGTGGACCCGGACGGCGAACTCGCTGGCGTTCGAGACGCTGCTGTTGTACGGCCTCGGCTGCGCGGTCGCACTGTGGTTCGTGTTCAGCACCATCGCTTCCTTCCGCCTCCGGAACAACCCCCAGGGGATGGTCCGGCTGGAGGTCGTCAAGGAAGGCTCGACCGAAACGATCGAAGTCAGCGAGAGTCGCTACCGACAGCTGGTCAGCGACGGCGGCGACGCCGACGGCGTCATCGACGAACTGGACGACTGATCGCGCTTTCTTTGTCGGCGCCTACCGCACTCGCGTTCCCGACTCGGCGTCCTCGTGGGTCGTGAGCAGGTCTGCCTGCTCGCCGGCCGCCAGCACCATGCCGTTCGATTCCTCGCCGAACAGCTCCGCTTTCTCCAGGTTCGCGACGACGATCACCTTCGTGTCCGGCAGGGCGTCGACGTCGTGGAGCTGTTGCAGCCCGGCGACGATCTGCCGGGTCTCGACGCCGATGTCGACCTCCAGGCGCACCAGTTCGTCGGCACCCTCGATGGGCTCTGCCGAGAGAATTCGCCCGACGCGCAGGTCGAGGTCCTGGAACTCCTCGAAGCTGATGCGGTCCGCGACGATCGGCTCTACATCGGGCACAGCGCCGTCGTCCGCGGTGTCGGTTCCTTCGTCGGCATCCGCCCCAGCGGTGCCCTCGTCCGCATCCTCCTCGTCGTCGCTCGCGGTCGATTCGATCCGGTCTTTGAGTTTGGCGTCGAGTTCGGCGACGCGTTCGTCCTCGATGCCCTCGAACGGCTCGGTCGGCTCGTCGAACGATTCGGGCGGCGCGTCCAGCGCGGCCGACAGCTCCGCGTCGTGGACGGAGCCATCCTCCGCCAACTGCGCCCAGATTGCCTCGGCTTTGCCGGGCAAGACAGGCTCGGCGAGCACCGCGATGGCTTTCGCAAGCTGGACGCAGTCCCGGATCACCTGTGCGGCGGCGTCGGGGTCGTCGTTGACGAGGTTCCAGGGCTCGTTGCGCTGGATGTACTCGTTGCCAAAGCGGGCGAGGTCAACCGGCGCCGTGCCGATCCCGCGGACGTCGTACTCGTTGACGGCCTCGCGGAACTCCTCGAGTGCTTCCTCGATGCGGTCCTCGACCTCCTCGGAGACGCCGACGTCGGGCCGACCCCCGTAGTTGCGGTGGGCAAAGAGCAGGCCGCGGTAGAGGAAGTTCCCGAGCGTGTCGACGAGTTCGCCGTTGACGCGGTCGGCGAACTTCTCCCAGGAGAAGTCGATGTCCTGCTGGAGGCCGCCGTTGGTCGTCAGGTAGTACCGCAGCAGGTCCGGGTGCAGGCCCTCGTCGAGGTACTCCTTGGCCCAGATGGCGCGGTTGCGGCTGGTCGAGAGCCCCTTGCCGTTGATCGTGATGAAGCCGGTCGCACAGACCGCCCGCGGCGCGTTGTACCCGGCGACCTGCAGCATGGCCGGCCAGAAGATCGTGTGGTGCTGGATGATGTCCCGGCCGATGACGTGGATGATCTCACCGCCGGACTCGCGTCGCTCGTCCGGCGAGCCTCCGCTCGCGTCGCTCGCGGAGACCCCGTCCTCGTCGCCGTCTTTCCAGACCTCCTCCCAGTCGTAGGTGTCGGCGCCGACGCGCTCTGAGTACTGTTTTGTCGAGGCGACGTACTCGATGGGGGCGTCGACCCAGACGTACAGCACGAGGTTGTCGGCTTCCGCCTCGTCGCCGGGGTAGTCGATCCCCCAGTCGAGGTCGCGAGTGATACACCAGTCCTGTAGCCCCTCCTCGATCCACTGCCGGGGCTGATTCCGGGCGTTGTCGGTACCCTCTAGGTCGTCGAGGAACTCCGTGAGGTACTCCGCGAGCGCGGAGACATCGAAGAACTTGTGCTCGCGCTTTCGGTACTCGGCGGGGTTGCCGGTCAGCGTCGACACCGGATCCTCGATCTCGCCGGGTTCGAGGTGGCGGCCACAGCCCTCGTCGCACTCGTCGCCGCGGGCCTGCTCGCCGCAGTACGGGCAGGTGCCCTCGACGTAGCGGTCGGGCAGCGCCTGCTCCTCCTCGGGGTCCCAGGCGACCTCGATCGTCTTTTCGTAGACGTAGCCCTCGTCCTCCAGCGTGCGGACGATTTCGCGGGTGAGTTCGGTGTTGGTCTCGTCGTGGGTGTGGCCGTAGTTGTCGAACTCGATGTCGAACTCCGGGAACGTCTCCTCGTACTGTTCGTGCCACTCCAGGGCGAACTCCTCGGGGTCGACGCCCTGCTGCCAGGAGTTGACGGCGACGGGGGTGCCGTGCATGTCCGAGCCACAGACGTAGGCGGACTGCTGGCCGATGGCGTTCAGCGCACGGTTCAACGCGTCGGCGGCGGTGTAGCTCCGCAGGTGGCCGATGTGCAGGTCGCCGTTGGCGTAGGGCAGGCCTGCGGTCACCACCGCCGGACTCTCCGTGGGGTAGGATTCGTTACTCATGGGCGTGTGTGCGTGTTAGCGGGTGTAAAACCCGCCGGTTTCGTTCGGTTCGGTCGCGATTGTCCGTTCTATCGCTGCAAGGCAAACGAAACACCCGGTTTTACCGTCCCCGTTACCAGTATGATCCGGCCAGGGGGACCGTTCCACCGGACAAAAGAGCGCGAGGACGACCCTCGCGGGGCTATCGTTGCATGCGCATCGGACGGCCCACGGCGATAGCCGAATGGCGCATATCCCCCTGTCGACGCCCCGACGATAAAAAGCTGTTCGTCGACACTCTTAGGCTCGGTCGCGGTCGCTGAGTGGGCCCTATCCGAAGGAGCGCAGCGACTGAGGATATCCCACTCAGCGTGATCCGCGAGCGAGCCGAGGGCTTTCCGTGTCACAGCGGTAGTGGCGGCAACCTACTCGATTTCTAATGAGCCGAGGGCTCTCTTCGACGCGACGGTAACGGTCGCAACGACCCCAGCCCTAACTCACCCGATATTTAGCGTCGATTCACCGGCGAGCAGCCGGTAGCTCGCGAGCGTGCCAGCCATCGAGGGGGCCTCTTTGTCGTCCTTGTGCTGGACGCCGTAGTCCATCCACCGCCCGCCGGTGTAGCTGTACATTTCGAAGGCGTCCTCGGTCTCGAGCACGACGTCGATTACGGCGTCCTCGGGCGCGTCCGCGGGGACCGTCACCGACCGGACGCCCTCGTCGTGGTCCATCACCCAGACGCCGACGACGTCGCCGCCGAGGTGGTCTTCGGCCTCCGCCTCCGAGAGCGGCCGGCCGGGCCAGTCCTCGGCCGGTTCTGGCTGGTCCATGTCCGGTTCTTCCACTGTACTGTTGTGTGTCTTTCGCCGGCTCTGGTTGTTGAGCCGGCAGATACCCGGCGGTCTGTCCGTCGCCGGATACCCGGCGGTCTATCCGTCGCCAGACACCCGGCGGTCGCTGTAGCGGGAGGGCGCATCGAGGTGTACGGGCTACACGACGGCGAGAAGACGCTCGTCGCCTCGCGATAGCGCTAGCAGACGGACACCTGCCGTTTTTTCACCTCATGGTAGAATGGCAAGACACGCAAACCGGGTATTTGCGTGTTTCAGCACGATTCCGGGGTGGAAATCTCCACGTACTCACGTCCGACAGTATGACTCCGGATCCCGAATCGCAGCGACGCGGACGGTCGGCCGGGCGCTACAGCGGCCCGTCCTGCTCGTCATCATCCAGCTGAACGCCTCGGTCGGGACCGTCGTCCGTGGACCCGCCGATGTCGGTCTCGATGTCTTCGATGTCCTCCTCGACCTCTTTGACCTCCTCTTCGACCGCCTGGGCTTCCTCTTTGATCGGTTCGATGCCCTCCTCGAACTCGCCTTTGACCTCGTCGATCTCCTTCTCGGCTTCCCGCCTGGTCTTCTTGACCTTGCCGGCGGCCGACCCTGCCTCCCTCGCGATGTCGGTCGCCCGTGAGCCGAACAGGATGACCAGGATCACTGCCCCGACGAGGAGCAGTTCAACGGGGCCGACAAACAGCGGGACTGGCGGAACGGCATTCATATTCTCTTATTTCAAGTTGGGGATTGTAGGGCTTTCGCTGCGCGCGTTTGGAGTGGCAGTCTCATACTGATTGTTGTGACTCTTTATCGCCGGGCATTCGCTAGACTCCAGTTTCGGGTCGTGAAACCGCCGCTACTGCGATGTGGTGCCGAAAATACTTACCCGGCAGACAGTGAGCAAGTACATCGATCTTTTGGTAGAAACCGAGATCGTCAAGGAAGTAGCGAACTCGTCACCTCGCCGGTATCAAGTCGCCAAGAGCGATGCCGTCCAGGAGCTATACAGCCAGACGTGACTCCGTACAGTGTCACGACAGTCACTCCACGCCTCAATTTCCGTGCTCATCGGGGCAATCTCACTGCTGTATGATTGTTGTGAAGTACCGCGGGGACAAGCCCCGCGGCTTCGCCGTCTTGACCGCACGTCCCAAACCGGGCCGTGCCGTCGCAGGCGAATGTAATTCCCCTCGACC
>PXRK01000058.1:0-1054 GCA_003021015.1 Halobacteriales archaeon QS_4_66_20 | reverse complement strand
CCTCGGGGTCAAGTCGTTCGAGAATCGCAGATTCTCGTGATCACGGAAATCTCCGATTTCCGGACGACCCCGAGGCACTCGGCCTGCTCCGCCTGTAGACGACAGGTATCCGGGAACGTCGAAGAACCTGGATACTGCCGTTGAGTTCCGCGGACGGAGCGACCCTCAGGATGGACGTAATTCTGAGCTGATCGATGGCCCACAATAGTATGGAAATTGATATTAACAGAACTTTATCAGCTTCTCAACCCTCTAATTCCGGTTTTTCCGGAATGTCAAGGTTCGCAGCGACGAATCCGTATCTCAGATATTATCCCCAATATTGATGGGTCTTCAGTAATCATAATCAATAACGAGATTCGGTATGGGACTGCGTATTTCCTAATCTGAGGAGAACTTCAGGAATCCAGGATTCAACGTCGCAATAAGGGACTAAATACACTGAACTCTCGATGTCACGCGATAAAGACCCGATCGAGGACGGGGGCGCCACGATTAATTTCAAAACTGAAATCAGACCCGACGAGCGTGTTGTAAATCGCGACTCGAAAGCGTCGACGGCCGACGCGATTGGAGGCCATCTGGTTGGACCCGACTCGAATGTGTCACCTGTGTTGAGCGTCGTTGTGCCGGCGTTGAACGAGGAGGAGGGTATCGGTGAGTGTATCGACGGAATCGAGCGTGCGGTGGCCGAACTGGGGGTACCAACGGAGATTGTCGTCAGTGACAGTTCGACAGATCGCACGCCAGAGATTGCCAGAGAGCGAGGTGCTATTGTCGTCGAACCTGATCAATCGGGATACGGATACGCCTACCGGTATGCGTTCGAACGGGTTCGGGGAGAGTTCGTCGTTATGGGCGATGCGGACACGACATACGATTTCGTGGAGATTCCTCGTCTCCTTCGAGTGCTCCGGTCCGAGAACGTCGATATGGTGTTGGGGAGCCGTCTCGGCGGAACGATCGAGCCTGACGCGATGCCATTGCTCCATCAGTACGTCGGGAATCCGCTGTTGACCCGATTTCTGAACGTCTTCTATGATGCGGGTGTGAG
>PXRK01000057.1 GCA_003021015.1 Halobacteriales archaeon QS_4_66_20 | reverse complement strand
GTTTTCTGTTGGGAACATCACGGCGAGTGCAACGAGCCTTGACATCCTCCCCGCCCTGAAGGACGGGGCTTGCGCTCGAAATTCACGTCAGTGAGCAACGAAAACGCACCCCGACAGACTCGAGCAGGCGAGTCGCAGCCCGCGCAGTGAGCAGAGCGAACGAGCAGGACCGTCTCGGCGAGTTCGAGTCCTGGCGGCGGCGTGAACTCTCGAAAAGTCACAATTCGTGGTCTTCAGCCCGCGAGACAACCGTTCCTGTGACGTGGTTACGAAAATAATCGCAACAATCACGAGAACAGTAGCTACCGGAACCTCTCTCGAAACATTCCATCGAGGCAAACCCATTACTACGGGGCGAACCGAGTCGGCAGTGATGGACGTCTGCATGTTCGGCGCCGGCAGCCTCGGCAGCCTGATCGGGGGAATGCTCGCGCGCACACACGACGTGACGCTCGTGGGTCGGGAGCCGCATGTCTCGGCGATCGACAGCGACGGGCTCCGGCTCACCGGCGCGCTCGACGAGCAGGTCTGGCCGGCGGCGCGCACCACACCGCCCGACCGGGCCGACCTCGCCATTGTAACCGTCAAGAGCTTCGACACGGAAGCGGCGGCGCACGCGCTCGCGGACGTCGACCTCGACGGTGCACTCTCGCTGCAGAACGGGATGGGAAACGAGGAGACGCTCGCGGCGCACCTCGCCTGTCCCGTCCTGGCAGGCACCTGCACCTACGGCGCTCGCCTGGCCGAACCCGGCACCGTCGGGTGCACCGGCGTCGGCGAGATCCACCTCGGCCCGCGCGCCGGCGGCACGTCCGCACTCGCCGATCGAGTGGGCGAGGCGTTCCAGTCGGCGGGGCTCGACGCTGCCGTCGACGCCGACATGCCCCGTCGGCTGTGGGAGAAACTGTCCGTCAACGCCGGGATCAACGCGACGACCGCGCTTGCCCGCCTGCCAAACGGCGCGCTGGTCGAGGGGCCCGCCGGCGGAGTCGCCCGCGAGGCCGCACGGGAAACGGCCCGGGTCGCAAGCGCCGAGGGTGCTGGACTGACTCCTGACGCCGCCGCCGCACAGATGCGAGCGGTCGCTGAGACGACAGCCCCGAACACCTCCTCGATGCACCAGGACGTGCTGGCGGGCCGGCGGACGGAGGTGGACGCGATCAACGGCTACGTGGTCAAGCAGGCGAGCGAGCCTGTTCCCGTCAACGAGACGCTGGCCGGACTGTTGCGGGCCTGGGAACGGGAGCAGGGGCTGCGGGAATGACATCCTCCGCGCCGTAAACGGCGCGGTTTCCCCACTCGCACGCTCGGGGTCGGGCCGGTCCCGACACCGACGGGGGCACGATTCCGCCCCATGGGCGTACTCCGGTTCGTGCTCGGTACTTCGGCCCTTTGCAGGGTGTGGCGTGTTGCACGCCCCGGAAGGGACGCGGTATCCGCTCGCACAGCGCCCGATACCGCACCGGGCGACCGGCCGCCATTTGACAGCGGCCGGACACGGGCCGTGCCATCGGCCTGCCTGTCCGTTCTGCCACGGTGGGCAGGCTCGCACGCCGGCGGGGTTGGATTGGTCGTGCCGTCACCCCATCCCGTGTTGCAGGGGTAAGGGTACTGAGAGCGCCGGGTGGCGCGTTTCGGCGGGAAGGACCCCAGTGTTTCCGGATTGGTTTCGGCGAGTGAGTTACCGAATGCTCGACCCCGCCCGGTATAAATCCGTGGCAAGTGGAGTGAAAGTGAACGCGATTCACGCCCGGCGTGAACAGCGTGGCGTCGGAGACGCCACGGGCAGTCGGCCGCAGGCCGACGACGCCGGGACTCTCTCGCTGTAACAGGTAGTATTTCGCTTCGTCGAGTCCGGTACGATTGTCGCTATTTAAGAGACCTCAGAACGGGGCTTGGGGGCCTTCGTCGTCTTCGGTGTCCCCAGTGGTCTCGCCGGGGAACGAGGGGCTCATGCCGCCGGCGCCGCCGGCCATCCCCTCCTTGCCACCCATGCCGGTCGAGGCGTGGACGGTGTCGATCTCGGGGATCTCCTTGGTCATGCGGGTCTTGATCGCCTGGATCGTCATCGGCGAGATGCCACAGCCGGAACAGGCGCCGCCGAGCTGGATCGTCACCGACCCCTCCTTGCGGTCCAGGTCCTGGATCGCCGCGCTGCCTCCGTGCATCTGGATCTGCGGGAAGTTGCGGCGCAGGAAGTTCGTGATGCGCTCGCGGAGTTCGTCGTCCGTGTCCTCTGTCTCGGTGCTCATTGTGAGGAGTCGTACGCAGTGAGCAGGCTTAGGTCTTGGGTCTTGACGGGAGTGTAATCACTCCTCTTCGTACTGCTCTGTTCGATCAGTAATGACTGCAATGACACGTTCGACTTCGCCCTCGGCGGTCGTCAGCGGGGCTGCATTAACTGACAACCACCGGAGAGTGCCATCGGGTCGCCTGATGCCGTGCTCGTATCCGTAGACTGGCCTGCCGGTCTCGATCACCTGCCGGAACGGGAGCTTCTCGGACGGAAGCGGATCGCCCGCCGCATCGACGATCTCCCACTCGGGATCGTCGTAGTGGCGGCTGGTAATCTCGGATTTGTTGAGACCGAGCACCTTCTCGGCCCGGTCGTTGGCCCGGACAATAGTCCCGCTCCTGTCGAGGACCGTGATGGCGGCCGGACTCGTCTCGAGGAGGCGTTCGAACCGCTCGCGCTCCTGCTGGAGTTGCTGTTCGCGCTGCTTTCGGTCGGTGATGTCTCTGAAGGCGATCAGGTGCTGGCCCGGAACGATGTCGGCCGTCGCCGTGTACTCTACCGGGCGCTCCACGCCATCGCTTCTGATATACGTCACCGTATCCCGTTCTGTCCCGGCCGCTTTGAACTCCGCCCACGCATCCTCGAAATCGAACCCCCCGGGCAAAAATCCCCGGAGCGAGCGCCCGAGCAGCTCCTGTCTGTCCGTGCCGTAAATGGTCGCCGCTTCCGGGTTGGCGGCCACAATGCGGGCGTCGTCGTTGAGAATGAACATCCCTTCGAACGCCTTCTCGAAAGCAGCCTGATACCGGTCACGGGGCTCCCTGAGTTCGGCAACCTGGGGCTGGGTCTCGACCTCGGGTGACCGCGGCACTGAGATCGTCATACTGGTCCCCTCGTTGGTCGTCTCCGTGTTGGTGTCCCCATCGTGATTGGAGACGATCCAGTGGACAAGCCACAGGCCGAGTCCGCTTCCGTGGATTAACGGTGTCTCCACCCCACTTTCGAGGACCTCACGTTCCTGTTCGTCGAGCCCGGGCCCGTCGTCGACAATGTGCACGTCGACGGCGTTCGGGACACGCTCGATGGTGATCGTCACCGTGGGCGCATCACCCCCGTGCTTTGCGGCGTTTTCGACGAGTTCTTTGACGGCCTGCTCGAAATTCGGTCGGACGGCAGCCGTGACTGCTCCCTCGTGCTCGACAGTGAACGACGCGTCGGGAAACTCCGGGGCGATGTCGCCGAGGACGCGCTCGACGAGGGCCACGATATCGGTTTCCTGACGGTCGAGATCTTCGCCGACGATCCGATCCAGTTCGCGGGCTTTCCGTGTCAGGTCGATCAACTCGTCGACGGCCCGAAGACATATTTCACCGTGCGTCTTGACGTCAGGTTGCTCCATCATGAGTTGCGCATGTCCGCGGACGACACTCAGGTCGTTGCGGAGGTTGTGCCTGAGCACCCGGTTGAGGACGTTGACCAGGTTGGCCTGTCTGGTCAGTTCCGCTTCGTGGTGGTCGCGTTCGAGTTCCTGTTCGAGCAGCCGCGTGACGAGTTCGGCAAACATCGTCTCCTCGGCCGTAAAGGGATCCTCACACGGATCTTCGGCAACGAAACAGACCGTCCCGGAGAGCCCGTTATCGACTCGCAGCGTCGTCCCGTGGTAGCAGTGCAGGCCGTGGGTCTCGAATGCAGGGTCGTCAGCCCAGCCCTGCGCTGGGGCGTTGTGAACCGTCAATGGCCCGTCAACCTCGATGGTCCGCCGACAGTACGTCCTCTCAAGGCCGAGTTTTAATCCGGGCGGGAACTGACCGTCGGGCGGGTCCGTACTGATGGTAGCCTCCCAGTGACCAACGTCGGTATCGATCTGTGTGAGATGTCCGTTGTCAGCACCGAGATACTGCCTGCCGATCTCGAGGGCCTGTCGCGCTTTCTCGTCGAACGGAGCGTCGCTTCGCATGACGTCGTACAGGTCTGTTCGTGCCTCCTGTGGGTTGCGCTCGGTCTGGGCCATCAGGAGACCACCTCTCTGCAGTTCTGGTCGTGTGGTTGTCTGCCACGTCGTGACTGTCCACCCGGACGTGATTCATTCAAGCCATGTCGGAACAGAACGAGGATATCACGTCCCGAACCCAGGAGTCTCGTATGGTGGATGAGAGAGTCACGTCCGACAGTATCAGCAGCTTGCCCCCTGGGCGTCATTCGACGTAGTGTCACCGAAGCCAGTGACGTACTGCTCGCAACGTCCCGTAGTGATGGTATCTGTCTTCCGGTGAGTGAAAGGAGAGCCTGACGCGGAATCATGGATCGATGCATCCGCAGATCACTCACGTGTTATATTAAATGAAACGATGTGTATTATAAATTAGACAATTGTACAGTTATTTTACATCGGTCACCAAGAAGACTGAATTTGCCTCTGTACACCCGGACGTGATTGTGGTCGGTACTATGACTCCAGAACGGCGGGTTCAAACTGTGACGGCCGGATTCTGTGGCGCAGAGCGTAAGCGAATTGCTCTCGGTAGCAGCCAATACGCTGGCGTGGTCGGCAGGAACGGGATTGGCGGTCGGATCAAGCGCCTTCGTCGTCTCCGTCGACCAGCGCCTCGACGCGGTCGCGGTCGATGGGGGCGCTCATCGCGCCCTCGCTGGTCGTCGCGACCGCAGCAGTCGCGTTCGCGAACGCGAGCGCCCGGCCGAGCGCCCGGTCGTCAGCGAGCGCGCGGACCAGGCCCGCGAGGAACGCGTCGCCGGCGCCGGTCGCATCGACCGCGTCGACGCTGAACCCGCCGTGCTCGGCCGTGGCCGGCCCCCACGGTGCGTCGTCGGCAGCCGTCGCGACTGCGCCCTCATCGCCGAGCGTCAGCGCCGCGGTCGTCGGCCCGAGTTCGAGGATCGCGTCGAGCAACTCCTCGGGCGTGCCGCTGATCCCTGCGGCCGCGAGGTCCTCCGGCGTCGCCTTCACGACCGTCGAGCGCGCACAGGCCTCGGCGAACGCTTCCGGGAAACCGCCATCCCACAGCTCCGGCCGGGCGTTGGGGTCGAAGATCACCTCACAGTCGTGCTCGCTCGCCCGGCTCGCCAGGTCGAGCATCGCCGACCGGGCCGGCTCGGTCGCGAGACAGACGCCGCCGAACGCGACCCACGACAGATCCGACAGCATCCCGTCGGGGATCCGCCCGGGAGCGAAACGGGTGTCAGCGGTGTTGTTACGGTAAAACGTGAACGCGCGGTCCGCGTCCTCGTCGTGAGCGACAAACGCCAGCGTCGTCTTGGCGTCCTCGTCGCGCACCACGAACTCCTCGGGGATGCCGTGCGCGTCGAGTGTCTCCGCGAGGTAGCTCCCGAACGGGCCGGCGCCCAGCCGCGTCCACAGAAGCGGCGCCGGCCCGAGCGCGGCCAGGCGGACGGCGACGTTGGCCGGCGCACCGCCCGCTCGCCTGACGAACTGTTCGACCTCCCCTTGCGGTCCCGGCCGGTCCGGGATGAAGTCCACGAGACACTCCCCGGCCACCAGGATATCCGGCTTCATACCTCCTTATGCTGGAGGTGGGTAAAAAAATCTCACCCCGTGACTCCGTCCAGTGCCACGGCAGTCCATCGGCTGTTTCATGCCCCGAACAACGAGATGATTCACGTAGGCATCCGGTATTATCCGGCAAAAATGTCACTTTCATATGCAAGTCAGTATATCGATAATTAGGGGTGATCAGAGTCGCCTCATCATCTCCGACTGGGTAGGTAAAGTCGAGCCACGTGACCCCGTTTCGGGCCACGACGAAACGGACGTGATTCGCGTAACACATCTCGACCCAAATCGGTGTATTCACGCGTTTCAGCACGATTCGGGGGTAGAACTCTCCACGTACTCACGTCAGACAGTATCAACGACCCTGTCTCTCTTGTCGATGGTACGAACTATCTCAGGTCTGTCCTTGATGAAGACGAACACCGATTCCAAGTCATCTTGATTGAGCAGTTGAACGCCATCAAACGTGTGTTTTGTAAAATAGAAAGTCGAATCTTATTGTTCGCTAATAGTTTTAGTATCTCACGCTCGACACAACTCATACTGATTGTTGTGACTCGTTACCGCCGGGTACTTTTCAGACGCCGGTTGCGGGACGTGAAACCGCCGCTATTGCGGTGTGGTGCCGAAAATAATCACAACAATCACGTCGATACCCGTATATATTGTGCCCTGACGTGTCACAGAGTTGCGTCCGGGTGTACAGAGTCACCTCCGGTGTATAACGCGAACATCAAAGATGTTTATACCTGCCGGAGTTATAGGCAGAGATATGAGTTCGGACCGGTGTAAACTAGATATCGTCGTTGAGCGGTACGATCTCGATGAGTTCGAGACACTCTACGACTCTGTTGACGATCGATTGCTCTCGCGGTGGACTGGAAAGGACGGGACGAGTTCGGATGGCTACCGAGCGTTGACGGAGTGGTTCAACAAACGATTGCTGAAAACCGTTTACGACGAGAACGGCCGGGACACGACTGGGACTCGCGTGGAAAGTGACTATGCTGTCCTCACGGGCGATAAGGAACTCCTCCGGGAAGAAGTGAGAGATGATCTTCGCGCGAGCGGTATCAATCCCGAACAGGTTCAGCAGGATATGATCTCCTGGAGTACGATGCGCCGGCATCTCAACTCCTGTCTCGACGGGGAGAAGCAGGTCGGGGGGGCGGATTCCGATTGGGAACAGCGGAGCGTAGACATTGCGTCAAAGGTCGCCGAGTCGAAAGTAAAAGAGGCACTGTCATCGCTCGATTCAGCCGGCACACTGCCTGCGGGTACCCGTGCGAACGTCGGCGTCCAAATCCTCCTCGGCTGTCCCGACTGCCAGACACGGATTCCATTCGAAGACGCGGTTGATCGGGGGTACGTCTGCAAGGATCATTTTCCCGTAACGATGACAGCGGAGGGCGACGACTGAGATGGCGTGGGATATCCAGATCCAGAACATCGCCGGCATTCGGTCAGGAACTGCAACCCTGGAACCGGGTAGTAACGCCATCCGGGGAACGAACTGGCAAGGCAAATCGAGTTTCATAACAGCCATCGAGACCGTCATGGGAACGGAGACGGAACTCCTGGAGGGAGCAGCGGAAGGGACCGTCACGTTATCAACGGACGATGACACGATATCGGTGCGTCTCGTTCGTGATGCCGGAACCGTCACGCGCCGGGACGAACCCGTTTTGCAGTCAGAGAAAACCCGGGTCGCTGCGTCGCTGTACGCGTTTCTCGACGACCGGAACCCTGTCCGAGAAGCGGTCCGTCGCGGTGACAACCTCGAATCTGTGCTGACACGACCGCTGGACTTCGAGAACATCGACGAACGGATTTCGGAGTTGACTCGGGAGCGCGAGCAGGTAGAACGGGAGCTCGAAGACGCCGAGACGGCTGCAAAACAGTTACCGGAGACGCAGGAAACTATCACACAACTCGAATCGGAGCTGACAGAGCTCGAGAAGCAGCGGGAAACGATTCGGAATGAAGAAGCGAACGAACGGTCAGTCTCGAAGCGACGAGAAGAGCTGAGCGAGCTCAAAGCGGAGCGTGAGACAGTCGAGCAACGGCTGACCCGTCTGGAGCGGAGTGTCGAGCGGACCCGGGAAAAGCTGACGACCAAGCGATCGGAGCTGGACCAACTCGACGTGCCGGAAACCGACGTGGATTTCGCTGGAAAAATAGCGGAACGCGAGGAGGAACAGGAACAACTCGAGCGCGATGCAGAACTCCTCCAGTCCATTTATGCCCCTGTCAAGCGCATCCTCGATGAAGGTCGACTCGACCTCATCACGGAAGTCGAACCGGACGTCCTCGCCGATGACGTGACGTGCTGGACGTGTGGATCGGACGCGACTCGTGAAGAGATCGAGCAAAACCTCGATGCACTGAGTGACCGTATCTCTGCCCTCCGAACACAGACACGGGAGTACGAACAGGAGATCACAGACCTCCAGGAACGCCGCCGCAACGTCGAGCAAGCTGCTCGGCAGAAAGAGGATCTCGAAGCAGAAATTGCCGAACTGGAATCGACGTACAAAGAGCGCGAAACGAGCCTCGAACACGCCCGCGAGCGCCACGAGGAACTCCAGGAACGAATAGACAGCCTCTCGGAGACAGTCAAGCGAAACGACGTCGAGCTGACGGAGGTCAAAAGCCAGATCAAGTACACGGACAAACAGCTCGACGACGCCCGTGAGGAGCTGGACCGTCTGGAAACCCGTGCCACTCGACGTGAGCAACTCGAAGCGGAACGTGAGGAACTGACCGACGAGATCCACAGGTTACGCGAGCGGAAAACGGAGCTCAAACGGCGGACGCGCGAGGCCTTCGACGAGGCGATTCGGGATATCCTCTCGCGGTTCGACGTCGGCTTCGAGATGGTCCGCCTCACCCCGGAGTTCGACCTCGTCGTCGCACGCGACGGGCGGGAGGCGAACCTCACTGCGTTGAGCGAGGGAGAACTCGAACTGTTGGGGATCGTCGCTGCGCTCGCCGGCTACACGGCGTTCGATATCACTGACGACGTCCCGGTGATGCTCCTGGACGGGCTCGGCGGCCTCGCCGACGATAACCTCCAGACGCTGATCGACTACCTGGAAGACCGGGCGGAGTATCTCGTTTTCACTACCCATCCGGAGAACACGGCGTTCGAACAACACACGATCGATCCGACGGAGTGGAGTGTCGTATCACCGGAACGAGAAGCGCTCTCGGACTGATAGTGGTTGTTGTGATTGTTTTCAGAGTGTCCCGGAAAAACAGCGGTTTCGGGGCTTGAAACGTCGGCATTGTGTCTGCCCGGCGGTAACGAGTCACAACACTCACTATGAGAGGGTTACAGGATACCGTTCGTTTCGAGATACTCGATTTCCTCGGCGTCATACCCGAACTCCCGGAGGATTTTCTCGGTATGCTCGCCCAGTGTGGGCGGCGCTTCCCGGATCGTCGTCGGGGTTCGCGAGAAATGCATCGGGCTTCCAGGCATCGGTATGTCACCGACCGTCGGATGTGAGACGTGTTCGAGCATCCCGCGTGCCCGGACCTGCCGATCCTCGAAGACCTGGGCCATGTCCTTGACGTCTGATGCCGGGACGCCGTGCTCGTCGAATTTCTCGAGGACTGTCTCGGTGTCGTACTGTTCTATCTCGGGTTCGAGGATGGCATCGAGCTCGTCGCGGTTCTCGACGCGGTCCGCATTGGTGGCGAACCGGTCATCGTCGACGAGCGCCTCCCTGCCGAGTGCCGCACAGAAGTCGGGCCAGATATGCTCGGAGGCGACGGCGACAACGACGTACCTGTCGCTGGTGCGAAACGCCCGGTACGGGACGATCGTCGGGTGTTTGCTACCCATGCGTGTCGGCGGCTCGCCGCTCGCAAAGTAGCTGGCAGCCATGTACGTCATCCAGGCAACCTGCCCGTCGAACAGACTGACGTCGACTTTCTGGCCGGTGCCGTCGCCCAGTTCCCTGTCGAGAAGTGCCGCGATGATCGCCTGCGTGGCGTACATCCCGGCTCCGATGTCGGCGATGGCGACGCCGATCCTGACCGGCGGGCCGTCTTCCATCCCGGTGATGCTCATCATCCCCGCCTCGGCCTGCATGATGATGTCGTACGCAGGCCGGTCCTTGTCGGGCCCCCACTCCCCGTATCCCGACATCGAACAGTAGACAAGACCGGGGTTGTCCTCTGTGAGGTCCCCGTACCCGAGCCCCCACTCGTCCATCTTGCCGACGCGGAAGTTCTGGACGAGGACGTCGGCGTCGCAAGCGAGGTCGCGGAACACCTCGCGTCCGTCCTCGCTCGAGAGGTCGAGCGTCATCGAGCGCTTGTTGCGGTTGACGCTCGTGTAGTACGCGCTCATCTCGCCGTCGCCGAAGGTCGGCGGGTGCCAGCCCCGCGTTTGATCACCGCTCCCCGGGCGTTCGATCTTGATGACGTCCGCCCCGAGGTCGCCCAGTTGCATCGTACAGAACGGACCAACGAGGACCCGCGAGGCGTCGAGAACTGTGACACCATCTAACGGTCCCGTCTCGCCGTCGGGAAATCGTGCTTCGCCAACCATGGCTACTCGTAGGCAGCAACACCGGTCAGGTCCTCGCCGAGGATGAGCGTGTGGATGTCGTGGGTCCCCTCGTAGGTGTAGACGGTCTCCATGTTCGCCATGTGGCGCATCGGCGAGTAGTCCAGCGTGATCCCGTTGCCGCCAAGCATCTCCCGCGCGATCCGAGACTGGTCGCGGGCCATCCGCACGTTGTTGCGCTTGGCCATCGAGACGTGCTGGGGGCGCATCTCGCCGCGCTCCTTGAGGTCGGCCAGGCGGTGGGCCAGCAACTGGGCGAGCGTGATCTGGGTCGCCATCTCCGCCAGTTTTGCCTGCTGGAGCTGGAAGCGGGCGATCGGGCCGCCGAACTGCTCGCGGTCGGTCGCGTACTCGCGGGCGGTCTCGAAGCAGTCCCGCGCCGCGCCGACAGCGCCCCACGCGATGCCGAACCGCGCCTGCGTGAGACAGGATAGCGGCCCTTTCATCCCCTCGACGCCCGGCAGCACGTTCTCCTCGGGGACGCTGACGCCGTTGAGATCGATCTCGCCGGTGATCGACGCCCGCAGCGACAGCTTCTCCTCGATCTTGTTGGTCGTCACGCCCTCGCGGTCGGTCTCGACGAGGAACCCCCGGACGGGGTCTCCCTCGGTCGACCGATCCCGCGCCCAGACGACAGCGACGTCGGCGATCGGCGAGTTGGTGATCCAGGTCTTCGAGCCGTTGAGGACGTACCCCTTGCCGGTGCGCTCGGCGTGGGTCTCCATCGCCGAGGGGTTCGAGCCGTGCTCGGGTTCTGTCAGCCCGAAACAGCCCACCGCCTCCCCCGCGGCGAGTTCCGGCAGCCACTCTTCCTTTTGCTGCTCGGAGCCGTAGGCGTGGATCGGATACATCACGAGCGCGCCCTGGACGCTGGCCATCGAGCGCAGCCCCGAGTCACAGGCTTCGAGCTCCTGCATCAACAGCCCGTAAGCCGTCTCGCTGATCCCCGGCAGGCCGTCCCCCGCCAGGTTCGGCGCATAAAAGTCCAGCTCACCCATCTCAGTGATGATCTCCGTCGGGAACGTCCCCGCCTCGAAGTGATCGGCGATCTCCGGCCGCACGCGCTCCTCGACGAACTCCCGTGCCGTGTCGCGGATCAGCCGCTCCTCCGCCGAGAGGTCCGCCTCGACCATGAGGTAATCTATCATACCGTCCCTTGCGGGAGCAAACGCTTAACTCTGGGGAAACGTCCGTCGGGTTGGCGTGGCAGCTGTTTCATAGTGATTGTTGTGATTATTTTCGGAGTCGCATCGCATTCTCGGGAGTGTCACGGGCTGACACCGGAGTCTGATGGGTCGACAGCGGTAAACACTCACAACAATCACGATCAGACGCGACTGCTGATACTGTCGGACGTAATTTCGTGGAGTCACGCGTCACGTTCAGCCGTTCAACCGTGCGAATACAGCCAGGGGAGTGTCACGATGTGACACAGAGTTACGTCCGACAGTATGACTGTCAGGATGTGATCGCCGCTGATACGTCGATCATAACCTTACCGTCGACCCGCTCCGCAGCCTGCCGAACCGCATCATCGGCGTTTGCGAGGTCGTACGTTGAGGTAACGATGGGCAGATTGTCGAGGTGACCGGCAGCCATGAGTCTGATGACGTTCTGGAAGATGCGGTCGCCGGTGTGCCCCTCCGTTCCGTACAGTTGGGCTGCGCTGGCCTGGTAGTGCCGGAGGTCGACCGACGCGGGTTCGCCGGCATTGCTGACGTGGACCACGTTCGCTGTCTCGGCGAGGGTCTCGCCGATGATGGGATAGGTCGCTCTGACGGCGCCGGCCGTCTCGACGTGGACGTCGACGCCCCGGCCTTCGGTGACGGATTCGACCACGTCCACGGGGTCTACCGCCGTCGGATCGTAGATGTGTTCGAACCCCATCTCGCGGGCGATCTCCCGGCGTTCCTCGCCAAGTTCAAATCCGAACACGCGCCCGGCACCGGCAGCGCGGGCGACGTTCATCCCTGTCAGCCCGATCGGGCCGAGGCCGTGGAAGGCATAAGAGTCCCCTGGTCGGATACCCTCCGCGCGGCCGAACAGGCCGTAGTAGGTGATGGTACTCGGCTCGACGGTGGCGGCCGCACGGAGCATCGCGTCCTCGTCGTCGTAGGCCCGCGAAAGGTCGGCGACATCCCAGCAGAGTTTCTCCGGGACGGCCACGTACTCCGCCATGGCTCCCGGCCTGGTGAACCCGAGTTGCTCGAAGTTCTCGCAGTGGCCAGTGAACCCGTTCCGGCACATATCACACCGCCCACAGTAGTCCGTCACCTCCGCGGTCACGAGGTTGCCGGTCTCGAACAGTCTCACGTCGCCGCCCGTCTCGACGACTTCGCCGACGAACTCGTGGCCAAGCACCGTCGGGAGGTCGGCGTACGCCGAATAGTGGACGTAGCCATCCTCGTCTGTTTCCACGAACGCCACGTCGCTCCCGCAGATGCCGACATACTTGACGGCGACCAGTACCTCGTCGGCCGCGGGCTCGGGGCGCTGGCGTTCCTCCACACGGAACTGTGGATCCCGCCAGATCGCCGAGGCGTCCATCGCCCGCCGCTGATCGTGCTCGCTCGCCGACACCTCGTAGTCGGGACGTGGGTCCCACGTCGCGTCGAGTACCAGCGCTTTCATCGATGGGTCACTCGATTGCGCCCGGTTTCAGTGTTGTCTTTCATGTTGCTCTCTCTTTCTCCGAATCCCCGGTATCGGCGAGGTTGATGACCTTCGTATCGGAGACGACGATGCGGGTCATTCACTCCGCCATCGGCCGCTGGGCGTTTGGGGGTGACGGTCGCCCGGGAAACTCACCGCCATCAGAGCCCCTTGCCTTCGAGGTCTGCCAGGTCCCAGTGTCCGGTGATGATCGCGCCCGAGTCGGGGTTGTCGGGTTCGACGACCGCCTCGACGACCGCCGGGCCGTCGTGGTCGAACGCCCCCGAGAGCGTCTCCGCGAGGTTCTCCGGCTTGACCACGCGCTCGGCGTAGCCGACGCCGAACGACTCCGCCGTGCCGACGAAATCGGGCGCGGCCGTCTCCTCGAACGGCGTATCGAGCACGCGGTCCCAGCCGTACTTGTCGACTTGGAGGTTTCTGATGGACTTCCAGCCCTGGTTGTTGAGTACGAGATAGACCACGTCCACGTCGTGTTCGACGGCACAGGTCACTTCCTGGATGGTCATCAGGAACGAACCGTCACCCTCGACAGCGACGACGGGCCGGTCGGGCCGAGCGAGTTTCGCGCCGATGGCCGCCGAGACACCGAAACCCATCGTCGAGTACCCGCCACAGGAGATGTTCGTTCGGGGTTCGTAGACCGGGAATTCGGGGTTGGTGGTCTCCTGTGGCTGGCCGGCGCTGGAGACGACTATCCCCTCGCGGGGGAGGACCTCCCGGAGGTCCGCAAGCACTCGCGAGATGCTCATCGGTACCTCGTCCGTGTGGCGCTGCTGGACCCGCTCTTGCCACTCGGCCCAGAGGCGCTGTATCTCGTCGTAGTAGTCGTTGTCCTCGGTCCCGACAGGATCGAGACGGTCGGTGACGGCGTCGTGAATCTGGTCGGTGACCACCGAAGCGTCGCCCTGGATGCCGACCTCGACGGGGTAGTTCTTGCCAATTTCCTCGGGATCGATGTCGACGTGGACGAGTTTCGTCGGTGGGATCTCGAAGCTCACGCCCTGCTCGAACGAGGAGGTGTGCAGATCCGAGAACCGACACCCCAGGGCGAGTACCACGTCGGCATTGCTCGCGAGTTTGTTGCCCGCCGTCGAACCGATCCAGCCCGCGTAGCCGACGAACAGCTCGTGATCCTCGGGGATGATGCCCTTCGCCTGGAAGGTCGGGATGACCGGCGCCTTGAGGTGTTCGGCCAGCACCTGTACCTCGTCCCAGGCTTCCGCGAGCATCGTCCCGCCGCCGGGAGCGATCACGGGACGGTCGGCATCCGCGAGTAAGTCCGCCGCCTCTGCCACGCGCTCGGGGTCGCCGCCGGGCCGGCTGTGCGAGCGCGATGTTGCGGGGTCGGGAATCTCGACATCGGCGACCGCGCCCTGGACGTCCATCGGGACGTCGACGTGGACCGGACCCGGTCGTCCCTCGGTGGCTACCTGGAACGCACGGCGGAGGATGCGTGGCAGGCGCTCGACATCGTGGACCGTGAAGCTCTGTTTTGTGACCGGCTCCATCACCCGTGGGAAGTCACCAGGCCGGTGGCGGTCCAGTTCCTGGAGGATGCCCTGCCCGTATTCGTGGGTCTGGGGCGCGCCCGTGAAGATGACCATCGGAATGGAGTCGACGAACGCCGTCGCCGCGCCCGTGACCGTGTTGGTCGCCCCCGGACCGATGGAGGTAAACACGGCGATGGGGTCGCCGCTCGCGCGGGCGTACCCGTCCGCGAGGTGGACAGCTCCCTGTTCGTGTCGGGGCTGAATTACCTCGATATCGACGTCGTTGAACGCATCGAGGATGTTGGTGCTGCCGTGTCCCGGGATACCGGCGAGATACTCGACACCCTCCCGTTCGAGGTATTTGGCGATAATCTCGCCACCATTCAGCTCTGGCATAACTACTTGGGTACTCGCCTGGTGATGACTAAAAATTTCCGCCCGGTTGCACGAACGAGTGGTGCAGATTTCGCAGGTTGGTGGCCGGCCTACGAGTCAGGCCAGCGCTCGATGTAGACGGTCTCGTCGGTGTAGAAGCGCACCACGTCCTCGGCCTGGGCATGGAGATCACCGAAAAAGGACTGTTTTTCGCCACCAAAGTGGAAGAAGGCCATCGGCGCGGCCGTCCCGGCGTTGACCGCGAGGTTGCCCGCCTCGGCGTCGTGGCGGAACTTCCGGGCGTCGGCCCCGCGGCCCGTAAAGAGGCTAGCGGCGTTGCCGTAGTCGCTGCTGTTGAGGATGTCGATTGCTTCGTCGATATCGCTCGCGGGCATTAGCCCCAACACCGGTCCGAAGATCTCCTCGCGGGCGATGACCATGTCCGCCGTCATGTCACGGAAAAGACATGGCCCGAGGAAGTTCCCGTTCGGGTACTCGGGCACCTCGACGTCCCGGCCGTCGAGGATCAGCTCGGCGCCCTCCTGGACGCCTGTCTCGACGTAGTTGCGGACCCGCTCCTCGTGCTCTTCGGTAATCAGCGGCCCGACGGTCGTCTCCTCGTCGAGTCCGCTGCCGACGACCTGCTTTTCGGACTCTTGGACCACGAGATCGACGAACTCCTCGTAGACGGATTCCTCGACGACCGCGACGTCGTTGGCGAGACACCGCTCGCCCGAACAGGCAAGCGCCGATCCGACTGTCTTTTCGGCCGCGAACTCGAGGTCAGCGGTCTCCGTGACGATGACGTGGTTCTTCGCGCCGCCCTGTGCCTGGACGCGCTTGCCGTTGTTCGCGGCCTTCTCGTAGATGGTCCTGGCGACCGGCGTGGACCCAACGAAAGAGACGCCCTCGACGCCGTCGTGTTCGAGGATGGCATCGACGGTGTCGACGCTGCCGTTGACCAACTGGACGACACCCTCGGGGAAGCCGGCCGCCTCGATGAGTTCAAACATCCGCTGGGGGACCAGGGGGTCCTGCTCGCTGGGTTTGAGGATGAAGCTATTTCCCGAGGCGACGGCGTAGGGGAGAAACCACATCGGGATCATCCCGGGGAAATTGAAGGGTGTCACGGCGGCGAACACGCCCAGTGGCTGGCGGACGGCCGTCTCGTCGATGCCTGGTGCGGCGTTCTCGACGTGACCGGCCTGCATGAGCGTGGGGATACCACAGGCCACCTCGACGTTCTCGATGCCCCGGCGGAGTTCGCCACGGGCCTCCGCGAGGGTCTTACCGTGCTCCTGGACGAGCAACTCGGCGAGTTCTTCCTGGTGGTCCTCCAACAGTTGTTTGAGTTCGAACAGCGGCTGGATACGCTCCTCGACCGGGCGGCGGCGCCACTTCTCGAACGCTTCCTGACCCGCTCGGACGGCGGCGTCGACGTCCTCTTCTGAACTGAACCCGACCGAGGCGATGGCTTCGCCCGTCGCCGGGTTCAGGACATCCATCCCCTCCTCACTCGGTTCGACCCACTTGCCGTTGACATAGTTCTGGACGGTTCCGTATGCAAGTTCTGTTCTGGTGGACACGGGTATCTTCCAATATCTGCTCGGAGGATATAAACGTTCTGTGACATGAGGTGGATTATCGTATGCAGGTCACACCGATGGGATGACCTCCTCACCCATCACCTCGAAGAGACGTTCGGGCTCGGGACTCGTGTTGGCGAGTGCGATCCGGTCGAATCCTTGGTCTGCGAGCTTTTCGATCTCGGCGGTGATTGTCGCCGGATCGTCAGCGATGAGGAACTTCTCTTCGATCTCCTCGCGGGTTGCCTGCTTGCCCAGCTGTTCGATCTCCCGTGGGTCTGCGATAGCCCGGTCGAAGACGTCCTGGGTGGTCGCCCACCAGGGTCGCGTCGCATCGACGGCTGCCTCGTAGTCCTCGTCGTATGAGACGATCACCAGCACTGTGGTCTCGAATCCATCGGGGTCACGACCCTCCTCGCGAGCGTACTTCCTGACCGCAGGATAGAGGCGCTCGGTGAACTCCTCGCCGGTGATGACGGTCATGAAGCCGTCGGCATACCGCGCGGCGAGTCGTGCCGTACTCGGACCGTTGGCGGCGACGTGAACTTCCGGGCGGGATTCGGGCATCGTGTAGAGGTTCGCCCCATCCAGCGAGAAGAAGTCGCCGTCATAGTCGACGAACCCTTCAGACTCGTAGAGGTCAAGAACAACTTCCAGCGTCTCTTCAAGTCGGTCCCGACGGACCGGATAGTCGTCCCAGGGCTGACCTAGCGGTTTTTCGTTCATCGCCTCGCCGGTCGAGAGCCCCAAGACGACACGTTCGTCGTGCATCTCGCCGATCGTAGCGAATGCCTGGGCGATACGTCCGGGGTGGTAGTGCTGTGCCGCGGGCGTAACGTAGGTTCCGATCGGAAGGTCGGTTCGTTGGCTTGCTGCCCCGAGCCAGGACCACGCGAACCCGGCCTCGCCGTCCGTGTGGAACCACGGGTGGAAGTGGTCCGAGGTCCAGACGAACTCGTAGCCCGCTTTTTCGGCGAGCTCTGTGAATCGGAGCAACTCTGAGGGACTGTACTGCTCCTGGTGGGCCATGTAGTCGACGCTGACCATCCGTGCCCGGACAGTGGGCCCGGCGGCTAATCAACGTGTTGACTACTCTCCCGAAGTTATTTTTCGCCAGTCGTCCATGCAGCCAGTATGGGAGCCGGGTACACGACACTGCTGTACGACGCACAGTCGCTCGAAACCGGAATCGGCGACGTGGCTGCCTGTCGCTACGATGGCATCGAACTCGGCCTGGGGAAACTCCAGGCGGCCGGCCCACAGACAGTAACGGAATGGCTCGACGAGTACGACCTAGAGCTGTACTGCGTGATGAGCCACTGGCTGGAATCCGACGAGTCCGTCGGGGAGGTGGCTGAGGCGACCGAAACAGTCGCCACCCTCGGTGCGGAGTTTCTGGGATTGCTCCCTCCCCAGCGCCACCGCAACGACGATTCGACGGTCGAAACGTGGCTTGGGCAGGTGAGCGACGCCGCACGCGACGCCGACCTGACACCCGTCCTCCACCACCACGGCGGCACCCACATCGAACGTCCCGACGAGGTGGACCGGTTCCTGGACGCCGTCGGCGGACTGCAACTGCTCTTCGACACGGCACACTGGTATCCCTACGGCGAGCACTACCCTGACGGTGACGTGACCGACGCTGTCGAACGCTTCGGCGACGACATCGCCTACGTCCACCTGAAGGATATTGTACCCACTACGGACTTCGCGGAGAATCGTGACGCCCTCTCGACGCCCGATCCACACCTCGACAACGTCGTCAACTACTTTCGGACGTTCACCGACCTCGGCGAGGGCGTACTCGACTTCGCGGGCGTCTACGACGCACTGCGTGACGTAGGGTACGACGGCCACTACACGATCGAGATCGAGAATCAGACCGAGCAACCGCTGGTCCACGCCAAACAAAACCGGGACTACTGGCGCACCGTTCCCGACGACTCCTCGTAGGTCGGGCCACGTGGTTGGGGCACACTCTCATACTGTCGGTCTCCACGTACTCACGCCCGACAGCGTCATTCGTCTTGTATCACGGTCATTACTGGGATCGGCGACCGCAGCAGGATGTCCTGGGTCCTGCTGCCGAACACAGCCTTGCCCGCAGGTGATCGACGTCGGCCGCCGATGACGAGGTACCGCGGATCGGTCTCCTCGAGGACGGAGATGGTTTGTTCGACTGGGTCGCCAACGCGGCCGACGCCCGAGACGTCGGCGGTGTCGTCAAGCGTTTCCTCGGCGACTTTCTCGGCGAATGTGGCGGCACTCTGCTCCTCTTGGGCGAAGGAGAACTCCTCGATGGCTGCCTTGTGTGTCTCGAACTCCCCCTCGGGGACGACGTGGAGCACATCGAGCCGTTCGCCGTGGGCACCGGCAAGGTCGGCCGCGACCGCCAGGACCCGATTCGACCGGCGTTCCTCGCCGATGGCTGCCAGGACTGCCATCTCTCTCAGGCGCCGCCGGTGTTCTCGATCTGGGTCTGGACCAGATCCAGGCGGGACTTGTCGACCCACGTCGGCCCGGTCGGCGTCACCTTCGGGGCCAGGATGCCGTTGGTGACCTTCTGTGTCAGGTAGTGGCCCGCGAGGTACCCCTGGAGGTACGGCTGCTGGATCACCGTCCCCAGGTAGATGTCGTTCTGGATGGCGGTGCTGACCTGGTCGGTGATGTCCACCCCGGAGATGTAGACCTCGCCCTGCAAGTCGTTCTCGTTGATCCACTGGACCGCCGGCTGTCCGGACGCCGGGCCGAGCGAACACACGAGATCGAGGTCACTGTTCGATGACTGGTAGCTCGAGAGCGCGCTGATGGTCTCGGCGGGTTCAGCCGATGTCGTGATCTCGTCGACCGGGATGTTCTGGTTGCTCATCACCTCCTTGATCCCGTCTACCCGGAGTTTGAGCACGTTGTTGCCCGGCTGGTGGTTCGGGATCACCGCCCGCGCGGGCTTGCTCCCGGTCGCATCCTGGAACGCGGAGATGCCCTGGTTGGCGACGCGATTGCCGACCACGGTCTCGTCGTTGCCCACGTAGCCCTGGTAGGGCAGTGTCCTCTCGCCGAATTCTGGGATATTGACCGCAAGGACCGGGATCCCTTCATCGGCCGCCCGCTGGAGCGGGTCGTCGAACAGGTCGGGGTCCGAAATCGAGACCGCCAACCCGTCGACGCCCGAGGAGATCACCGTGTTGATGTTCTGGACCTGCTGTTGGGGATCGAACTCCGAGGGGCCCTGGTAGCGTCCATCGACGCCGAGTTGGTCGACCGCGGCGCTCCAGCCACTCTCCTCGATGGCCCAGAAGGGGTCCGACGAGCCACTCGAATGGGGAATGAACGAGATCGTGATATCCCCGGTCTGTGCCTGGCTGTCAGTGCCATCGCCACCATCGCCACCATCGCCACCGCCATCACTGCCATCTCCGCCGTTACCGCCGTCGCCGCCGATGTTGGCACAGCCGGCTAACCCAGTCACGCCGGCCGCACCTGACGCGGCGAGGACCTGCCGCCTGGATACTCCCATCTCCGCGCGTGCCTGTTCCATACCTTCGACTGTACGCTCACCGCTCATGGTACACGCGACCGGTTCGAAGTAATAGTACAAAAGTTCTTCGACGATTTTTCGCTAGAGATCGACAGCGTAACTGCTATCAAACGGCTGTCATAGGGCGGTCGGATCGGCCGATATGTTTGCCTCTCATAGTGATTATGGTGAGTCGTTACCGGAGCAACCGCGAGAAGACGTGCGGTCGAACCGGTAAACAGTCACAATACTCACTATCAGGTCGTTCCCTCTGCGACGTCCGTCTCGTCCCCGAACTCGTCGAGGTCGCCGCCGCCGGCAACGTACTTGAGCGACTCGACCAGTTGCTGTGGGCCATCGAGTTCGTCCTTGGCGTACTCGCCGGCGTTCTCGCCGTTGTCGATCAGCTGGAAGCGGTCGCCGACCTCATAGGCTTGGAAGATGTTGTGGGTGATGTAGATCATCGAGACGCCCTTCTCCCTGGTCTTCTTGAGCGTCCGGAGGACCTTCTCGCCCTCCTTGACCGACAGCGCCCGCAGCGGCTCGTCCAGTATCAGGAGGTCGGCGTCGAAGTACAGCGCCCGGCCGATCTTCACACTCTGCTGTTCGCCCCCCGAGAGGTTCTCGATGGGCAGCGACGGGTCGTTCAGCGACTTCAGTCCGATCTCGTCGAGGACATCTGCCGCCTCCTCGTGCATCTTCTCCACGTCGAGCGTTCCCGCCGGTCCCCTCGTGGGTTCGCTGCCGATGAAGAGGTTCCGGGCGACGCTGATCGTATCGGCCAGCCCGATGTCTTGGTAGACGACCCGGATGCCGGCATCAAGCGCCTCGTCGGGGTTCTGGAAGTCGACTTGCTCGCCCCGCCAGTAGATGTCACCCTCGTCGGGCTGGTGGTAGCCGACGAGACACTTGATCAGGGTGCTCTTGCCGGCGCCGTTGTCGCCCACCAGGCTCATGATCTCGCCGTGGTTGACGCGGATGTCCATGCCGTCCAGAGCGCGGACCGAGCCGAAGTGTTTGTGCAGGTTCTTGACTTCAAGTAGGGGGTCTTGTGTACTCATTGTTGTCAGTTAGCTTGGATCGGGAAGCCGCGGATCTGCCGGTTGATGATCACGGCGACGATCAGGATGACGCCGACGAAAAAGCGGAACCAGGCGGTCTCCGCACCGATGGCAGTCAGGCCGACCTGGAACACGCCGAACGTCAACGCGCCCAGAAAGCCCGCGAGCGGGCTGCCCTCGCCACCGAACAGGGCACACCCGCCCAGCACCGCCGACGCGATGGCGACCAGTTCCATGCCCTCGCCAAGCGACGCCTGGACCGACCCGAAGCGGGCCGCGACGAGGATACCGGCGAAAGAGGCCGCGGCGGCAGTCATCATGAACCCGATGATGCGGGTCCGCGTCACGCGGATGCCGCGCCCACGTGCCGTGTCCCTGTCGTTGCCGATCGCGTACAGATGGTTCCCGAAGGGGTGTCGGTGGGTCAGGTAGCCGATCAGCGCCAACACCACGAACATCCACACGACCGCGATGGAGAACTGTGCGCCGAGTTCGGTGTTGAAGATGGCTAATGACGCGGGCTCCCGGTTGAGGGTCACGTACGTGCCACCACTCACGAGCAGCACCGACCCACGGAGCGCGAACAGGCCACCCAGCGTGATGATGAACGAGTGAATGCCGGTGTAGGTCACCAGCACGCCGTTGATGAGACCGACCATCAGCCCGAATGCGAGCGCAGCCAGGGCCGCGAGTATCGGATCGAACCCGGCGTTGATCACCCACACGAAGATCATCGCCGAGAAGGCGTAGTTCGCCCCGACGGTCATGTCGAAGTCACCGGCGATCATCAGCATCGAGACCAGGATGGCGACGATGCCGATCACCGCGGTCTGTCTGAAGATGTCACCCCAGACGCCCAGTCTGCTCATCGTCCCCGGTGCAAGTATAAAAAACAGCGCAGTCACGGCGGCGACTGTGATCACCGCGGCCAACTCCGGATTCCGACCCAGGATGCGCTTTGTCTGGCTAATTCTCCTGTTTGCGACTGTTGTACTCATGCAGCGAGCGTGAAATGTTTTGCTTGGCTAAAAAAACTTGTGGGAGTGTCACACTCTCTCACGCCGAGTCTTTCTGGTGTACCGACACGACGTCCCAGTCCAGTTCGATCCCCAGTCCCGGCGAATCGGGCACGTCGATACGCCCGTCTTGGATGAACGGCTCCTCGCGCGCAAGCAGGTCCTCCCACCAGGGCACCTCGCGGGCATGGTATTCGAGGGCCAGGAAGTTCGGCACCGTCGCCCCGACGTGGACCGTCGCCGCCGTTGCGACTGGGCTGCCAATGTTGTGGGGCACGAGCGTCCCGTAGTAGGCCTCGGCGGCCTCGGCGACCTTCTTCGTCTCGGCGATGCCCCCCGCCTTCGGGACGTCCGGTGCGAGGAAGTCGACGGCCTGTGATTCGATCAGGTCACGGAAGCCGTGCCGGCCGTACCGGTTCTCCCCTGTCAGCAACGGTACGTCCACCCGCCGGCGCAACTCCCGCATAGCGTCGGCGTTCTCTGGGGGGAGGGGGTCCTCGACCCACGCCAGCCCGTACGGCTCGATGGCGCGACAGAGGCGCCCGGCCGTCTCGGGGCTGAAATTCCAGTGCAGGTCGACTGCCACCTCCGCATCGTCGCCGATCTCCTCGGTCACGGCCTCGACGATACGGCGCTTGTGGTCGATTTCGGGCCCGTCGAAGTGCCGCGAGAGCGTGTCGATATCCCGGCCGGAGGGGACATCGAGGTCGAACTTCACGAGGTCGAACCCGTCCTCGACGGCGTTGCGGGCCGCCTGCGCGTAGGCTTCGGGCTGGTAGGTGCCGGTATCCTGACCCTCCTCGGCGGATTCGACCATCGCCTCGCCAGCGTGGCAGTCGGCGTAGACGCGAACCTCCTCGCGGAATTTCCCGCCGAGCAGCTGGTAGACCGGCTGGCCGAGCAGTTTGCCGGCGAGGTCCCACAGTGCGATCTCGACGCCGCTGATGGCGATGGTGCCGATGCCCCACTGGGAGCCCCGTCCAGAGAGGCTCTCGCGCATCAGGTAATAGAGCCGCTCGACATCTAGGGGGTTCTCCCCGATTAGCACTGGCCGGAGGTAGTCTGTGATGATCTCGTGGACACCCGGCGAGGGGTAGGACTCGCCGATGCCGACGGTGCCGTCGCCGGTCTCGACCGTCACGAGCGTCCACGGGAAGTTCCCGTCCACGACGGTCGTTTCCAGGTCGGTGATTTCGGTTGTCGGTCCGTCCCGCGACGGTGTCTCGTCGAAGTCGGCCCACATCGTCGCTGCCAGCGTCGAAGCGAAGTTCTCGTACATTAGTACGCTCCGTGAGTTTCCAGCCCCTGATAGGTCCGGAACAGGTCCGCGATCAGTTCGACGTCGGCGCGAGCCTCTTGGAACGACGTCCGGACCGCTCGCTCGCCGTCGATACAGTCGACAAACCACGCGAGTTCCCGCTTGAACGGTTCGTCGTAGGAGGGCGTGTACGCCGTGTCGGTCAGTTCCTCGATGCCGCGTTTGACCTGCAACTCCGATGGGGTGTTCCTGATGAAGGGGTTGGAAAACGAGAGTCGGACCATCCCGTTAGGGCCGTCGACGCGGACGTACTCCTCGAACCACTTCCGCTCGGAGTCACCCGACTCGAGCACGCAGGGGACCCCCCCCTCGTAGGTCAGTCGAGCAGTCACATACCGGCCGTCCGCGAACACGTCGACGTCCTCGATGGCCTCGACCGCGCCGAACAGCCCCCGGAGGACGTTCACGTCGTGACAGACGTGTTCGATCTGGAAATCGTAGGCCTCGACCAGCAGCTCCTCGTCGGTACCGATAGCGGATTCGATGGCACGCCGGCGCTCGTGGCGGCTCTCCTCGATCAGCGACGCTGGCGGGTCACCCTCAATTAGATCGTACACCTCCTCGATGATCCGCTGGTGGTCGGGATCGGTGTCGTAGGCGGTCACGAGGTCGACCCCGTCCAGCGAGAGTAGTTCCTCGCGGGCGCGTTCGTACGCAGGGTCGTACCGTTTCATGTAGCCGACCATCGCCACTGCGTCACTCTCCGCGGCGGCTTTCACCATCCTGTCCCCGTCCGCCGGTGACGCGGCCAGCGGTTTCTCGACGAACGTGTGTAAACCCGCATCAAGCGTCGTCTCGACGACGTCTGCGTGCGTGTGCGAGGGCGTGCAGACGACGACTGCCTCCACGTCCCCGTCAGCCACGAGTTCGTCGGCAGTACTGTAGCGTCCCGGGACGTTGCAGCGGTCGGCCAGCGTCCGGGCCCGCGACTGGACCGGATCGGCCAGTGCGACCAGTTCGACAGCCGGCAGTTCCGCCAGATACGGGACGTGCATGACCTGTGCGATCGTACCACAGCCGACGACGCCGACGCGCATACATGGTGTTTTCAGGACGGGGCTTTCAGCGTTGCGGTCCACCACCGGTCGGGGCCCCCACGTTTATGGGATATGGGTCCGTCGGCCGTGACTTCGCCGTCGTCGAAGTCCGCGCGTCGGGCCCCCACGTTTATGGGATATGGGTTCGAACGTCGACTATCAACACGACGGAAACCCCTGGGTTCCGGACATACTGTGTGTCCAAACCGCCGGGGTAGCGACACTCACCCGAGGACCAACCATGAGTGACAGCCTGAATCGCCAGTTGCGGGACGGCACACATACCGTTGGCACGTGGATATCGATCGGCCACCCGTCGGTCGCCGAAATGAGTGCGTCGCTCGGGTTCGACTTCCTGTTGATCGACACCGAGCATACGACGATGAGTCTGGAGACGGTCGAGAACATTGTCCGGGCAGCCGACGCTGCGGACGGGGAGGCGCCGACGGTTGTTCGGGTCCCCTGGAACGATCCGGTCAGGATCAAGCGGGTGCTGGACATCGGCGTCGACGGCGTGATGGTTCCGATGGTCGAGTCCGCGGACGAGGCACGCGAGCTGGTGTCCGCGACACGCTACCCGCCCGAGGGAAAGCGGGGCATCGCGGCAGGTCGCGCCACAGACTACGGTCTCCACTTCGAAGAGTACGTCCGCAACGCCGACGGGTCGATCCTGACGGTCGTACAGATCGAGACCGAGACTGGCCTGGCGAACGTGGATGAGATTGCGGCGGTTGACGGCGTCGATGCCTTGTTCGTCGGTCCGGCCGATCTCTCCGGATCACTTGACGTGTTCGCCCAGTGGGAATCTGATCGTCTCGCCGATGCCATCGACGACGTCGTGGCAACCGCCCGGGAGACTGATACGCCGGTGGGCACGCTAACTCTCAAACGGGGGGATATCCCTGTCCGTATCGAGCAGGGCTTTGATTTCCTCATCGTCGGCAAGGACACCGCGACACTCGCCGCTGCGAACAAGGAGGCTCTCGCCGAGTACAAGCGGGCTCTCCGGGAACACGAAGAATGAGCAGAGTTGGTACGCTCGATATACTGAACCAACTATACAGCGTTCTTTGTTCGCAGTCGCCGAACGGTTGTGGCGCTCCGATCACTCTCGCTCTCTAACGGCGGCAGAATCGGGATACTCACTGTTTTCATACTGATTAATATGTTTGTTTGGACTAGCTGATTCGAGAGCGTTCGGCCCTTGCAAACAATTATTGTGGATGCTTCACAAGGGGTAGACATGCAAGGAGAACAGTCGTCGAGAACAGTCCAGTCCGTACAGACGACGATCGACATCGTCGAGCACCTCCGGGAGGTCGGTGAGGCGGGCGTGACGGATCTGGCGGCGGCGCTCGACCACTCGAAGGGGACCATTCACAGCCACCTTGCGACGCTGCTGGAGAACGAGTACGTCGTCAGGAACGGCGACCGGTACGGCCTGAGCCTGAAGTTCCTCGATTTCGGCGAATACGTCAAATCCCAGCTGGAGATCTACGACGTCGTCGTCGAGGAACTGGACGACCTCGCCGCCGAAACCGGTGAAGTCGCGCAGTTCGCAACCGAGGAGCACGGGCGCGCCGTCTACCTCTACAAGGCACACGGAAACCAGGCCGTGAACACCGCTTCGTCCGTCAGCAAGCGTGAGTATATCCACTGCATCTCGCTGGGGAAGGCGATGCTCGCCCAGTTCCCCGAAGAGCGCGTCGACGAGATCGTCGACCGGCACGGTCTCCCTGCGAAGACTTCCAACACCATCACAGAGAGGGACGAGCTGGCTGCGGAACTCCAGGAGATACGCGAACGTGGGTACGCAGTCGACGACGAAGAGATGATCGAGGGTATCCGCTGTGTCGCTGCACCCATCACCAACGACGGTGTCGTCGGCGCGATCAGTATCTCTGGCCCCTCGAGCCGAATGGCTGGGGAACGGTTCGAAGAGACACTCCCGAGCAAACTCCTTCGTTCTGCCAACGTTATCGAAATAAATGCAAAATTCAGTTGAGCGTGAACCTTCCGAACTGTTCGTCATGACCGAACACCGGGCGTTGAGACTACTGAACCGGTAGTTCTCTTTCAAAGTCGGTCGCTTTCCATTACTCACGGAGGCCGGCTGCCAGTTCGGTCACGTGATCGACCGCAAGCGTCCCCTCGTTGACGATCACCTCGCCGTCCAGGGTGACGGTCGGCCCGCGAACCAGGCCGTCGAAGTGGATCTCGCTCTGCAGGTCGCCCCCGAGGCTGGTGTCGTCGCCGATGGCGAAGTGGACCGTTCCGCTCTTTTTCTTGTCTTCGGCGAGGTTGCCGATGAGTCGCGCATCGGGGTTGGTTCCGATCGCGAACTCCGCGAGGTTGCGCGGGTGGCCCTCAGCGCCGTCGACGATGCTGCGGAGTTCGTCGGCTTCGCTCCCGCCGGCGATATCCGTGACAGTTCCGTCTTCGAGGGCCAGCTCGATGGGGTCGTCGAGGATGCCGATACTGTCCATCGAATAGTCGATGACGACAGTCCCGGCAGTCCCCGTCTTCTGCGGACAGGTGGGCGATTCACCGCCGGGAACTGCCGAGAAGCCGTAGTCGTGGAAGTACCCGTCGAGTGCGAAGGCCGAACTCCCGTCGAGATTGATCTCGATGTCGGTTCCGGCGGGGCTGGTGACGTGTGCATCCTTCGACGCGTCGAGCACGTCCCGAACGGCACCGGTCACACGCCGGAGTTCCTCGTAGTCCGTGTTTATCGCGCCCTCGACGAGCATCTTCTCAGTCACTCCCCGAAGGACGACGACACGGGTTCCCGCGTCGGACGCGGCCAGACGTGACTGGGTGTGCGTGATGGCATGCGTGGTCGCGGTAAAGGCGACGTCCGCTGCTTGCATCGCCGCAGCGACCGTTGCCGGCGGTTCGTTCCCGTGGGCGTCGAGCCGTGGCATCATTGCGAGGGTGGCGTTTGCGTCGACAGCCCGTGCCGCGCTCGTGATCGCCCGCCCTACAGTGACTTTCTCCGGGTCGGAGATGACCACGACCTCCTCGTCGGCACTGACGTCGGCCAGTTCGTTGACGATACGCCTCGAAATCGAGCTGAGTTCCAGGTCGATCATTGTACACCGAGGTACTGCTCCAGCAGGGTTTCGTTCTCGCGCAGTTCGTCCGGAGTTGTCTGTCTTTCGATACGGCCGCTGTCCATCAGGTACACGCGGTCGGCGATGTCGAGCACGAGGTCGACGCGTTGTTCGACGATGACGATGGTGTATCCCTCGTTGGCGATGTCCTGCGTGATCCGCTTGATCTCGGGGATCAGCGACGGCATCAGGCCCTCTGTCGGCTCGTCCATCAACACGAGCTTCGGGTCGCGCATCAGGGCCCGCGCCATGGCGACCATCTGCTGTTCGCCACCCGAGAGCGTCCCGGCCCGCTGTTCGAGCCGTTCCTCGACGCGCGGGAACCGCTCGAAAATCCGCTCCATCCGCTCCCGGTCGAACGGCTCCCGCCCCAGCCCCATGCGAAGGTTCTCCTCGACAGTGAGGCGTGGGAACATTCCGCGATCCTGCGGGACGTAGCCGATGCCGCGGTTGGCAATGTGGCTGGCACTCTCGCCCGTGATGTCCTCGCCGTCGAAGCGGATGGTACCGCTCCGTGGCGGCGTCAACCCGATTATCGAGCGCATCGTCGTCGTCTTTCCGACGCCGTTCCGGCCGAGCAAAGCGACAACCTCGTCCTGGTTGGCCTCGAAGCTCACGTCGTGGAGGATGTGGCTCTTGCCGTAGTACGTGTTGATGGAATCAACGGTCAGCATCAGCCACCCCTCCCGAAGTAGATCTCCTGGACTCGCTCGTTGCCCTGTATCTCCGCAGGGGAGCCCTCCGCGAAGACCTGACCGTTGTGCAGGACGGTCAGGCTGTCGACGAGACCCATGACGAGGTCCATGTCGTGTTCGATGAGGATGATCGTAATCTCGCCCCTGAGTTCTTCCAGGAGGTCCTTGACCGTCCGCGTTTCGCTGGCGGACAGACCGGCCGTCGGCTCGTCCAGCAGGAGGAGCGTCGGGTCGCCTGCGAGTGCGAGCGCAATCTCCAGCACTTTCTGGTCGCCATGTGAGAGATTTCCGGCCGTCTCGTCGATGGCTGTTTCGAGGCCGACACGGGACAGGATCTCCCGCACTCGTCGTCGCTTCTCCGCGTCAGCCCCGTACCGACGGATGGGGCTTGGCATGCCTGCTCCCCCGTTGAGCGCCCCGAGGACGTTCTCACGGACTGTCAGCCCCGGAAAAATGCTGGTGATCTGAAACGAAAGGGAGAGTCCCCGGGACGTGATCCTGTGTGGGGCGAGGTCAGTGATGTCATCCCCGTCGAACCAGATGGTTCCCGCTGTCGGGGACAGAATGCCGGAGACCATGTTGAAGACGGTGGTTTTCCCGGCTCCGTTCGGGCCGATGAGCCCACGGAGATCACCCTCTGGGAGCTCGAGGTCGACCCCATCGACTGCGACGAAGCCGTCGAACTCCTTGGTGAGGCCCTCGGTCCTGAGGACCGCCTCACTCATCAGTCGTCACCTCCGACGGTGGCGGCTCGGCGGTTTTCTCGGTCACGTCACTCGTGAGCCGATCCGTGAGGCGCTTCCAGAGCCCGATCAGGCCATCCGGCTCCACGACGACCGTCACGAGCAACAGTAGTCCCACAATCAGCGGGTACGCGTCGGTGAGCTGGCTCACGTAGTTCGACGTTCCCTCGATGAGGACTGCGCCGATGACGCCGCCGATGAGGGTCGCACGGCCACCGAGCATCGTGAAGATAATCGCGTCGCCGGCGACGATGAGCGAGAACCGCGACGCATCGACGAAGCCGTTGACGTAGACTGCGAGAGCGCCCGCGACGCCGGCGAACGCGCCGCTCGCGATAAACGCGATCATCTTGTAGACGGTCACGTTGTACCCGAGCATCTCTGCACGCTGTTCGTTCTCCCGGATCATCCGGAACACCAGCCCGACAGACGAGTTGACGAGACGGTACATGAGAGACAGCGACACCAGCACGATGGCCAGTGTGAAGTAGTACCGGACGCCCGGATCGAGCAGGGAGAAGGACGAGGACGACGAGGCCGTCGGTCCCGCCGGTGATGTCCGTGAACGTCTCCGCCAGCAACTTCGCGATGAGCGCGATCAGAATTGTCACGATGACGAAGCCGTGGGATTTCACCCGGACCGCGACGACGCCCAACCCGACGGCGACCAGCGCTGTCACGAGGAACCCGGCTACGAGGCCGACGAAGACGCCCTGTCCGTGGTCGTTGATCGCGAACGTGGCTGCATATGCCCCTGTGCCGAAAAACACCGAATGACCGAAGCTCAACAGCCCGGTGTAGCCGTACAGGAGGTCGAACGACGCGCCGTACAGTCCGAGGGCGAGCGCCGACGCCGCCAGGAACAGCAGGAAGTTCCCGATCAGGTAGGGTAACACGAGCACGAAGCCGAGAACGGCGACGAGAGCGACCTCTCGGGGGCCGACAGTTCCGAGAGGGGTGTCGACGGTGGTTCTCACGCGACACCCTCCTCGAAGATGCCTTCAGGACGCAGGAGCACGAACGCAATCATCACGGAAAGCGTCAGCGCGCGCGACTCTACGGGGGCAATGAAGATGGTCCCGACGTTCTCGAGCAGTGCGTAGACGAGGCTCGCGACGAGGACCCCCTTCAGCGATCCAAGACCGCCGACAATGACGACGATGAATGCGACTGCGAGAATATCCAGCCCCATGAGGTGGTTGACACCGACGATCGGCGACAGGAGGACGCCGGCCAGTGCGGCGAGAAACGATCCGAGCCCGAACGTGAAGATGTAGACTTTCGACCGCGGGATGCCGAGGGCGCTTGCCGTCTCGAGATCCTGTCTCACGCCCCGCATCCACATTCCGTACCGAGTGCGGAACAGGAACAGGTACAGTGCGACCATCAGCACGATAGCGAACAGTGCGACAGCGATCCTGTACAGCGGATACGAGACGCCGGCAAACGAAACCGTCCCCGTGATCGGTGCCGAGGTGGGACGAGTCCCGGGTCCAAACACCATCAGAGACAGGTGATCGAAGATCAGAAGGAGCGCAAACGTCGCAATCAGAGTGATCGAAATATCCTCCTCGATCGGTCTGAGGACGACCCGCTCGACCGCCATTCCGATGACGCCGACTGCAAGCGGCGCGACAAGCAGTGCAGCAAGGAAACTGTCCGTCGCTCCGATGACGAACCAGCCGCCGACTGCCCCCAGCATGTACAGTGACCCATGTGCCAGATTGACGATCTCCAGCAGCCCGAAGATCAGGTTCAATCCGAGCGCGATGAGAGCGATGATAAGGCCCCACGTGATGCCGTTCAGGATCGCAACCGTGAGTTGCTCGACAAGCGTCATTGTCGCGTAGAGTACGCCGGCATCTGTCGCCCAACCCGACCAACGTCGACAGAAACGCCCGTTGCCCGTCCGGAACGGAGTGTGTCCCGCGCTCCTGGCCCGCCGCCGGTGGCGCCGGCACGTCTCCGGGTGGGTCTCACGCAGTACGGCACCCTGTCAGATAGTCCCATAATCGAATCGTTGATTTCTACTCCGGGGTTATAAACATTGCTCCAGGACGGGCAAGCGAACCCACCGATAGTGATTATTGCGACTCTTTACCGCCGTCGATTCGTCAGCCACCGGTTTCAGCCCGTGACATTCCCGGGACGACGATGTGACTCAGAAAACAATCG
>PXRK01000056.1 GCA_003021015.1 Halobacteriales archaeon QS_4_66_20 | reverse complement strand
ACGATGACGAATCCGACATACAGAACACCAGCGACGACGAAGACCGCTGCGTTCCGTTGTTCGAGCGATTTCCACATCGTGTTGGTAGCTGACATGGCGAAAATATGTATTAGGGCGATGGTGATAATTGTAAGGCGTATGACTGTACTTTAATATATTTGACCTGTTTTCATCTCTACTAAATTCCCACGTACGACCGGTAAGGGAGTATCGAACAGTGCTCGGTTTTATATCTACACTGCCTGTACGTGATGCCATGACAACCGACACGGGAACAGAGGCACACACGGTGTTATCACCCGAGGAGGTGTTCGCGGTCTTGGGAGACCAAGCACGATTCGAAATCCTGCAAGCGCTCGGCAAAGCAGACGGGCAAGTGGGGTATTCGGATCTGTTTGAACGCATCGAATACGACGATCGCTCGAACTTCAGTTACCATCTCGACAAACTCGTCGGCCACTTCGTTGCCAAGGTCGGTGGGGGGTACGCTCTCAGGCGTCCGGGCGAGCGCGTGCTGGAAGCCATCCACTCGGGAGCGGTTACAACTGATCCCGTACGAGAGCTGACTCGGACGGATAGGCCGTGCCCGTTCTGTTCGGCCCCCATAGAAGTCGGTTACGAGCAAGAGCGTGTCGCGATGCACTGCCCCGAGTGTCAAGGACTATTCAGGGGGGAAGACTTCGAAGACGATCGATTCACCGAGACCGGGAATCTTGGCTTTCGACCGCTACCACCGGCAGCCGTCGACGGACGGACCGTCGGGGAGATACACGATGTCTCCAAGGCCTGGACTGCTCTGACCATGCATGCGGCGAGCCGGGGAATCTGTCCACGCTGTTCAGGGCGGGTCGATTACTCCGTGGTTGTTTGCGATTCCCATGATGCGAGCGGGGGAACATGTGACACGTGTGGAAATCGGTTCGAAGCTAAGGCCTCAGTGACCTGTACGAACTGTACATTTGATATCCGATCAGGGGTAGCCGGCTATCTCCTGACCCGTCCCGAGGTGATGGCGTTTCTGATCGATAACGGGGTCGACCCGATAGCTGCGGAGGACTTTCATCCGTACGCCGCCGCCAAGGAGACAATTCTTTCGGACAGCCCGTTTGAAGCTCGGTATATGTTCACTGTAGACGAGGATACTCTCACTGTGACCGTGGACGACGACCTGTCTGTAGTCGATATTACGAGAGAAGAGACGACCGAGGGTAGCTGTTGAATCGGCCGTAGTCACGCAGGTGAGTCGACAGAAGACGGTGCGTGCCCGCAAGAAGCCTTCTCGGTTCGAAGACGGTAGCCGATTGTAAATACTGCCCCGGCGATGGGTGGATAGACGATTACTCCGATGAGTGTCCCATCGACGCTTGTCACGTGCATCACGAAGAGTGCGGTCCACATGATGCTCGGTACCAGCAAAAGAGAGGCAACCCGTAACGGGACCGCTCCAGTCCGCAGGCTAGCGACACCAAACAAGAGGAACCCCAATAGTAATGAGAAGAGCGTTATGAACAGCAGCACGGCTCCCAAGGATGGGGGAAAAATGCCTTGGCCCGTTTCCTCAGGGATGGCGGGAAGGCCCTCCACCGCAAGCATAAGATCGATTAGGACCACAAGAAGTGCGGTGGAGCAAACTCCCGAGAGCACGGTCAGCGCGACACCGGCACGCGCCAGCCGCGGCGCGGCACTACGCACCCGTGGATAGAATCCGAGGAGTCCAAACGCCAAAACGAGAAGGCCGAGAGTTCCGACCGACACGCTTACCACGTCCGGCACGGCGATATCCGTCACCAATCGGGTCACTTTGATCCCGGCGTAGCCGACGAACCAGACGCCAGCCACGAGAAAGATGGTTGGAGTCCTTGATTCGAGCCAGTTCGGCGGTGCTGTGTTAGTTCTTCCCATGGATGGACCATAACGGGACAAAAAATAAGTGTTCCTCTTTGATCTGGATGCTGTACACGCGCCCTCCATCTTGCACTGGCCCACTCACCAATCTCCCGATAGATTCCGCTGTTTCACTGTCTTCGGTAAGAGCCTTTACGAAAGCAAAATCTGCGGAGACAGACCCGTTCCGCCTGGATTCTCAATTCGAGGTTTCACGTACGTACAGCCACCAGCATGAGGAGCCAGCCGCACCGGTGGTGTCATCGAGCTAGAATTCGATCGGAAACGGCTCGCAGCGGACCTGGAACCGGAAAGGTAGATTTTTACTATATCGTGCGTATGAATAACACGGGTCATGAAGAAACTTATCAACGAGCCTGAAGACGTCGTCGACGAGATGCTCGACGGCATGGTCGAAGCACACGACAGCCTCCGCCGGTTGGACGGGAACGAAGTGATCGTTCGGGACGGGGCACCGATCAACGGCAAAGTCGGAATCGTTTCCGGTGGCGGAAGCGGTCACGAACCGACCCACGCGGGATTCGTCGGCCACGGCATGTTGGACGGGGCGGCGGCCGGGGAGATATTCACCTCGCCGACGGCGGACCAGTTGAGCGAGATGGTACAGGAATGTGACGGCGGAGAGGGCGTCCTTTGCGTCGTCAAGAACTACGAGGGCGACGTGATGAACTTCGATACGGCTGCGGACATGGCTGGTATGGAGGGCGCCGACGTCGAGCAGGTCGTCGTCAACGACGACGTAGCCGTCGAGGATTCACTCTACACGAGCGGGCGCCGCGGCGTTTGCGGGACGATCCTCGTGCACAAGGTCGCCGGCGCCAAAGCAGCGGCTGGCGGTGATCTCGAGGAAGTCGCCGGAGTCGCCGAGAAGGTCATCGACAACGTCGGGACGATGGGGACGGCGCTGACCTCGTGTGTCACGCCCGAGAAGGGCGAACCCACGTTCGACCTCGGGGAGGAGGAGATCGAACTCGGGATCGGGATCCACGGCGAACCGGGCACCGAACGGGTCGACCACATGCCCGCAGACGAGATCACCGACCGCCTCACCGAGGCGGTCCTGGAGGACCTGGACCTCGATTCGGGCACCGAGGTCGTCACCATCGTCAACGGGATGGGGGGGACGCCGCTCTCGGAGCTGTACGTCGTCAACCGGCGGCTCCAGGAACTGATGGACGATCACGACCTCGACGTCTGGGACCAGTGGGTCGGCGACTACATGACCTCGCTGGACATGATGGGCTGTTCGATCACGGTCTGTGCCGTCGACGACGAGATCAAGGAACTGCTCTCGGCGCCGGCGGAGACGCCCGCACTGACAGTATCCGAGTGACCGGGCCTACCGCTGTCCGGTTCCGTGTCGAGCCACCGAATGCACGATAGACAGGTGACGATCACATGGTAGACGAACACGAACAGACTGCAGCCGTACTGGACGCCGTCGACGCTATCGCTGACCGCATCGACGCCGAAACGGACCACCTGACGGACCTCGACTCGGCGGTCGGGGACGCCGACCACGGCGCGAACATGTCGCGCGGGTTCGCTGCCGCACGCGACCAGACCGAAGACATGGACGACGCGACTCCGGCCGACGTGGTCAAGACCGTCGGGACGGCGCTGATCTCGGAGGTCGGGGGCGCGTCCGGACCGCTGTACGGCGGCTCGATCATGAAGGCCAGCGCGGCGCTGGCCGAGGGCCTCACAGAGGAGGCGACGATCGAGTTCGCCGAAACGTACCTGGAGACGGTCCAGGACCGCGGCGACGCGCGCCCCGGGGACAAGACGATGGTCGACGCGCTGGTGCCGGCGGTCCACACCTACAGGAAGTCGATCGAGGAGGACGACCTGCCGCCGCTGACGGCGCTGTCGAAGGCCGTCGACGCCGCCGAACGTGGCGTCAACTACACCGTCCCGCTGCGGGCGAGGAAAGGGCGGGCCTCCTACCTGGGGTGGCGGTCGGTCGGCCACCAGGATCCGGGCGCCACATCGACGCTGTACATCCTGGAGGAACTGCTCGACGTGGCCGCCGAGCACCTCGACGGCGAGGTCGACCGGGACGCGACCTCACCGACGATCCCTGACGAGGACCTGGAGGAGTAGATGGTCGGCATCGTCGTCGTCTCTCACAGCGAGCGTGCCGCGGACGGGGTCGCCGAGGTAGCCACCGAGATGGGCGGCGACGCCGGAATCGTCCCGGCCGGCGGCGGCCCGGACGGCGGAATCGGGACGCTCGCGCCCGACATCGAGGCGGCGATACGCGAGGCGGACGACGGCGACGGCGTGGTGGTCCTGGTCGACCTCGGCAGCGCGGTCATGAACGCGGAGATTGCAATCGAGGCCGTCGAGGACGAGACCGACGCTCGCATCGCGGACGCACCGCTGCTGGAGGGCGCGCTCAACGCCGCCGTCGCCGCAGCGTCCGGCGATACCACTGTCGAGACGGTGCTCGAAAAGGCCGAAGAGGCACGCGAGTATCGCAAACTGGACTGAGGAAAGGCGCGAGTCCGATCACTATCAGTCGGTCGGGTCCGACGGGTCGTCCAGTAGCTTCTCGACCTCCGCGAGCGTCCCAGCGTCTATGGCCCGCCCTGCGAGATCGCGTGCCTCCCGCGTGTCGACCTCGCGGACGCGGCGTTTGAGCCGCGGGATCGAGACGGCGCTCGCCGAGAGTTCGTCCAGGCCGAGGCCCAGCAGCAGTGGCGTCAGCCGCGGATCGCCAGCCATCTCGCCGCACATGCCGACCCACGCGTCGCCCGCGTGACCGAGGCGGACCGTCCGGTCGATCGCACGGACGACCCCCGGGTGCAACGGGTCGTGGAGGGCTGTGACTCTCTCAGCGTCACGGCGCGCGGCCATCACGTAGCCCGCGAGGTCGTTGGTCCCGATGCTGAGAAAGTCGACCCTGTCGGCGAGCACGTCCGCGATGTCGGCGGCCGCTGGCGTCTCGACCATGACGCCGATTTCGGGGCGATCGTGAGCAACGCCGCGGTCGGACAGATCCGCAGCGACGGCCTCGACCGTATCGAGTGTCGCTTCGACCTCCTCGGCTGTCGTGACCATCGGAACCATCACTGCGAGTGACGCGCCCTCGTCGCTGGCCGCGGCACGCAGTAGCGCCGATAGCTGTGTCTCGAAGAGGTCAGCGTGCTCCTGCAGCGAGAGCCGGATCCCGCGCGCCCCCATGAATCCGTTCTCCTCGGGATCCAGATCCAGGTACGGGATGGGTTTGTCGCCCCCGACATCCAGCGTCCGCACGATCACGCGATCTGCCGGGTCGAACGACGCCATCGCCGATTCGTAGGCTGCTCGCTGCTCGTCCTCGTCCGGCGGTGCTGGCCGGTCCTGAAACAGGAACTCCGTCCGGAACAGGCCGACGCCGTCGGCGCCCTGTGCCGCGGCCGCCTCCGCCTCGGCGGCGCTGCCGACGTTTGCGGCCACCTCGATCCCCGTCCCGTCCGCAGTCTCGACGCGATCGATGATCGGTGGCACCGTCTCGCGGGCTTTGGCGCGCTCGACCGCCCCCCGGTCCGGGTCGACGACCACGGCGCCGCTGTCGCCGTCCACCAGCACGCGCGTCCCCGCCTCGACAGCCGAGAGTTCCTCGCCGATCCCGACGACAGCGGGCAACCCCATCGACCGGGCGATGATCGCGGCGTGGGCGGTCGCTCCGCCCGTCACGGTCGCGATGCCCGCGATCCGCTCCGGGTCGAGCCCCGCCGTCTCGCTCGGCGTGAGCCGTTCCGCTGTGACCACTGCGTCGTCGGGGATCGATTCCCCGTCGTCCTGCTCGCCGACCAGCGCACGCAATAACCGATCACGAACGTCGCGCAGGTCATCGGCACGCTCGGCCATCATCCCCTCCATGTCTTCTAAGCGTTCGATGCCCGCGGCGTAGGCCTCGTTCACGGCGTGTTCGGCCGCTGTGCCCTCCGCGATGCGTGCCTCGATCTCGTCCTCGATTTCGGGGTCGGTCAGGAACTGCCGGTGGGCGTCGAACACCGCTGCCTCCTCCTCGCCGATACGCTCGGCGACCGTCTTCCGCTCTTGTGCCAGCGCCGCGTCAACGGTCGAGCGGGCGGCTTCGTATCGCTCGCGTTCTTCGCCTGGATCGCGGTCCCCCGTGTCTGACGGCAGGTCGATCCCGGCGTCGAACCACCAGACTGACCCGACGCCGTTCATCGGCGTTACGCCGATCCCGTCGAGCCGATCTTCACTCATCGTCCTCGAGTTCATCCGCAGGGGTTGTCAGAACGCCCTCCAGCGCATCGAGTGCGTCCTCGGCGTCCGGTCCCTCTGCGACCAGTCGCACGTCGTCGCCGCCGCGCACACCAAGCCCCGTCACCGCGAGCATGCTGTCCGCTCTGGCTTCCGAACCGTCCCCGTCGGCTCGCGATACTGTCACTGTCGCATTGAACCCGCCGGCCGTCTGGACGAACTTCGAAGCCGGGCGCGCGTGCAACCCGTCCTCGGGCACCACTGTGATAGTACGTTCCATACCCCGTGATGGTGCAGAACCATCTTAGAAGTTCTGACGGTCCAGTTCCGGCAGGGATGTCTCGATACACCTGGGCCTGATTCGGGTACGCCATCTCGACACAAATCAGGGGTCTCACGGTCGATACTCGTAAATATCCTGTCCTGACGTCTAACAGAGTCACGTCCGACAGTATGAGAAAAACCGCGACCCATATACCTGTCCAATCCTGAGAGTCAGCTATGCATCGCCGGACGTTCCTCGCGACTGTCGGGGCTGGCACCACGGTCGCCGTCGCAGGCTGTCTCGACGGTGGCGCCGGGGCCAGCGAGTACGACGTCGGGATGAGCATCGACAGCTTCAGACCCGAGGAGCTAACCGTCACCGCAGGTACGACGGTCACCTGGCGAAACACCAGCTCTCACGGCCACACCGTCACGGCCTTTCAGGACGCCTACCCCGACGATGCGTCGTTTTTTGCCTCGGGAGGGTTCGACAGCCAGACCGAGGCCGAGCAGGCCTGGGAAAGCGACAACGGTGGCGTGTTGAAACAGGGTGACACGTTCGAACACGAGTTCACCGTTCCCGGTCAGTACGACTACTTCTGCGTCCCTCACCTCAGTGCGGGCATGGTCGGGACCGTCCGCGTAGAGCGCGGTGAGTAACGGCTGGCGACCGAGCCCACTAGCCCTCCGGTGGGCAGACTGACCGGCGTCCCCAGGTACTCGTCCGGACAGAAGATCTGATACGGTCGTGCGTAACTTTGTACCGCTATAGAATCGCGTGTTGGGCGTTTCAACCCGTGAAACCAACACTATTGGGCCCCAGTGCTGAAAATAATCACGCACGACCGTATGACGATTTATCGACTGTATTGCACATTTGTTCTGAAAGAGACAGATAGTAAAATTGTCGCCACATTTGTATACCAGTAGCTTCCTATAGGTACTATGTACTCTGGGGTGGCGACGTATAGACAGGTGTCGAGATGAATACATGAACGAAAGCAGGGAGCAGCTCGAGGCGGTGTACGAGATTTCGCTCGCGATCGGCCGAGGAACAACGCTCCGGGCGACGGTCGAGCGCGCCCTTTCGGCGTACGTCGAACAGCTCGACTGCACCGGCGGCGCAGTGCTTGAACACCACGCCAGCGACGACACGTACCAGCTCGTCACGGCGATGCCGGCGACGCCGGAGCCCGAGAGCGCCCTAAGCACCGGCATCGACCGACTGCACGACCTGGCCCCTGACCAGCAGTTCCCGGTTCGCGGCCGCTCGGACGAAGGGGAGAGCTACTGCCTGATGGCCCTCCCGTTGTTCGGTGCGCTGGTGCTCGCAGGCCAGGAGGAGACGTTCGACGATCAACTGGTGGCCTCGCTGAGTGCCGTCAACGAGAAACTCGCGGAGAACTGCCGCGGAACGCGGAGCGAATCGTCGCTTCGGGAGGACCGCAACCGGTTCGAGGCCGTGTTCGAAACGATCCAGGAACCGGTCGTCCACACCGTCTTCAGGGACGGCGAGCCGACCGTCGAGCAGGTCAACGCGGCCTTCGAGGAGACGTTCGGCTTTCCCGCCTCACAGGTGGTCGGTCGGAACCTCAACGACGTGATCGTTCCCGATGACGAACGGGCCCGCGACGAGGCCAAATCCCTGGACGAGTACGCCAGGGATGGCCGGACGATGACGAGGGAGGTTCGGCGGAAGACGGCAGACGGGATGGGCACGTTTCTGTTCAGGGGAGCGCCGATCGAGGCCGGTGACGCCCACGAACACGTCGCAATGTACGTCGACGTCACCGACGAGAAGGCCAGGCAGCGCCGGCTCGAACAGCTCTACGACGAAACCGAACGGATCTTCACGGCCAGCAACCGCGAGGCGGTGTGTCGCCGGGCGCTGACAGCGGCCGAGGAGCTGGTCGGAGACTCGATCGTCGCCCTCCACCTCTACGATCGCAGCCAGGAGGCGCTGGTCCCTGTCGCAGTCAACGAGAAGGTCGAGTCCGAGCTCGAAGGTGAGCCGGGGCCATACACCGACCGCGACACCATAGTGTGGCAGGCATACGACTCGGACGAGCCGGTGATGATCGAGGACACGGCCTCATACGATGGCCAGCTTCCCGACGGGTCGATGCCCGTGGGGAGCCTGATCGTTCTGCCGCTGGGGAAACACGGCGTGTTCATGATCTCGTCGCTCGACCCTGACGCATTCGACGAGGTCGACCTCGATTTCCTGCGACTACTCGCGACGCTAGTCGAAACCGCGCTCGACCGGGCCCAGCGTGCTGAGGGGCTGGAAGAGATCCAGGCCGTTACGCGGGAGACGCTGGAAGCGGACACTCACGAAGAGGTCGCAGAGGCAGTACTGTCCCGGATCCCGAATGTACTCGATATGCCGCTGTCGGCGATCTGGGAGTACGACGCGGGCCAGGACGCGCTCGTGCCGCTGGCAGCGACCGAGAAGGCACAGTTCCTGTTCGAGGAGATTCCGACGTACACCGACGACGGTAGCATCGCCTGGCGGGCGTTCCGGGACAAGGAGATCCGGCTTGTCCCGGACATCGACGAGCACGACGAGATCCACAACGAGGACAGCGTCATCAGGTCGGAGCTCGTCGTCCCGATCGGCGAGTTCGGCGTGCTGATCAGCGGCTCGACGTACACCGACAGCTTCGGCGAGCCGGAACGGCGGCTCCTGGAGACGCTGAGCGCGAACGTCGAGACGACGATGCGGCTGACCAGCCGGCGGCGCGAACTCGAACTGCTCGACCAGGTGCTCGCCCGCATCCTCCGGCACAACATCCGGAACGTCCTCACGATCATCCAGGGGTTCGCCAGGGAGATCCAGCAGAAGGGCAACGCCGAGGTGGCCGCCAACGCCCAGCGGATCATCGACCGCTCCGCGAGCCTCCAGTCGACCGCGGAGCACGCACGGGACATCCGCCACATCGTCACCAACCGGGACCGCCGCGAGGAACTGTCGCTCCCCGAAATCGTCGACGACATCGTGATGCAGATTCAAAGCGAGTATCCCGCTGCCCACGTCACGACGAACATCGAAGGTGAGCCCTCGGTGCTGGTCCACCCCAACTTTCCGGTCGCGATCCACCACCTCGTCGAGAACGGCATCGAGCACGGTGCCACCGACGCGACGCCCCGCATCGAGATCAGCGTCTCGCAGAACGGCGACCGCGTGGTTCTGGAAGTCACCGATAACGGCCCCGGCATCCCGGACTACGAGGTGGACGTGCTCGACAAACACGGCGAGTCGGCGCTGGAACACGGCAGCGGTGCCGGCCTGTGGATCGTCGACCGCGTGGTCGACTACTCCGACGCGACGCTCGCGTTCGAACGGAACGGCGAGGGCACCGTCGCCAGGATCGAGTTCAACACGTGACGGGGCGTCAGCGCCGCTACTCCAGTCGTTCGTGCCGCATCGGAAAGACTGCGTCGTCAGCTTGACTTCCTCCCCGCCCTGAAAGGTGAGGCTTCCGCTTGCTAAACGTCAATCGACGCGCGAATCGAGGTCAGTCCTCGCTGACGTCAACGCTGGTCTCCTCTTCGGCGGCGACTTCCTCGGGCCGGGCCTCGAGAGTCAGCTTCTGGACCTCCACCCGGCGGAGCGGGTAGATGGTCTTGGTCTCGTTGTAGATCGCCGAGGAGAGGCGTCCCTCGACGACGCTGTCGACGAGGTCGTCGAACGTCCGCTCGGCGGCGGCGTCCTCGACCAGGTCGATCATCTCGCGGCGGATCGCCTTCTCCTGGCTCTCGTCGGCCGACTTCGTCGTCAGCGCGACGGGCTGGATCTGGACGCGGTAGTCGTCGCTGGTCAGCACCGTGACGTACGCCTCGATCTTCGAGGAGCCGCGGCGGACGAGACTCCGCAGGTAGTCCCGCGTCATCTCGTGTTTGATGAACTCGGTGTAGGCCGTGTCGCTGGCCACCTCGGTGATCTTGAACGTGAGTTTGGTGTTGTTGCCGCTGGCGTCGTTTCGGATGTCACCCAGCGTCGTCTCGATCGTGCGACCGAGCACCTTGTCCGATTCGTCGGCTGGCGTCTCGCCGAGTTTCTCCCTGTCGAACTGCTCGGGAGCCTGTACTGTGTACCACTGTTTTTGCTGCTTCTGTCGTGAGACTGATCGTTCGCTCATGTGTCGTGTGTGTCGGTGGACGGATCCCCGTCCGCGGTTGCAAGCTGTGCCGCTGTCGCGAGATTGACCACGTAGTCGTCCACAGTCGTCTGCAAACCACCGGTCGTCCCGCGGCTGATCTCCGTGACGATCCGGTCGTCGTTGAGGACTGTCTCCATCTCTGTCGTGTTGTCCGGGCGGACTGCCTCGGCGATCCGGCGCGCCGTTCCCGCGTCGCCGTGGCAGGTTTCGAGCCGCGCACGACGCGAGTCGTCCGTCACTGGAACACCTCCCTGAACGCCGCGACGAACTCGGTCGGCGAGCAGTCGTACGTCGCGCGGCCGCGAGTGGCCGTCCCTGCGCCGTCGCCGCCGACCTGCGCTGCTGCCTCGGCCATCGCCCGGCCGATCCCCGCTGGGTCTGTGGTATCGGGTCCAACGCCCGCTGCGCGCGCCTCGGCGACGCCGTCTGCGACGACGAGAACGACCGGTTCGGGCGAGCGGTACGCACAGAGGAGGCGGGCGACCGTTCCGACGGGAGTGGCCCCGTCGGATGGCGTCGCGCGGGCGACGTACAGCCCGTCGTATCGGCCCGTCGCGGCCTCCCTCACTGCTTCGTGCGCTCGCGTCCCGTGGTCGCGCCAGACAGACAGCGCCGTCTCGGTGTCGCCGCCGCCGAGCGCGAGCATCGTCGCGAGGCCGGGCCGCTCCCGCGCCGTCGCGGCGAGCACGTCGCCGAAACCGCCGACCGTTCCGAACGGCCCGCCCGCGAGCGGACGCAGGAACCGTTCGACCGCGTGCGTCCCGCGCTCTGTCGCCGATTGGTCGCCGGCGACGGCAAGCGCGACGGCGGATGCCACCTGCTGGCGGGCGTCCGCGTCGAGCGTTTCAGGCAACTCCAGGCTGGCGAGCGTCTCGGCTGCCGCCTCGCGGTCGCCGGAGAACGACGCGTGCACGAGCGCCGAGTGCGCCAGCGCGTCTGTCGGGTCGACCCCGGGGGCTGCAATCCCCGGCCGCCGCTCGACGCCACGCTCGGTCACGTCGCCGAGCAGATCACTGCCCGGCTGGTGGCCGCTCCCGATGGTGCCGGCCAGCGCCAGCACCGGGTCCGGCGAGCCGAGTTCCGCCGCCACGTCGTACGCGGCAGTTGCCGCAGGGTCGCCGCCGGCGCCGACTGCCGTCTGTCCCGTTTCGGCCGGCCGACCGAGTGCGAGCGTCACGTCTGTGTCCGTCCCGTTCGTCGCAGCTGCCGGCAGGCCGACGACGGAGGTCTGGTAGGGGACACCACAGTCGTCGAGCACGTCCGCGAGCAGCCCCGCGGCCGCGACTCCACCCGCCGTCCGTGCGGCGAGCAGGCGGACGAACGCGGCGCTCTCGAGCCGGCCAGCGACGTCGCTGGCAGCGGGGGCGTCCGCCTCGGAACGGCCGGTCGTGGACATCTAGATCAGTTCGCGTGCCTCGTCGACGCTGTAGCTGAACTCCTCGTCGAGTTCGTCGCCGCGGTAGTAGTCGATCAGGCGGCGGATCTTCGACTCGGTGTTCTGCAGTGCGCGCTTGTTCTGGTAGTCGGTGCCGTTCTCCTGAAGGTGGTCGCGCAGCCGGACGGCCTTGGCCATCAGGTTGCGCAGGTCCTCCGGAATCTCGGGATCGGCGTCGTGTTCCTCGAGGATCTCGGTCACCTTCTTCCCGGTCGCCAGCTTGACGTCCGGGACGGGCGTGCCCTGGACGCCCTCGTCGCGGAGGGCCAGCCCGATCTCGCTCGGGCTGTGGCCCTCCTCTGCCAGTTCGACGACGCGATCCTCGACTGCATCGGCGTCGACGTCGCTCCACTCCGGTGGGTCGTCTGCCGCCGGTCGCTCCGAACCGGAGGAGCCGCGGCGGCGTGAGTGCATTCGTGCCATAGTTGTCGCTGGAACTGCACAGACCGCGCCGTGTGTGTCGCGTCCGGGATGGACGCGTCCGCCGACCGGGCGACTCCCGCCCATCATCGGACGACAGCAGCCGGTCGGCGGTCGACACTACCGCAATCCCGAGCCGCCCAACCGGGCGGCGAGTCAGAGTTGCGGCCGTGCGTTCCCACCCGGATTCAGCGCGTCAGCACTGTTAACTGTTTCTTTCTCGCCCTGACCTGTGACAGAGTCGCGCACGACCGTGTGACTGGTTCGGCGGCGCACCGCTCGTCCCTGGCTGTTCTCTCCAGTCCCCGCCTGCGCCCCTGCGCGCGCATGGAAAGCGATTTAGCCGCCCTCGCGCAAGGTGGCTCAAATGACGCTTGCCGACTCGGACCGGACACTCGTCGTCGAGGAACTCGGCCGGGAGCCCACGGCCGTGGAGGCCGCCCTCTTCGAGAACCTCTGGAGCGAACACTGTGCCTACCGATCCTCGTGGCCGCTGCTGAGCGCCTTCGACTCCGAGGGCGAGCAGGTGGTCGTCGGCCCTGGCGACGACGCCGCCGTCGTCTCGCTGCCGGCCGCCGACGGCGACTCGGAGGCGTACATCACGATGGGGATCGAGAGCCACAACCACCCCTCCTACGTCGACCCGTTCGACGGCGCCGCCACCGGCGTCGGCGGCATCGTCCGTGACACGCTCTCGATGGGTGCCTACCCGATCGCGCTCGCCGACTCCCTGTACTTCGGGGAGTTCGACAGCGATCACTCCCGGTACCTCTTCGAGGGCGTCGTCGAGGGGATCAGCCACTACGCCAACTGCATCGGCGTCCCCACCGTGACAGGGAGCGTCGCGTTCCACGACGACTACGAGGGCAACCCGCTGGTGAACGTCGCCTGCGTCGGTCTCGTCGACGACCCCGACCGGCTGGTGACCGCCACCGCCCAGCAGCCGGGCAACACGCTGGTGCTCGTCGGGAACGCGACCGGCCGCGACGGCCTCGGCGGCGCCTCCTTCGCCAGCGAGGACCTCTCGGCGGACGCCGAAACCGAGGACCGCCCGGCCGTCCAGGTCGGCGACCCCTACACCGAGAAGCTCCTGATCGAGGCCAACGAACAGCTCCTTGACGAGGGCCTGATCGCGTCGGCGCGGGACCTCGGGGCCGCCGGCCTGGGCGGCGCCAGCAGCGAGATGGTCGCCAAGGGCGGCCTGGGCGCGAGCATCGAACTCGACGCCGTCCACCAGCGCGAACCCGGGATGAACGCGCTGGAGATCCTCCTCTCTGAGTCCCAGGAACGGATGTGTTACGAGGTCCGGCCGGGCGACGTCGACCGCATCCGGGCGGTCGCTGACCGGTACGACCTCGGCTGTTCGGTCATCGGCGAGGTGACCGACGGGAACTACGTCTGCACGTTCGAGGGCGAGACCGTCGTCGACGTCGACGCCGAGTTCCTCGGCGACGGCGCGCCGATGAACGACCTCCCGATGGACGATCCGCCGGAAGCCGACGTCGACAGGCCGGCCGTCGACGTCGACGCGGCAGCCGAGGCCGTGCTGTCGAGCCCGAACACCGCCTCGAAGCGCTGGGTGTACCGCCAGTACGACCACGAGGTCCAGGTCCGGACAGCGCTGCGGCCGGGCGACGACGCCGGGCTGCTCGCCGTCCGGGAGGCCGGCGTCGGGCTGGCGTTCGCCGCCGGCGCCGACCCCAACTGGACCGACGCCGCGCCGTACGACGGCGCCCGGGCGGTCGCCCTGGAGAACGCGACGAACCTCGCGGCCAAGGGCGCGACGCCGCTCGCGGGCGTCGACTGTCTCAACGGCGGCAACCCCGAGAAACCCGAGGTGTACGGCGGCTTCGCCGCCGTCGTCGACGGCCTCGCGGACATGTGTGCGACGCTCGACGTGCCGGTGGTCGGCGGCAACGTCTCGCTGTACAACGACTCCCCCGCCGGGCCCATCCCGCCGACGCCAACGCTCGCACTCGTCGGCACGAAGGAGGGGTACGACGCCCCGACGCTCACCCTGGAGGGGGAGGGCGAACTGCTCGTCGTCGGCGACCTGCCGCTCGCGGGCGAGGCCGAGCCTCGCCTGGGCGGCTCTGAGCTGCTCGCGCAGACCGGCGGCAGCGACCGGTTCCCGACCCTGCCGGCGGATCCGGCGGCGCTGATCGAGACGCTGGCTGCCGTCGCCGACCACGAGGCGACGCTCGCGACCCACGACGTCAGCCACGGCGGCCTCGCCGTGACGCTTGCCGAGATGGTAGACGAGGATGCAGGAGCGACGGTGTCGCTCGATACTGACGATCCGGTCGCGGCGCTGTGCAACGAGCAGCCCGGCCGCGTCGTCGTCGAGACGACTGATCCGGCGGCTGTCAGAGGCGCGTTCGACGGCGTCGCGCCCGTGACGGCGCTGGGGAGTGCTGACAACTCAGGGGCACTCTCGGTCGAGGGCGGGGACGCGTCGCTGCGACTTGATGCGGAAACGATCGCCACACACCGCGACGTGATCGACGAGGCGCTCGAGTAGCGGCCAGTCAGCTATTCGGCCCGTCGATGCGCTCCTGCCAGTCCCGGAGTTTCCCCAGCAGTTCGACCGGCGGTGTCTCGTTGACGTCGACATCCGCGAGCGCGTCGAGGACCTCACCCGCGTCCTCGCCGAACTGGCTCCGCAGGTCGTCCGCCGGCTGGCGCTGCCCGCTGCCGTCCGCTGCGGCCGTCTCCCCGCGGGCTCCATCCGCAGTTTCCGGGGTAGCCCCTTCCGTGCGGAACTCCCCGCTCCCGACGTCGAACACCGCCTGGACGGGGTCGCCGCCGCCACCTTTCGCCTCGATCGCTTTCTCCTCGCGGAGCCGGTCGAGCACGTCCCGCGAACGCTCGACGACGGGCTCCGGCACGCCCGCGAGGTCCGCGACGTGGATGCCGTAGCTCCTGTCGGTCGGCCCATCCCTGACCGTCCGCAAAAACGTCACCTCGCCGTCGGACTCGTCGGCCGCGACGTGGACGTTGTGCACGCGGTCCAGATGCTCCGCCAGCGCCGTCAGTTCGTGGTAGTGTGTTGCAAACAGCGTCTTCGCCCGGACGGTGTTGTGGAGGTACTCCGTGGCGGCCCAGGCGATGGAGATGCCGTCGTAGGTGGCGGTGCCGCGGCCGACCTCGTCGAGGATGACCAGCGACTCCTCGGTCGCCGAGTGGAGGATGTTCGACAGCTCCTGCATCTCGACCATGAACGTCGAGCGGCCCTGCGCGAGTTCGTCCAGCGCGCCGACGCGCGTGTAGATGCCGTCGACCATCCCGACGCGTGCGCTTCGCGCGGGAACGAAACTGCCCACCTGCGCGAGCAGCGTGATCAGTGCCGCCTGGCGCATGTAGGTGGACTTCCCGCTCATGTTGGGCCCGGTGACGATCAGGAACTGCCGGTCCTCGTCCAGCCGGAGGTCGTTGGGAACGAACTCCGCCGTCTGCTCGACGACCGGGTGTCGGCCGGCCTCGACGGCCAGCGCCTGCCCCCCGTGCAGCTCCGGCCGCGTCCAGTCGTTGTTCACTGCGTGGACCGCGAAGCTCGCGAGCACGTCCGTCTCGGCGAGCGTGTGCCCGACCGACTGTAGCAGTTCGGCGTGCGCCGCGACGCGCTCGCGCAACTGCTCGAACAGCTCTCGCTCCAGTTCGTACCGCCGTTCCTCCTGACGGAGAATCTCGCGCTCGCGCTCCTCCAGTTCCGCCGTCGTGAACCGCTCGCTGTTTTTCAGCGACTTGATGTTCTCGAAGCGGTCGGGCACCTGGTCGGCCTCGCTGTTGCCGACCTGGACGTAGTAGCCGTCGGTCTTGTTCCGGTCGACCGTCACGTGCGTGAGCCCGTGCTCGCGTTTGACGCGCTCGTCGAGCGTGTCGATCCACGAGAGCGCCGCCTCGTGGTCCTCGGCGAGCGCGTCGAGATCGGCGTCGTACCCCTGGCGGATCAGCCCGCCCTGGGTGATCGTTCCCGGCGGATCGGGGACGATAGCCGCGTCGAGGTCGGCGGCGAGATCGGCCGCTGCCTCCGCGTCGGGCCGGTCGAGGATCGCCGCGAGCGGCGAGTCAGCGAGTCGCTCGGCCTCCGCGACGGCGGATCGCAGGGCTGCGAGCAGCCCGAGGGTGTCCGCGGCGGCCCGCAGGTCACGGGCGTCGGCGCTGCCCGACGCCGCCTTCGAGGCGAGCCGTTCGAGGTCGTAGGCGCCGTCGAGCGTCTCCCGGAGCTGTTCGCGGGCCATCGCGGCTTCCGCGAGCGCCCCGACGGCCGTCCCCCGCCGCTCGATCGTCGACCGGTCGCCGCTGGGGCGGGTCAGCCACTCCGCGAGCAGCCGCCGGCCGGCGCTCGTAACGGTGTGATCGACTGTCGCGAGCAGGCTTCCCGAGCGCTCCCCGCTCATCGTCTCGGTCAGTTCGAGGTTGCGCTGGGTGGTCGCGTCGAGTTCGACGTGATCGTCGGCGGTGTGGGTCTGCAGCCGGGTGATCGATGCGAGCAGCCCCGCGCCGGTCTCCTCGACGTACGAGAGGACGGCACCGGCGGCCCGGACCGCCGCCTCGCTGTCGGCGACGCCGACGCTCTCGACGGTTTCGGCGCCGAACTGCTCGCGGACCCTGTGGCGGGCCCGTCCGGGCGCGAACGCCTCCGTCGCGTGGAGCGTGAAGGTGGCGTCGGTCCGGTCCCGGAGACGGTCGAGCAGCCGGTCGTCCGTCCGCAGCGCCGGCCCCGGCAGGATCTCGACCGGATCGAACCGGTACAGTTCCGTCAGCAGTCCTTCCTGGGCGTCCTCACGGCTGACGTCCGTCACCCGGAACTGTCCTGTGGTCACGTCGGCGAACGCCAGGCCGTATGTCTCGTCGTCCTCGACCACGGCCGCGAGATACTGGGCGTCCGCGTCCGTCGTTTCGAGGTGGGTCCCGGGGGTCACCACGCGGGTGACCTCGCGGGCGTGGCCCCCGTCGGCCTCGTACTGGTCGGCGACGGCGACCCGGTAGCCGCGCTCGACCAGCGCGGTCAGGTACGGCGTCAGGTCGTCGACCGGCACACCGGCCATCGGGTACGAGGAGCCGTGCGAGGACTTCTGGGAGACTTTCAGATCGAGTTCCTCCGCGACGGTTTCGGCGTCCGCGGCGAAGAACTCGTAGAAGTCACCACACTGCATCGCCAGCAGGTCGGCGTCCGTGTCCGATTTGAGGTCGAAAAACTCGCCGACGATCCCCCCTGACTCCCTCATACAACACCCTCTGTGCGGCACCGGTTAAAACACTGCGGGTCCTATACAGCCGTCCGACAGTATCAGGTCGCAGGAACAACCATCGCTGTTAAGTCCGTCTCGGGCGGAGGGCCGGACATGAAAATCTACACAGGTCGCGGCGACGAGGGGAAGACGGATCTGCGGAACATGGACCGCGTCTCGAAGGCAAGCCCGCGGATCGAGGCGTACGGCAGCGTCGACGAGGTCAACGCGCTCCTGGGGGCGGTCCGGCCGACGGAATACGACGACGTCGACGACCAGCTCCGGGCGATCCAGAACCACCTCCACGTGGTGCAGGCGGACTTCGCCAACCCCGAGCCCGACGAGGACGACCCCAGGGTTCGCGAGGACCACGTCGAGGAGCTAGAGGCGATGATCGACGGCTACGACGACGAACTCGACCCGCTGGAACAGTTCATCCTCCCCAGCGGTTCCGCTATGGGGTCGCGGCTCCACCACGCCCGTGCGGTCTGTCGCCGGGCCGAACGCCGCGCGGTCGCGTTCGCCGCCGAGGCAGACGCCAACGAGACGGCCGTGGTTTACCTCAATCGGCTCTCTGACGCGCTGTTTACGCTTGCACGCGTGGTCAACAAACGCGACGGCGTCCCCGAGGAACACCCGACGTACTGATACTGGTGGCTGTAATTCTTTTACTCACCAGTCTCTGCTATCTGCGGATACAGACCCGTTCCGCCTGGATTCTCAATTCGAGTGTTCACGTACGTACAGCCACCAGTATCGTCGGCAATGAGCCCGTCGACGCCAGCGGCTGCGACCGCCTCGGCAGCCTCCTGCGATCGGATCGTCCAGGCGTTGACGGCCAGCCCCGCGTCGTGGGCGCGGTCGACGAACGCCGCGTCGCAGTGGCGCCAGTGAGGGTTCAGCGCCGCACAGCCAAGTTCCTGGGCAGTCCGCAGCGCCGCGCCGGGGCCGTCGCGGAACCGCGACACGCCCGGGAGCTGGCGCTCGCTGCCGAACAGGTACGCCAGCGGGGCGTCGGCTCCCCCGGCGGCCGCCCGGAGGGCGTCGGGGTCGAACGACGAGACCAGCAGGTCGAACGGGTACTCGGCGGCCAGCGCGGCCGCGTCGGCGGCGACGCCGACCTCCTTCAGTTCGAGGTGCAGGCGGACGTCTGCCGGCAGCAGATCGCAGACCTCCTGCAGCGTCGGCACGCCCTCGCCGGTACCGAGGACGGAGCAGTCGGCGAGTTCCGCCCGGGTGAGCGCCGCGACGGCGCCGGCCCGGTCGGTCACCCGGTCGACCGTCTCGTCGTGGATGACGACCGGTTCGCCCGAGCCACAGCGCCGGACGTCAACCTCGACGCCGTCCGCGCCCGCCCCGATGGCCTTGCGGAGGGCTGTGCGGGTGTTTTCGGGGTATGCGTCGGCGAACCCCCGGTGGGCGATGCAGTTCACTGTCCTGTGTTGGGGTGTGGCTGTGGTAGGTGTTCCGGATAATCACTATCACGTCCGACAGTATCAGCCCCGTTCGTCGTCGTCCTCGAACAGCTGGTCGAAGACGGACTGTTCGGCCTTGCGGAGGTGGCCGTGGAGGGTGGCGGGGGAGACGCCGAACGACTCGGCGATCTCCTCGGCGGTCGACTCGCGGGGCCAGGCGAAGTAGCCCGCCCGGTAGGCGGCCTCCAGCGCCTCCTGCTGGCGGTCGGTGAGCTGGTCGTCGTGTTCCGCCAGGCTCCCTACCAGCGACTCGGCGGGCTGGGTGCGCTCGCGTTTGGCCTCCAGGGCGGTGTCCGGGAACGCGGCCTCGACGCGGTCGAGCAGCCGCCGCACCCCGGCGTTCGAGAGCAGCTCCACCTTGTAGGTCGCGGCCCCCGACTCGGCGCTCGCGCTCGTCACGCTCGCGCTCGTGCTGTCGAGGGTGCCAAGCAGCGTCCGCTCCGGGAGCGTCAGTTCGAGCAGCCCCCCGTCGTCACCCTCCCGGACCGTCCTGGCGTCGACACCGCGGTCGGCGAGCGCCTCGCGGACGCGCTCGACGGGCGCACCCTCGACACCGACGAACGCCAGTGCGTCGTCGTCGACTGACGGGACGAGCCCGTCGAGCGTGAGCCGGCAGCCCGCATCGGCCGAGGCCGCCGCCAGCACCGCGTTCTCGTCCTCGCTCTCCAGTTCGATCTCGACGACCGACTCCGTCGAGAGCAACTGCTCGTTCTCGATCGCCTCCAGGGCGTGGCCCACCAGCTCACCGACCTCGACGAGGATCTCACGCTCGCGCTCGGACACCCCCTCGCCGGCCGACTGGACGCCGAGCGCGCCGTAGACGGTCCGGCCGTAGACGATCGGGACGACCGTCCAGGCCGCGACGTCCGCTTCGGGGCCGGCGTCGGTCGTGAGCGCCACCCGCTCCTCCCCGTCATCGGGAGACAGCGACACCGTGGTCAAGGGCGTCGGCTCGGTCGGGTCGTCGTCCGCGGCGCAGATCCAGCGGTCGGCGTCGCCGTTCCAGGTCTGGACATCGGCGCCGCAGGCGGCCGCGTACAGCCCGGTGTCGGCCAGCGACTCACAGACCGCCCGGTGGACCTCCCCCTCGGAGGTGGCCGACACCAGTGCCTGGTTGACGCCGCGGATCGCACTGTTCAGCTCGTTGAGCCGTTCGAGTTCGTCGCGCTGGCTCGCGAGGCGCTGCTCTCGCCTGTTCCGGGCGGTCACGTCGTGGAGCACGAGCGTGTGGCCCAGCCGCCGATCGCGGCGGTCCGTGATCGTCGAGGCCCTGACCTCGTAGCAGTGGCCCCCGCGCTCGACTTCCGCGATCCCCTTCCCGTCGCCGACGACCGACCCCTCGGCCCCGACTGCCGCGACATCGCTGTCCGTGGCAGTCGCGCCGTCGCCCTCGGCGAGCGTGTCGGGACCGAGCTCCAGTGCGAGGTCGCCTAACAGCGAGTCGACATCGTCGCCAACGACTGCGGCGGGCGAACAGTCGAGGATCGACGCCGCCGCCTCGTTGAGGTAGACGATCCGGCGCTCGTCGTCGACGATGACGACGCCGTCCTCCAGCTGCTGGATGGCGGTGCTGCGCCCGAGCCGGCGGGTCGCCGGGACGAGCCGGAACAGGCGGTTGCGGTACACCGTCGCGGTCAGCGCGAGCCCCCAGACGACGAACCCGTAGGGGGTGAAGTCGAAGCCGGGCGGCGACGTCTCGAAGAAGATGGCGGCGACGTTGCCGACCAGCGGCACCGCCAGCCCGACGAACAGCAGGATCGACTGGTCGGTGTAGAGGTAGTCGGACAGCACCGCCAGCCGGAGCAACAGGACGCCGCCGACCAGCACCAGCGCGTAGAGGTACAGCAGGATCGGCCAGAACAGCGGCCCGAACTCGGCGTCCATCGTCACCAGCCCGCCGGAGACGACCGGCTCGTTCGAGAGCCACAGGAGCCCGTGGAACTCGCTGGTCCAGACCAGCACGACCGCCAGCGCCGGCACCGCCGACAGCAGCGCGACGTTCCGGCGGGTCACGACCCGGTCGTGGCCGGTGTACTCCAGCGCGAACAGGAGAAAACAGACGGGGAGAAACGCCGACCCGATCCACTGGACGTACTCCCACAGCGGGCGGATCGACAGATCGTGGGTCACCAGCCCGGCGGCGTAGGTGGCCGTCCACAGCGTCGTCGCCGCCAGCGTCGCCGCGAGCCACGTCGCGCCGGGCGAGTCCCGGTTCCGGATCGCGTACACTGCGAAGTAGCCGGTCAGCACGGCTGATCCACCCAGAAAGGCGACGTGCAGCCGCGGATCGAATGTCGGTATCATCGACTGACCAACCCCCGGTGAGCCACCCCGAACTGTCGGATAGCTATCGTGCATCACCATAAATTCACCTGATTTTGAACGTTCTGGCCAATCTCCAGGGACTGTCCCGGTACACGCCGCTCTGCGGTAGCGGTGCAGGACACGGAGCCCCCTCCTTCAAGCGCGAGCCGAGCGAGCGGTAGGGAGGGGAGGAGCGCCCGTCTTCGTTTGCTTTCACTATCAGTCCCCGGATCGGGGTCCGGACACCACGGCGGCCACCTCGTCGGGGTCGACGTAGCGGGTCGTCCCGTCGCGGCGCTCCAGTTCGACCGCGCCGGTCTCCCTGAACTGGTTGCCCAGCACGACCTTCCAGGGGACGCCCAGCAGGTCGCTCTCCGCGAACCGTTCGCCGATCGCTTGCCCGGGATCGTCGAACAACAGCGTCTCGCCGGCGCCGAGTTCGCGGTAGAGCCGGTCCGCCGTCTTCCGGATCGCGCCCTCGTAGGCGAGAGGGACGATCGACGCCCCGAAGGGGGCGATCCCATCGGGCCACCGGCAGCCCGCATCGTCGCTTTGCTGTGCGAGGATCGTGTGGAGCAGCCGTTCGATGCCGATCCCGTAACTCCCCATGTGGACGCGCCACTCGTCGCCGTCGGGACTGTCGACGGTGAGGTCCATCGCGTCGGCGTAGCGCGTCCCCAGCTTGAAGGCGTGGCCGATCTCGATCCCCTCGCCGGCGATCAGGTCGCCGCCGCAGTCGGGACAGATCCCGCCGACCGACGCCCAGTCGGGCGACTCGTCGGTGACGCCGAACCGGCAATCTTCGGCGGTACAGTGCCGGAGGTCGAGCGTCCCCGTTTCGACGGGAGCGACGAACTCCTCGGAGGCCGAGCCGCCCATGACGCTGTTCTCGGCGGCGGCGACGACGAACGCCAGGTCGAGTGCTTCGAAGAGCCGGACGTAGGCCGCCCGGACCCGCTCGTAGGTCTCGTCGAGGCTGTCGGCGTCGGCGTGGAGGCTGTAGGCGTCTTTCATCGTGAACTCCTTGAGCCGCAGGAGGCCGTTGCGGGCGTGATCGTCGCGATGCTTCCTCCCCACCTGGTAGTACAGCGCGGGCAGATCCTCGTAGGAGCGGACGGCGCCGTCGACCAGGTGGACGACCCCCTCCTCGTGGGAGGGCGCAAGACACAGCCGCTTGCCGTCGCGGTTCTCGAACGTGAACATCTCGCCCTCGAAGCTCCCCCAGCGGCCGCTTCGCTCCCAGATGCCGCTATGGTTGAGCTGGGGGAGGCTGATCCGCTGGCCGCCGATGGCACGCAGCTCGGCGTCGACGGCGTCGATCAGCCGCTGGCGGACGCGCTCGCCGGTGGGGGTGAACCCGTACAGTCCGCTCCCGAACTGCCGGACGAAGCCGGCCCGGTGGGTCAGCGCCACGGTGTCGTTGTCGTGGGTCGCCTCCCGGCTGGTGAACAGCGTCGTCTCGCTACGCCGCACAGCGATCACCCCCGTTCGCGGCGGCGCCGTCGCGGCGACAGTGGCCGGCGCTGTCGCTGTGCAGTGTTTCGGACGTGACGGTAACTACACGGTCAGAAACAGCGATACGACTATCGCGGAACCCAGCCGCGAGCCACGCCGGACTCGCGGTTGCCACGGTGTGCGTGTCGGCACATTGCACTCGATGGGACGCGAGAGACGGTGAAATACGTTCGGGAGCCGTGTCAACAAACCGCATCCACGCTCTCCTCGGCACTTTCGACCTGGCCCCTCACCAGTCTTCGAAACGGCTAACCGCCGACCTGCCGAGGCACATCCATGGACGAGGTCGAGCGGACGCTCGCGACCTACGAGGGCAATGCGGAGGCGTACGCCGAGAAGTACCTCTCGGAGTCCGGGCTGGAGGCGTACGGCGGGCCGTTTCTCGACTACCTGGACGGCGGCCGCGTGCTTGACCTGGGGTGTGGCCCCGGCGTCGACACGGCGGGGTTCGCGCGGCGTGGCCTCGACGTCGTCGGGTTCGACGTTACCCCATCCTTCCTCCGGCGAGCCCGCGAGCACTTCGTGGAGGTGACCGCCGACGTGGCCGCCGACTGCCAGGCGCGGGCGTCGTTCGTCCGCGGCGACATGCGCTCGCTGCCCTTCGAGGGCGATTCCTTCGACGGCATCTGGGCGTCGGGATCGTTCCACCACGTGCCGCGGGAGCAGGCGCCGAACACTGCCGCAGCGCTGCAGCGGCTGTTGCGGGACGGCGGGTGCGCCTACATCTCGGTGAAGCGCGAGCCGACCGGCAGCGAGGTGGCCGACAGGCACTTCGAGTTCTACGAGCCCGGGGAGTTTCGATCGCTGTTGATCGAGGCCGGGTTCGACGTGCTGACTGTCGGCACGATCGGGCAGTGGATGGACGCCATCGCCCGGGCGTAGTGTGCACCCGCGATCCCGGGGATTGAATAGCTGGCCTCTGAAGGGAGTGTATGCAGGTCCTCCTCACGGGTCACGCTGGCTACATCGGCGGTGTACTGGCCGATCAGCTCGCCGCCGCCGGCCACGACGTCGTCGGGTTCGATCACTCCGCGGATCCAGCACAGGATATCAGGGACGCTGATCGCGTCCGGTCCCTGTTCAGCGACCACGAGTTCGATCTGGTGTACCACCTCGCCGCGGAGGCCGACGTCTGGGTCGACGACTGGCAGTATCTCTTCGAGAACAACGTCGCGGGCACGGTCAACGTGGTCGCTGCCGCGCGGGACGCCGGCGTTCCCGTCGTGTTCGGCTCCAGCGTCGCGGCGACGGGGGAGTTCAACCGGTACGGGCGCTCGAAGGACCTCGCCGAGCAGGCAGTCAGCGAGTACGAGCAGGTGACGACCGTGCGGTTTCCGAACGTGGTCGGCCTGGACGCGCCGCGCGGGCAGGCCCAGGACATGATCGAGGAGGGGCTGGCGGGCGAGATCGAGGTCTGGGGAAACGGCGAGATCCGCCGCTCCTACGTCGACGTCGCGGATCTGTGTTCGACGCTCATCGAACTCGGCACGGGCTCGCTCACGGTCGAGACGCCCACGCCGATCTCCGGCCGGACCACGACCAACCGCGAACTGGGCGAACTCATCCAGGCGGTCGTCGAGGCGGAGACGGGCAGCGAGCCCGACCTGTCGCTGGTCGACCGGTCGCCGCCGTCGCCGCAGTCGTTGACAGCCCGCGGCCTGCGGTTGCAGGACCCGACGCCGCTGAAGGAGTCGATCCGGTCGCAGGTGCGGGCGACCCGCGACGAGTGACCTACGCCAGCGCGTCGACCGTCCGCTCGGCCCACTCGACGGCGAACGCGGGACCGTGATCGAGGTACACCGCGGCGTCGAGCGCGTCGAACGGCGGCGGGATCTCGCCGGCGTGTTTGATCGCGCTGCAGGCCAGTTCGGCGCCGTCGGTGAACGACGTCTCGCCCCGGGCGATGGCCGTCGGGAGATCCTCGAGCCGGCCTTCGAGGCGCGTTCCGGCGTCGAGCCACGCGTCGAACAGGTCGCCCTCCCAGTCGGCGAAGGTGTCGCGGGTCTGCAGCCCGAGGTAGGCGTCGTAGCAGGCGGCCGCGAGCTGGTAGGTTTCGACCGGCGAGAGGTGGTCGCGGGTGGCGTCGGCGAACGCGGGGTACTCCTCGCCGAACAAGCCCAGGAACTGTTCGGGGGCGTCCAGCCCCACCTGGACGAGCGCCTCCGCGACCAGGAAGTCAGTGAAGGCGGCGGGCGATCCCTCCAGACGGGGCTTACAGAGGACGACGGGCGGGTCGGTCTGGCGCGTCCAGGCGACGCTGCCGTCGCCGGGCATGCCGACCGTGAGATCCGGGCCGGCGAACCGTTCGAGCACCGTCGGCGCGTCCGGCGGGAGCCATTCCTCGGGGTAGGACTGGGGCTCCAGCGCGTCGGTCACCAGCGCCAGCTCCTCGGCCTGCGCGGCGGGCAGCGTCTCGAAGTCGGTCGCGCAGTCGAGCACGAGCGCGTCCGGCGCGTGCGCCGCGCGGATGTCCGCGACGGCCGGCGACAGGGAGCGCTCGCTGAACATCAGACCAGCGCCATGTTCACGACCATCGCCACGCCGATCACGAGTGAGATGCCGACCGTCGCGAGAACGATCTTCGTCGAGGGGCTCATACACGGCCGTTCGCGCGGTGACGATAAAAATGGTGATGGACCGGGAGCGGAGCCAGGACCCGCGGGCCGGTCAGGGGATCACCTGATCGCCGTCGTCGTCGTAGACGGTGATGGCGTCGACCGGGCAGGTGCGGGCCGCGAACTTCGCGTCCATCTCGGCGCAATCCGGGACTTCGCGGACGAAGACGCCGTCCTCGCGCTCCTCGCTGTCGGCCAGGACCGCCTTGCCGGCCGCCTCGTCTTTCTCGAAGGCCTCCCACTCGCGGACGCACTGAAACATGCCGATACAGGTGTCGCGGTCGAACTCGACTCTCATACCGGCGGTTGGATCGCAGCCATCATAGTGATTGTTGTGAGTATTTTCGGCACCACATCGCAGTAGCGGCGGTTTCACGACCCGAAACTGGCGTCTGGCGAATACCCGGCGGTAACGAGTCACAACAATCACTACAAAGGCGTGGTGGGTGGGGCACAGCGGACCGGGCGTCGTCGCTGGCTTCCGGACCGGTCGGAACAACAACGGTTAAGTGGCTGCTATCAGCTACGTCCGGACATGCAGCCCGCTCCCGGTCGCTGGCGCTGGGCAATCCCTCCGGGAGTGGACAGTATCGCGTTCGGGCGGTGACGGGCCTCACCCGCCCCCGCCGGGGTGGTGCTCCCTGCTCCTTCTCGATGGCGTCGCTCACAGACAGCCAACCAAGACGACAGCACCACACCAATGTCGACAGACGAGTTCACCGTCACGCCGTACGCCGTCGAGGGCGAGGTCGACTACGACCGACTCCTCGACCGGTTCGGCGCGGACGAACTGACAGACGCACAGCGCGCCAAGTTCCCCGACCCCGTCCACCCGCTGGTCCGCCGCGGCGTCTTCTACGCCCAGCGGGATCTCGACCCGTTCCTCGCCGCCGCGGACGCCGGCGAACCCCACTCGATCGTCACCGGCCGCGGCCCCTCCGGACCGATGCACGTCGGCCACGTCTTCCCCTTCTACTTCGCGAAGTACGTGCAGGAGCGGGCCGGGACGACAGTGTACGTCCCCATCTCCGACGACGAGAAGTACTTCCTCAAGGAACAGTCGCTGGCGGAGATCACCGACCACGCCTGCGAGAACCTGCGGGACGTCCTCGCGGTCGGCTTCGACCCCGAGCGCACGCGGATCGTCATCGACACGGCCGACGCCGACGTCGTCTACCCGCTCGCAACCGCCTTCGCCGGCGAGATCACGCAGGCGACCGTCGACGCGACTTACGGCGACCCCGAGAACGTCGGGCTCTCCTTCTACCCGGCGGTCCAGGCGACCCACCTGCTGCTCCCGCAGCTGGTCGAGGGCCGGCACCCGACGCTGGTACCGATTGCCGTCGACCAGGACCCCCACGTCCGGGTCTGCCGGGACGTCGCCGCGAAGGAACGCTACCCAGTCGACAAGCCGGGCGCGCTGCTCTCGAAATTCCTCCCGAGCCTCGAAGGACCCGGGAAGATGAGTTCCTCCGCGGACGCGCCGAGTCTGCTGCTGACCGACGACCGCGAGACGATCCGCGAGAAGATCCTGACCCACGCCTACACGGGCGGCCGCACGAGCGTCGCCGAGCACCGCGAGCACGGCGGCGACCCGTCGGTCGACGTTCCCTACCAGTTGCTCCACTCCTTCTTCGAGGACTCTGACGAGCGCGTCGAGCGCCTCGCCGCCGAGTACCGCGAGGGCACCCTCCTGAGCGGCGAACTAAAGGAGATCGCCGCCGAGGCAATCGCCGACTTCCTAGAGTCCCACCAGGAACGCCGCGCCGCGCTTGGTGATCTCGACGAGGAGCTCGCTCCCTTCCGGCTGACCGACGAGGAACGGGCGACGGCACGTTCGCGCGTGGGGCTGCCCGAGGGCGGGCTCGGGTAGCGCCACACCCCCCGATCGGGACTCGCGGTAGTGAGTTTCTTCCCCCGTGCCTTCGTAGGCGACACCATGACAGCCACGGCAGTGATCGCGGGCGTCGGCGAGGGGTTCGGCGAGACGGTCGCACGGCGGCTCGCAGCCGAGGGGTACGCCGTCGGCCTGTTCGCCCGCTCTGCGTCGTATCTGGACGAACTGGCAGCGGAGCTGGAGGCAGCGGGTCACGAGGCCCTCGCCGCCCCGACGGACCTCTCGGATCCGGCCGCCATCGAGGCGGGATTCGAGCGCGTTCGGGAGGCGTTCGGGCCGGTCGACGTGCTGATCTACAACCCGAGCGTCCCGGCGCCGGGCCACCTCTTCGAGGTCGACGCCGAGGCGTTCGATCGGGTGTACGAGGTCGTGGTTCGCGGCGCATTCCACGCTTCGCGGGAGGCCATCGGCGACATCCGGGAGACGGAGGGGACCGGGACGGTCATCTTCACCGGCACCTCCATCGCCAGGCGTGCGTTCGGGAACCTGCTGGCGTGGGACGCAGCGGGGCCCGCCCTGTACGGGTTCGCGAAGTCGCTGGTCCACCGCTTCGGCCCGCAGGGCGTCCACGTCGCCTACGTCGTCGTCGACGGCGCCATCGCCGGCCCCGGAGAGAGCGACGTCCCGCGGGCGGACGACGAACTCATCGCGCCCGACGCGATGGCCGACACGTACCTCCACCTGATCGAGCAGGACGAGCACGCCTGGTCGTTCGAGGTCGACCTGCGCGCGTACGGGGACGAAATCAGAACATAGCGGAGAAGCGAGACGAGCAGACAGGCAAACGGGCAGACGGAACAGGGGTGGTTCGACCGGCCGTATCAGGAGCGGGCCCACCGGACGCAGATGTCAGTACCGGGGACGCAGAGCCCCGAGGAGCGAGCGAGCAGCCCGGCGGCGCGCCGCACGGTGACCGCCGAGAGCGCGCCGAGAGCGAACGCCACGACCACGCCAGGGTAGGCCACCGCCACCAGCACCGCGAATACTGCGGCCACCATCGCGAAGCCAACGGCGACCTGGGCAGCCGGCGAAGCGAACGAATCGTGGGGGTTGGTTGGGAGTCCTCTCATACATGTACACCCAGGGGCTGTTCCCCCTTAATCCTAATCTGAATGATATTTCTGTAAGGCGAGTTACTGAAGAATCTTTCACCGGAATGGCGGCTGGATTTGGCATCACCGTTGTGGTTTTGACCGTCGAGACCGTACCGACGATGATGACGTCAGCACTGTTTATCGTCAGCGAGGAAGGCTACTGGGGAGAGGAATGTATCGAACCGCTCACGACGCTCGACGCGGCGGGCGTCGACGTAACCGTCGCGACACCAAGCGGCGACCCGCCGGTGATCGACGAGCGCTCCATAGACCCCGACAACGTCGGGGAGGAGACAGCCGAGCACGTCCGCGAGGTCCACGAGACCGACGAGCGGCTGAACGATCCGGTCCCGGTCGACATCGAGGACGCGGACGACTACGACGCGGTCGTGTTCCCCGGCGGCCACGGCACGGAGTGGGACGTCAACCAGGACAGCGACGCCCGGCGCCTGCTCCGAGACGCCGTCGTGGGCGCGGACGGGACGGCGCTGGTCGTCTGTCACGCGGTCGGTATCCTGGCGTTCGCCCGCGACAGCGACGGCGAGTTCCTCGTCGAGGGCCGGTCGGTCACGGGCTTCCCCAACGAGTGGGAGGAGGGCATCGTCGACGACCACGACCGGATGCCCGACGGCCGGAAGCTCCCCTACTGGGTCGAGGATGAGGTGAATGCCGCGGGCGCCGACTGGGACGCCGAACTCGATGACGACACGAGCGTCACCGTCGATGGCGACCTCGTTACCGCTCGCGGACCCGGCTCCTCGGCGGCGGCCGCGCGGACGCTGCTCTCGGAACTGGGCGTCGAGGCGCCGACGCAGTAACTGTCGCAGTCAGCAGGCCGGAACGGGGGCGCTACTCCTCGTCGTCCTGCTCTTTTGCGATCGCTCCGACGACGCGCTGAGCGGTGGACGTCGAGATGTCGGAGGGCGAGCGGACAGATTCGGAGACGACTAGCACCAGCGCCGCGAGCGCGAGCAGGCCGCCGCCGACGAAGAGGTCACCCCGCAGCAACAGGAAGTCCAGCCCCGGCAGGGCGATCGTCAGCGCGAGCGCGACGGCCCCGAGGCGCTGGACCATGTCGAGAATCCCGGTGATCATGACGGGTCGTTGACGACGCAGACGCATAAGGCCGCCGTCCTTGCCTCGCTCTGGCGGGACGCCCAGTGCAACCACTACCGTTGTGATGTGGTTCCGAACACACTCACAGCAATCACCCAGGCACAGATCGCGGGAACGGAGCGGACGAACCGGAGGGCTGTCAGCGCGAGCGGGAGTTACTCGTCTCTCGGACCGCCGTCGGGGGCGGGCGTCTCCGTCGCATCGGGGCCGCCGACCTCCTCGTCCGCTGGCGGGAAGTACCCGGAGGGGCCGAGATAGCGGGTCCAGACCACCAGCATCGACGGGAGCACGAGCACGCTCGCCAGGAAGGCGTAAATGATTGTGAGGCCGGTGATGATCCCGAACTGCTGGAGCACGGGGAGGATCGCCAGCGCGAGCGTCCCGAAGCCGCCGACGGTGGTGGCGGCACTGCCCAGCAGCGCGCCGCCGGTGCCGGTGACGGTCGTGTCCATCGCCGCCCAGACGTCGCCCTGGCGCTCGAGTTCGAGCGTGTACCGGGAGCTGATGTGAATGCTGTAGGCGATCCCGAGCCCGATCGTCAGCGCGGCGATCGTCCCCGTGAGCGCGTTGAACGGCATCCCGATAAGGTACATCGTCCCGAGGATCCACGTCACCGAGAACAGCACCGGCAGGAGCGTCACCACCCCCAGGCTGGCGGTGTCGCCGGTCAGCCGGTAGGCGACCGCCAGGAACAGGAACACGGCCACGAGCGTGATCAGCAGGCTCTGGATGACAGTGTCGAACAGCGCGTCCTCGACGTCGCTGCTGATGATCGGGTCGCCGGTCGCGACCACCGCCAGCTGGCCGCCGCTGTCGGCCTCCACCGAGGCGGCGACGTCGCGCATCTCGTCGGCGACGGTCGCGGCGAGGACATCGCCCTTGAGACCGATCTGCATACGGAGCGCTTCGTACTCGCCGGCCTCGTTCCGGTAGATGACGTTCGAGGCCTCGGGATTGACCGTCAACAGCTGATCGTACAGTGCCTCGACGTTCTGGTCCGGGATCCCATCGCCGTCAGTGTCGGCCTGCTGGTACGCGGCGGCGAACTCGTCGTTCGACCTCGCTGTCTGCTGCATCACCGTCAGCGGCGTCTGCATGTCGGGCCGGTCGTTCGGTAGAATGAACGCCGACTCCGTCGAGCCGATCCGCTCGGTCGCGTCCTGAACCCAGACGAGTGTCTGCGGATCGGTTACGTCCTCCTGTATCAGCAAGCTCGCGTCCTGACCCTGCTGCTGGAAGTTCGCCTGGACGAACGCCAGGTCGTCTTTGGCCTGGTAGGTGCCCGGCGCGAACGGCTCGGGAAGGTTGTCCATCCAGGCAGGCGGCGACTCGGCAAGGAAGTCTTCCTGCTGGAACGTGGTGTCGACCTGCGTGGCGCCGTAGGCGCCGCCCAGCGAGAGCAACAGCGCCAGCGCGATGACGACCAGCGGCGCGCGCCGGGCCGCCTTCGCGCCCGTCGACAGCACGCCCGAGAACGCCGAACCGCCGGTGCCGAACGCCCGCTTGCGCCTGTCGATACCGCGGGCTTCGAGAAAGCCGTCGATCTCGACTTTCAGCGCCGGGATCAGGGCGCCGAACACGAACAGCGCGGCAGTGATCCCGAACGCGCTCGTCAGGCCGAAGTCCTGCAGCGGGCCGATCGGGCTGACGAGGTTCGCGAGGAACCCGATCGCCGCAGTTGCCGTCACCCACACCAGGGCGACGCCGACGCCGAACAGCGCGGTCTTCATCGACCCCCGGACGTCCGGCGTCCCGTCGGTCTCCTCGTTGCGGTGCTCCCGGTGGCGCATGAACACGTGGATCGCGTAGTCGATCGATAACCCGATCAACAGCACCGGGACCGATATCAGCAGCTGGTTGAACGTGATGCCGGCCCAGCCCATGAACCCGAACGTCCACAGGAGGACGACCAGGATTCCCACTACCCCGAGGACGATGTCCAGCAAGTCGCGGTAGGCGACCGTCAGTGCCACCACCACGAACAGCAACGCAAGCGGTCCGACGATTGTGAAGCTGTCGCTGAACGAGCGGTCGATCTCGTCGGTGATGATGCCGGTACCGAACACCGTGTACCGGTCGTCCTCCTGATTTGCGAGTTCGCGCAGTTCGAGCTGCGCGGTGGTCTCCTGTTCACCCAGCCCTTCGGGGCCCTCGGGGGTTCCACCCTCGGTCCGCTGGGTGATGATCATGTTGTGAGCCTTCGCTGTCGTTGACCCCGGCTCGTACGACGAGGGCATCAGCGCGAGCGCCCGCCGGTTGCCGTCCTCCGAGAGCACCTCTTGGACGAGTGCCTCGTACTCCTGCTCGTTCATCGCTGACAGCACGTCGATCTGGTCCTGGATCGTGATCTCCTGACTGCCGCCGCTTCTGGCGGCGTCCTCGCCGTCCTTCCCGTCGGCGTCCTCGCCGTACTGGCGCTGGATCTGGGCCTGCGCCAGCACGTTGCCGATCCCCAGGATCGGGGTCTCTTCGGTGAGCGTCCCCGCGATCTCCTCCCGCTCCATGATCTGCTGCTGGAGCTCCAGCGAGCGTATCACCGACTCCCGCGCGAGGACGTTGTCCCCCCGCTGGATCACCTGGATGACCGTCACGTCCTGCTGTCCTTCCGCCTCGAAGTTCTGCTGGATGTACTCCTGTGCCGCGCGCGCGTCCGACCCGGTCTCGAACTGGTCCAGGTCGGATTCGTCGTCGACCTGTCCGGCACCGACCGCCATCCCGGCGGTCACCAGCAGCATGATCACGATGACGACTTTGCTGTGGTCGACCAGCGCCTCGGCAAGCCGCTCCGGCAAGTTCGTCACTCCTGATCACTCCGATCGCTCGACGCAGTAACCATTCTTGTCCGAACGATGGGCCATCCTGAATAAATATTTGTTGTTATTGCCATACATACATTGACGAAACGGGTCGTCTGCAGTCAGGGGCCTATTTGCTCGTCGCGTCCGCTCCTCGCAAAATAGCCCCGGCTGGATTCGAACCAGCGTCAGTGGCTGTCTTCCACATCCGCGAATCCGGACGTGTCCAAAGGCCACTATGATTGGCCACTACACCACAGGGCTGCAGGCTCTCATACCTGTTGCTGATACAAGTGTGTTACTTTCCGCCGTCCCACGGCAGGAGTGAACTACCCCTGCCTACTCACTCACCGCTGACGCGGTTCGTTCCGTGAGGCAGGGGCTTCCTGTTTCAACGACGCGCTTTGGAGACACATCATCGGCTGTCGCCTCAGTCTCCCCAGGGAGTGCAGTCTCCGCAGGCGTTGATTTGGCCATGCCCTGACCTACTGCTTTCGTATTGGTTTCCACTCCGAGTTTCTCCAGTCCAAGGCGCTTGATTTCTAGCGCTGCGTTGTAGTCCCTGTCACCTTCGAATCCGCACGCTGGACACGAGTGTTCACGCACCCACAACGGCTTTTGCGTGCTACACCCACATTGCGAACAGCGTTTCGTCGTTCCTTCCGGCGGAACTTCGATAACGTGACACTTATTTTTCTTCCCGTGACGGTTGAATGCCTGAATTGTTTGTCGCCACGACATCGCAGCCACGTTCCGACTGTTCCCGTTCCCTTCCGTCATGGATTTCACGTCGAGGTCTTCGAGGAATACTGCGTCGTACCGAGTGGTGTATTCGTGGGCGAGTTTCTCCCGATAGTCTTCACGGCGATTATCCAAGCGTTCATATGCCCGAGCAAGAGCTTGCCGGGCGTTCTCCCAATTATTTGAGCCGTACTCTTTTCGGGATAGGTCACGGTGACGCCGGTCGATGCGTTCACGATCTCGTTGCTCGTCGAGTGACTCGAACGAGTGATTGTTCGAGTCGTGGATAAACTTCGTGATGCCGAGATCAATCCCAACTGTATCTTCAACTTCAATGTCTTCGACAGGTGGCTTCTCCGGGTAGCCCGGGTCGTAGTCTACGACGATGCAGACGCTCCAGCTACCTGTTTTTTCTTTCTTGAGGATGATTTGTGTGATGTCTGCGTTAGCTGGGAGTGGTCGGTGGTAGTTGATGTGGAAGTCACCGATTTTACTGAAGTTCACGCATGCGTGGTCAGTTCGGCCCGTGTTACTATCCACGTCAAAACCGGACTGATTGTAACAAATGCTGCGAAACTCGTCTGGTTTCTTCCACTTCAGTTGACCGACCTTGTAGCCTCGGTCTTGGAGCGATTCGAGTACGCTCTCGCTTTGTTTGATGCGCCGGACGGCCATTTGCAGGCACTTCGAATAGACAGTTTGCCACTCGGGCCAGCGCTCTTTCCAGCCAGATTCGCCGGTGAGCTTGTTTTGCAGTTCCGTATAGGATGGTTTATCGCCAGCAGAACGTGGCCGATACTCTTGTGTAAGAGCGTGATTATACACTTCCCGACACGTTTGAATATCGTTCCATGCAGCCGTGGCTGTCGCGTCGTCGTCCGGCGTTGCAGCGTACTTGAACGTCTCCTCAACCACTACCAATTTGTTTGGTTGGATATCACTTGAATGTTCGGAAATCAGGAAGTGGACGGCTGTATCCCCGCCCTACTCGCTCCTGTTGGTCGCTCCTTGAGGACGGGACTTAGCCTGCAAAAGTTAAATGTGGCCCTCGTCCTCGAGCCCTTCCATCACGTCGTCGACGAACGACTCGACGTCATCGTAGGGGAACTCCGCACCCGACAGCTCGGAGTTCAACTCCATCGCCGTCATCGAGAACTCGCCCGATTCGAACGATGTTGCCGGCCCGTTCGGCAGCGCCGGCACCAGATCCATCGGGCTGTTGATCGGATAATCTGCTCCTTCGAACGCGTCGATGAACTGCTGACGCAGGTCGTCTTTGTCGACCATGTTAGACGGTTCTCCTACACCGCTGAAAAAGATTGGTATGGGGAAAACGTTACCGGAGTTTCTAGTTTATCGAAGACAGAACGGCGCTTCGGCCGGAGCTGCTGGGTCTCCCGAGAACCGAGGGCTACAGTTCGGCGAGGACCGCGTCGATGTCACCGAGGGTTTCGATAATGAAATCTGGCTCGGTGTCGCTGTCGGCGATATCCGCCCGGTCGGTCACGCCGCTCAGCGTGAGGACGGTGGTCATGCCGGCGCGGTCGCCCATGCGGAGGTCCGTATCGAGGCGGTCGCCGACGACGAGACACTCCTCGGGTGAGGCGCCCAGGCGGTCGAGCGCGGCCGATAGCGCCGCCTCGGAAGGCTTGCCCAGGATCGCGTCCGGATCGCGACCGACGACCGCCGCGACCGCGCCGATGATCGCCCCAGATCCCGGGACCAGCCTGCCGTCTTCCATCGGGAACGTCCGGTCTGGATCCGAACCGAGGAAGACGGTGTCCGGACCGACGGCGTCGAGTGCCGTCTGTATGTCGCCGTAGTCGAACGACTCCGTCCAAGAGGCGACGAGGACATCGCACTGGTCGGGGTCGGTTGTCAGCGACAGGTCTGCTGCGCGAAGTTGAGCGCGGAGGCCGTCGTCGCCGATCAACAGGATCTCCTCGTCGGCGTGGTGGGCCTGGAGGTACTCGGTGGTGACGACGCCGGCAGAGCAGGCCTGCATCCCCTCGACGTCCAGCCCCAGGCCGGCGAGATGATCGAGGTATGCGTCGCCGTCCTTCAGTGGATTGTTCGAGAAGAACAGCACGTTCGCGCCGGCCGCCCGGAGCGCGTCGATCCCCGCCGCCGCGCCATCCACGAGGTCCCCACCCCGGTACACCGTCCCGTCCAGGTCGACGATCGCTCCCCGCAGTGTCATACGCCAGCGGAAGGACTGCGGACCCTTATAGCGTCCGTTCCGGGCTACGTAGCCGACCGGTCGCCTCCGAGCAGTACTGACCGCCCCGTTCAGGTACGATCGACAACTAGCATCGCTTAAGAGCTGTTCTATCCTGTTCCTACCTGGCACGGGAGAACGCCGACACCAGTGCTCCCTGATGTTGCCGGCAGTGTCCAGTTCAAACCATCACGTGCCTCTGACCGCCGACTTCTCCATTTCCCCGTGCCATCTACCCGTTTCGAGCTGGCACAGCCGTAGTCTTGCTCGCGTGGATCCCGCTAGCTCCCCATCGACGCTCATACTGCCGGCTGTAATTCTTTCAAGATCCCTCGGCAATATTCGGTTGAATACCGTCCAGAACCTCACCTTCCGGACAGGACCGCTTCACGTAGTTACAGCCGGCAGTATCACTCGTAGGCCTCGAACTCGCGGCCGAACAGGAAGAAGTACACCGTCCCGATCAGGCCGATCACGGTTGCGATGGCGAACGCGAGCGTGGGGCTGCCGGCGTAGGCCAGGTCGGTGCGGGGGACGGAGAACCCGTCGTAGATCGCCCCGCCGATGGCGGCGCTGGGGATCACGATCAGGTTCCGGATCAGGTAGTACGAGCCAGCCACGCGGCCGCCGGTGTCGCGCTCGGCGGGGCCGACGATCAGCGCCTTGTGTGCCGGCAGGCCGGCAAAGCGTAGTCCCGAGTATGCAAAGAGGAGCGTCACGATGACGGCGTTGGCCGGCGCGAGAATGAGCAACACAGGGAAGATGGCGTACACCGAGAACCCGAAGCCGACGACGGGCTTGAGCCCGACCGACTCCGCGAGTTTCGCCGCCACGGGCATCGACACCAGTGCGATCAGCATCTCGACGCCGAGCAACACGCCAAAGAACGTATCGGGATCCAGTCTGACCGTGCCGAGATCGACCCCGACCTGCAGGAACTCGGTGACGACGATCACGAAAAAGACGTACACCATGCCGTTAGCGAAGCGGACGAACGTGTCCGCGACCAAAAGCGGCCGGAGTTCGGCCGGCATCGCCGCGAGGTCGCGCCTGATCTCCGCGACCCCCTCGAAGGACTTCCCGATCGAGGTGTCCTCGGCCTCGTAAAGGTAGTGCTGGACGGTCGTCGCGACGACGCCGAAGACGACCGCGACGGCGAGAATCACCTGAAAGCCGACCTGGAAGTCCGCGGCGACGTGGAGCACGCCCGCCGCAAGTAGCGGCCCGATGAGAAACGCTGTCCGCCGGAACACCTCGGTGCTGGCGAACCCGCGGGCCAGCCGCGACGGCGGGACCGACTGCTTGACGATGGCGAACGTCGCGCCGAGGCCGAACGACTTCCAGGCCTGTGCCAGAAAGAGGCCGACGAAGATCCAGAACCACGGCTCGATGGTGACGCCGGCGACGGCGATGGCGCCCAGCGACGGCGCGATCAGCCAGAACAGGAATCCGAGGCTCGAGATCAGCCCGAACAGCGTGAGCGCGTACCGCGACCCGATACGGTCGGAGATGGCACCTCCCGGGTACGGGTAGCTTGCACTGATAATGTTGCCGACGGTGCCGAACGCACCGATCGCCAGGCCGCCGGCGCCCAGCACGGACATGTACCGCGGGATGTACCGGCTGGTCATCTGGAAGCCGAGGCTGAACGCGAACATCGCCAGCGAGAGCACGAGCACATCGCGCCTGAACGAGAAAAACTGCCGGAACGGATCGAACAGGTCCGGCGTCTCCGTCTCCGTTTCCTCGGCCATCGATAGGCGACGGTTCCCGCGGAATAGGCAAAAAACTGCGGTCCCCGGAGGGGTGCCATTTAAGTCGGGAATCCCTCGTTACTCCCTCACTCTACGTCCGCCTCTATAGGCATCCACAGCCGAAAGTATAATATTTTAGATAGTTTTTTGATTGTGGCGCACCGACGGGGAAGTACAGATGGCACCCGACACGGAGAGGGGGGGAGAACGGAACGGGCGGGTGGAGCTACCGGAGACTGGGGGCGGTAGCGAACAGCGTGAGTCGGTCTTTCCGGCCGGCGGCGGGACGACACTGGCCCGGTTCGACCGGCCGCGGGGGAGTGGCACGACGCTCGCGGTCGTCGCTGATCCGCATCTGACGCCGACGGATCGCGGATCGTTCAACGTCTACCACCGGACGAAACAACGGTTTCAGATGGCCGTCGCGGACGCACACCGGCTCGATGTCGACGGATTCCTCGTCGCTGGCGATCTCACGAAAGACGGGGCGACCGAGGAGTTCGCACTGGCCGATGAGCTGCTCTCGGCCGCGCCGGCCCCGACGCTCGCCGTCCCGGGAAACCATGACCTCGATCCGGGCGGGGAACCGTCCGCTGCGGCCTTCGCCGAGCGGTATGCCGGCGGCGAGTACCCGGTGACCAGGGAGGTCGGCGGTACGACGGTGTCGCTGCTTGACAGTACACACCCGGACGGCACCGATACCGTGGCGGGTGGACTCGACGCGGCGGCCCTTTTAGGACTCGCGAACGACGGCGTCACTGCGCCCCGGATCGCCGTCGTCCACCACGCGCTCGCACCGCTCCCGGCGCCCGTCGACACCGCCTGTCCCGCGGCACAGTATCGCCTCCGGGAGCCGGCAGCGACGGCTGACGCGCTCGCCGACGCGGGCGTCGAGCTGGTCGTGACCGGCCACGCCCACTGGCCGTACGCGACCACCTACCGCGGGCTCGGCGTGGTCGGCGCGCCGAGTGGCTGTTCGTTCCCGCCCGCCTACCTGCTGTTGCATTTCGACGCCGTCGGCACGACGGTTTCGATCATGCCGCTGGCAGACGAGGCCGGCCTGACTGAAGCCTACGAGTTCGCCGTCACTGACGATCGCCGCGGGGACGCGGTCCGGGCGGCGGTCATCGACGGCTACTTCGGGCGGTTCCCCGTGGTCGAGGAGTGGGAGCCACGCGCCGTTGCGGACGGGCCCGCCGTCCCATCGGCCCGCAACTGACGGCCGGACCCGAAACCACGCTGCATACATCCACGGCGACCTCCGGCGGGTCGGCTCCGCGCAGGCCTCGCTGTCCCACGAGCAGTTGCTGGCGGCAGTGCGGGAGATCGAACGCAGGAACGGTGCCTGACCGGCGCCGGCGCTCACTTCAGCAGCGAGTCGGTCATCCGCTGTGGGAACCCGAAGATCAGCTCACTCCAGCTCCGCTTCTCGTCGGCACGCAGGCGGGCGCGGAGCCGCTGGCTGAACAGTTCGACGGAGATGATGACCAGGAAGATGCACAGCAGCACGGCCATCATGTTGGTGAACTGGAACAGCCCCTGCTGGACCTCCAGCACCTGTCCGAGGCCGCCGGCGCCGATGACGCCCAGCGAGACGGCGATCCGGACGTTGATCTCCAGGATGTACAGCGTCCAGGCGATGAAGGAGGTTTTCACCTGGCTCAACATTCCGAAGATGATCGTCTGTGGCCCGCTCGCACCGGTCGTCCGCATCGCCTCGATTGGGCCGTCCTGAATCTCCTCGAGTTCGTCGACGAACAGCCGCCCGAGGTTGCCGATCGTGTCGACGGCGATCGCCAGCACTGCCGAGGGCGGGCCGAGCCCGGCCAGCGGGACGAGGATCAGCGCCCACACCAGGGCCGGGATCGACCGGATCAGCGACATCGTCCCGCGGAAGATGAAGTTGAACGGGAACGGCGTCACGCGCTCGGAGCCCATCACGCCGAAAAACAGCGCGAGCGGGAACCCGAGGATCGTGCCAGCGATGCCCATTGCGAGCGTGATCCCCGCCTCGCCGAAGATGGCGAAGATACCCAGTTCCTGGAAAAAGAACTCCCGCAGCTGTGGGGGCCAGTTGAACAGGAGCCGCCCAATCTCGGGATCGTACAGCAGGTTCCGCTCCTGGATGAACGAAAAGTACCGCCCGAAGTCGAGGAAGGGAATGCCGAACGCGTACTCGGTGATCGGGAAGAAGTCCTGGAGGGACTGGAGGAAGAAATCGACCTGGAAGTTCTCGTCGAGCAGCCCTGCCGCGCTCAGCGCCTGGACGAACAGGAAGCCGATAAACAGGATCAGCGAGACGCCACCGATCGCTCGCCGCCGCCGCGTCTGCTTGATGCGCTCGAACGTCTCGCCGATCGCCTCGGTGGGCGGTTCGGATTCCGTCGCCGAGTCCGACGCCGCCCCGGAGGCGTCCGCCGGTGCCTCGCTCACGGCTGGGCCTCCCCAGTCGTCGTGTCAGCTGCGGCGTCGTCGCCACCGACGAACATCCCCTCGGTGTCGATGTCGCCGTAGATGTCGTCGACAACGTCGATGGTGAGTTCGTCGCGGTAGCCGTCGAACACCTTCTTCCCGTTCCGGAGGCCGATGAATCGCTCGCCGAACTTGCGGGCGAGGTTCACCTGGTGGAGGCTGACGAACCCGGTCAGGTTCCGCTCGCGTGCCGCGTCGCGGAGATAACCCATCACCTCCTGTGAGCTGCCGGGGTCGAGGCTGGCGACCGGCTCGTCGGCCAGCAGCACCTCCGGCTCCTGGACCAGCGCGCGGGCGACGCCGACCCGCTGTTGCTGGCCGCCGCTCATACTCCGGGCTTTCTGCTGGGCTTCATCGAGCAGTCCCACGGTCTCCAGCGCCGTCAGCGCCCGGTACTTCTCGTCGGGCTCCTGGAGCTGGAGGAGGCTCTCGAAAAACCGGCTGCGGCTCATCGAGCCCGAGAGCGCGTTCGAGTAGGCAGTCATGTCACCGATGATGTTGTGTTGCTGGAAGATCATCGCGATCTCGTCTTTCGCGCCGGTCACCCGGTCCTCGTTGATGCGCACCTCGCCGGCCGTCGGCTCGGTGAGCCCCGCCATACACCGCAACAGCGTCGATTTGCCGGAGCCCGACACGCCGAGAATGATGACGAACTCGCCCGCCGGAACCTCGAAGGAGACGTCGTCCAGTGCCACGGTCTCCCCGTACTCCTTGCGCAGGTTGTCGACGACGATTTTGCTCATATACGTAGAGGGGGATCAGCCAGTCAAGAAAGGTCTTTGAATTCGATCGCGAGTTCGTCGAGAATCTGCTGGATCGGCTCGTAGTCCTCGGCCGAGCCGGGGACGACGTCGCTGAACCAGAGTTCTTCGCCCTCGTAGTCGTCGCCGTGCTGGAACGCTTCCGAAGGTGCGTTCAGGAGGGTCTCTTCGACGTCGGACCGGACCGGATCCTCCCAGTCCGAGCGGGCCATGATCGGCGCCCGCGGCAGCGGGTCCGAGACCGCGAGCAGGTCGAGTTGAGCCTCGTCAGTCGCGCTGCCGGCGCCCTCGTACTCGGAGGAAATTTCGACGAAGTCCTGTGACATCTCGTCGAACTGCTCCTGGGGGACGTGCGGCGCCGTCGAAAACGCGCCGGTCGACGCGGCGACAATCGACGGGTCGTTGATCAGCTGGTCGCGGGCCGTCGAGTGGTCGGAGTACCGCGGCGTGAAGTCCGGCGGGTCGCCGTCCGGTGCCGTGCCGATGTCGAGCCCCGCGTCCTTGAGCATCGTCAGGGGCGCGAGCGTGCCCGAAACCGAGAGCGTCGACCCCATCGCCATCTCCTGGCCCTGGATGTCGGTCAGCTGCTCGACGCCGCTGTCCGGCGTCGTCGTGATCAGCGAGAAGTACTTGTCCGAACCGAACGCGACCCGGATTCCGACCACGTCGAGGATGTCCTGCCCGGCGATCGCGGCCGACGGCGAGGTGTCCGCGAGTTCGCCACGACCCGAGCGGAGGTTCTGGAACGTCGCCGCGTAGCTCGACGCACGAAGCGGTTCGATCGTGACCGGCAGCTCCGACTCCAGGTACTCGAAGATCGGCCGGTACTGCTCGGTGATCTCGACGTCCGCCTGTGCGGGGTTCAGGATGAAGGTCAGCTCCGTGGGGCCATCGCCGGTCGTCCCACCGTCGTCGCCGTTTTCCGTGTCGCTGCCGCCGTTTTCTGTGTCGCTACCGCCGTTTTCCGTTTCGTTGTCGCCGCCGTTCTCCGTTCCGTTGTCGCCGCCGTTCTCCGTTCCGTTGTCGCCGCCGTTCTCCGTTCCGTTGCCGCCGTTGCCGTTCCCACTGTCGTCGTCGCCGGTACAGCCTGCGAGGAAACCGGCGCCCAGCACGCCGGTAGTTGCCAGGAATGTCCGCCTTGTTCGCCGCCTCTCGGAGTTTTTCTCCGTCATCCGCTTGAATCACGCACGTGGCACGGAAATAGCGTTTATAATAGCGATATAGATACAAAAGGCAGACTATATTGAAATTACGAACCTATATATCAGCGGTTGCCGTGTGAGGACGGGGGGCACGGTTCGAACGAGGGGCCCGCTATCCGGACGGCGGCATGCGAGCGGTCGCCCCTTCGAACGCGTCGGCAATCGAGACGGCCTCCTCGGCCAATCGGCGGAGTTCGTCCCCGTCCCGGATTCTATCTTGCCCCCGCGTCTCGACTGTGACCGTCGCGGCGTCGCCTGGGACATCGTCGACGAGGTTGTCCACCGAGTTCTCTGCCTTCCAACTCCCCTCCCATTCCAATCCTCTGTTGATTGCCTCCGTCCACGCCGCAACTACGCTGGAGGCGTTACCGACGGCAACGACGTTGAGGTCCTCACTCGCGCGGAGGGCCTCCTCGGAGGACACGTCGGCGACGGCTTGCACGGTCGCTGTCGATGTCCCCATCACGAACAGATCGTCCGTCGTTGTGGCGAAAAGACCCTCTATGTCGGAGACGGTCTCGGCGAACCGGTCGAAGTCGACGTTTTCGTGTCTCCTGTGGTCCCTGCCACCGGGGTTGCCGACGACCACCCCCTCCTCGGCCTGCGCTGTCAGTTCTGCGTCGACGTATGTAAACCAGAGGAAACTCATTCCTCGTCCCCCACATTGACCTTCTCGTAGCCAGCGGAGACGGTGCGGCCGTCGATGGTGCCCGTGAGTTCCGTCTCGTCCGTGTCTCTGCCGTCGCCAGCGGGGCGGAGACCTGCCTCTCGCCCGACTTCCCGCCACTCGGCTCGCTCGATCCGCGTGATGCGGGAGTTGAGGACTACCACCCCGACTGCAAAGAGGACGACTCCAATGGCCATCCCCCCTGTCATGCCACCGGGAATGTCCGAGACGGACAGCCAGGGTTCAGCCCGCCCCAGATCGACGTATATCACCCCGCCGAATACCACAAAAAACCAAGCGACTCCCAACGCCTTGTAGACCGTCTTCTTCAGGCCCACGGGCGCTCACCTCGACCGTCGTGAAGGTCGTGTGTCCGGGTGGTTTCGCCTTCGATCATTACAGTGTCGTTTCAGTGTAGGGATAATTAATGTTGGGTAGTGGAGTCGGGCGTGAGCATTGACACGTCAGCCCGTCCGTCCTACCAGCTGTTTCATACTCGGCTTTGACCGCCGCAAGCCGGTCGTAGTTGTCGCCGTAGGCCGCCTCAACTCGACCCTCGCCCTCCTGTGAGAGGAAGTTCACGTAGACGCCGTCGGTGGTGTAGGACTCCATCGCCGTCGAAAGTGCTTGCGCCCACGCCCGGTGGTCGACGACGGTGTCGATTGCCTCGTTCGGCAGCCTGGCGAGGTAATCGGACTTCCAATAGTTCCGATAGCCTGGTTCGGCGGTCTCCGTGAGAAGCCGTTGTAACTCATCCCGAGTAACTGAGGGCGCGTTCGACGTCACGGCGCAGAGACTGGACGTGGTCGAGGAGGTCAGCCGCCGTCGCGACGATCGGGTACCGCACGTCGAGCGTCTGGTAGACGAACGTCGGGACGTCCGGGCCGTCGATCGGCAGTGCGAGGTCCTGCCGCTGGTCGACCAGCGTCGCCTGGCGGCGGTCGACGACGGCGCTGCACTTCTCTTCGAGGACTGTCAGCCGGGTGCGGTACGCGTCCAGCGCCCCGAACGACAGGTCAGCGTAGGTGGCCTCGTGGTACTCCGGCAGTTCCTCCAGCACCGAGCGGAGTTCGGCGGTCAGGTCCTCGAAGGAGTCCTGCTCGTCGTCCAGTGCGTCGAGGAGTTGACTGCGGGACTCCTGGGCCTGGGCAGCGGCGGCCAGCACCGCACGCTTGGACTGGCCATCGAGGGCGCGACCCTGGCACAACAGGGCCGCAATCTCGGGCCCAAACTCCGCCTGAACGTGTGTTTCGAACGACTCGTCGTACTCCTCCTCGTAGTGCGGGACGGCCATGACCGTCGTCTCGTACGCTTCCCGGACTGCCTGCAGCCCCCGCGCGGACCTGCCCACCGCTAACTGGACCTCTGCGACGTCCGCCTGGCGGGCTCTGGACTGTCCCTCGAGCGTCCGGACCTGGCTCTCGAAAACTCCAAACGCCTCCTGCTCGTCGATGGTCCGCCGCCGCTCGGTCCGCAGACACGCACGCGCCCGGTCGAACACCTCCTGTCGCTGTGTCGTATCGATCCCCGTCATAGGCGGGGGATCAGCCGAGTGCTGCTTAAGCGATTATAATATTGCTACGCGTCCGGGCGTAGACCGATTGAGAGCTACGTAGGCCTATACACCCGGACGTGACTCTGTGGAACGGCAAGGCACCCAAACCGGTGTGTTCATCCATTTCAGCACGGTTACAGAGTAGAGATCTCCACGTACTCACGTCCGACAGTATCAAGCGCCCCCTGCTCAAACGGCGGGGTATGTACGAGCGCATCAAGGGGTTCCGCGATTTCTATCCCGAGGAGATGCAGTCGCGACGGCAGGTGGTGGACACGGTAGAGGGGACGGCCAAGCGCTACGGGTTCCGGGAGATCGGAACGCCGGCGCTGGAACCGACGGAGATGTACGTCGAGAAAAGCGGCGAGGGGATCGTCGAGGAGCTGTACGCCTTCGAGGACAAGGGCGGCCGCGAGGTGGCGCTGACGCCCGAACTCACCCCGACGGTCGCACGCATGGTCGTCGCCAAACAGCAGGCGCTCTCGAAGCCGATCAAGTGGGTGTCGACCCGCCCGTTCTGGCGCTACGAGGAACCCCAGCAGGGCCGCTTCCGGGAGTTCTACCAGACCAACGTCGACATCTTCGGCTCCAGCGAGCCGACCGCCGACGCCGAGATTCTGACGGTCGCCGCCGACGCGCTCACCGACCTCGGGCTCTCCGCGTCCGACTTCGAGTTCCGCGTCTCCCACCGGGACATTCTGGGAGGATTGCTCGACTCCTTCGACGCCGACGTCGACACCCGCGAGGCGATCCGGGCGGTCGACAAGCGCGAGAAAGTCGACCGCGACGAGTACGTCCGGCTGCTGACTGACGCCGGCCTCACCGGATCGCAGGCGATCGAGTTCGACGACCTCCTGATGACTGCCGAGGCGGACCTCGACGAACTGATCGCGTTCGCTGGCACCGACCGCGTCGAGGCGGCCGTCGGGAACCTCCAGGCGGTGCTGGCCGCGACCGACGACTTCGGCGTCCGGGAGTACTGCGACCTCTCGCTGACGACCGCGCGGGGGCTGGACTACTACACCGGCGTCGTCTTCGAGTGTTTCGACTCGACGGGCGAGATGTCCCGCTCCGTCTTCGGCGGCGGCCGGTACGACGACCTCATCGAGGGCTTTGGCGGCCAGCCGACGCCAGCGGTCGGCGTCGCACCCGGGCACGCCCCCCTCTCGCTGCTCTGTCAGCGCGCCGGCGTCTGGCCCGAGGAGGCGTTTACGACCGACTACTACGTGCTCACGGTCGGTGACGTCCGGGCCGAGGCTGCGAGTCTCGCCCGCACCCTGCGCAGCGAGGGTCACGTTGTCGAGACGGACGTGGCAGGCCGGAGTTTCAGCGCCCAGCTCGACTACGCTGACTCGATCAACGCCGAAACCGTGGTCATCGTCGGCGAGCGAGACCTCGAAAACGACGAGGTCACGCTGAAAGACATGGACAGCGGCGATCAGATCCAGGTGCCCGTCGAGGAGTTCCCCGACGACTACGACCGGCCGACGTTCGACGATTACGAATGACCTGCCGGTCTTCAGCCGAAAGTCCGCTCTGAGGTTCCAACGACGACAACGATGACTGTCTCCTATACAGCCAGACGTGACTCTGTCCAGTGCCACGACAGTACATCAACTGTGTCACGCCACGACGAACGGGGTGTGGCACGGCATGGCGTGACAGAAGCACGTCTGGCTGTAAAGCAGGTTCAGGACGGGACGACAGTGATCGTCCGGCCGTGGTCGATCGCGCGTTCCAGTTCCTCGGCGATGGCGCTGCCGCGGGACACCTGGATCTCGCCGCCCCGGGAGACCGTCGCGGTGAAGAGGTACTCGCCGTCGGCCTGGACCTCGACGGTCTCGCCGGCGTGGCCGTCCAGGGGGATGACGACGTGGCGGCTGGTCCCCTCCGGCGTGACGGCCGTCCCCCGGACGCTCGCGCCGGGGCCGCCGCCGGAGGCACCACCGCCGGAGCCGCCGCGACCGCCCTCGCGTTCGTCGAACGTCCGGACGTCGATGTCGATGCCCAGCCGGTCCTCGATGTCGGAGATGCGGCCGCCGCCCTTGCCGATGACCGACGAGATGTCGCTCTCCTCGACCCAGACGACAGCGGTGTTGGGCCCGCGGAGGTCGACCTCGACGTGGCCGCGGGCGACCGAGCGGATCTCCCGTTCGATCTCCTTTTTGGCGATCCGGTCGACGCCCGAGTCGTCGCCCCCGCCGTCGGCGTCGCCGACGGGCACCGTCACGACCTGCTGATTGAACGTGTAGATCTCGTACTCGGGCCGGTTGGTCTCGAAGTCCCGGACCATGATCACCGGCCGGGCGAGGTCCTCCTCCATCAGCCCCTCCGGCACCTTGACCTCGGTGACGACGTCGTACACCTTCGCGACCTGGCCGGCCTCGATGTAGACGACGGTGTCGACGACCTGCGGGATCAGCCCCAGTTCGACGCGGCCGATCAGCCGCTGGAGGGCGTCGATTGCGCGTGTCGCGTGGACGACGCCGACCATCCCCACGCCCGCGAGGCGCATGTCCGCGAACACCTCGAAGTCGTGGGTCTTGCGCACCTCGTCGTAGATGGTGTAGTCCGGCCGCACCATCAAAAGCGAGTCGGCGGTCTTGTCCATCCGGCCGTCCAGCGCGGTGTACTGCGTAATTTCGGGCCCGACCTGCAGGTCGCGGGGTTTCTCCATCGTTTTGACCGCGTAGCCCGATTCCGAGAGGAAGCCCGCGACCGCCTGGGCGAACGTCGACTTGCCGGCGCCGGGCGACCCCGAGATGAGGACGCCGCGCTGGCGTTCGAGCAGCCGATCCCGGAGGTCGTTGGCGTACTCGTAGTCCTCGAGCGTCGTCTGGATGATCGGCCGGACCGCCGTGATCTCCAGACCGTCGCTGAACGGCGGCCGCGCGATGGCGATCCGGTACTCGCGGTACTGGATGATCGTCATCCCGGGCTCGTCGAGTTCGACGAACCCCTCGGGGTGGTGGCGGGCCGCCTCCTCGACATCGGCGGCGTACTCCCGGAGTGCGGTCTCGGTCAGCGGCTCCTCGCCGATCGTCTCGTAGCGCATCTCGCCGACGCTGCCCCGCTTTGCCATCGCCGCGACGCCGACCTTGAGGTGGAGGCTCATCGTCTCCTCGTCGAAAAACTCCTCGATGGCGAGTTCATCGACCGTGCGCGTCTCGGGTTCGATGTACGTCACCTCGAACCCCTTTGCCTCTGCGACCTCTGCCTGGACATCGTCGCTCGTCAGGAGCGTCGCCGCGCGGTCGGTGGCGACGCCCCGGATGAGCGCGTCGATCTCGCCCTCGCCGGCGTCACGCTTCTCCAGGGCCTCGGGCCGCCGACCGACGTACTCGACGGTGATCTCGCCCGCTTCGTCGAGCGCGACCAGCCGCTGGAGCTCCTCGAGCCCCTCCCAGCCGGTCTCGCGGCCGTCGTTGGCCTGCGCTTCGAGTTCGCCCACGACTGCCTCGGGGATCACGACGGTCGCGCCGGCGAACTCGCCGGCGTCGACCCGCTCCGAGATCCGCCCGTCGATGATCACGCTCGTGTCCGGGACGAGTTCCATGTGCGACCTTTCGTGTGATCGTTGATAAGGCCCCGGATACTGGCTGGTAGTAGTATTCGGATGTGGTATCGGAGTTTGAAACAGCATGAAAGCCCCCGCCTGTTCGACCATCCGGGTTCCGAGAGACTCGCTGCGCTCGTCTCTCGACGTCCCGCTCACTCCGTTCGCGGGACACTCGCTGCGCTCCTCGTTCACTCCGCTCACTGCGGTGCTTACGTCGTCCGGGATGGATCGAACAGGCGGCCCCTTTCAGTCCCGCCCGGCCTGGAATGCCACGTCGGGCGGGACTGAAAGGGGCGAGGCGCTCGCCGAGCGAGACGACGTAAGCACCGCAGCGAAGCGAGGAGCGCAACGAGTCGCAGCCGGCGAGCGCCTCGGGGCTTTCATGCTGTTCGAAACGCTGGTCAATCCTGCTCCAGAAACTACTCTGAATAGCCGCCCGCCAACGGAACTCACACCGCAACGCCGCCAGCCTCCCCTATCCTGTCGTTTATCGGCGTTCCGCCTGACTAGTCCGACAGTAGCGATGAATCGACGACCTGGACGAGCCGCTGCTCGGCGAGGGCGGCCTGCTCGGGATCGCGCTCCACCCCAACTTCGAGGAGAACCGGTACCTGTACGTCTACCTCACCACCAGCAACACCAACGGCCGTGGTGATACTGTCGGACGTAATTTCGTGGAGTCACGCGTCACGTTCAGCCGTTCAACCGTGCGAATACAGCCAGGAGAGTGTCACGATGTGACACAGAGTTACGTCCGACAGTATTAGGCAGGGTCGGACGACGACCGACTGATCCGCGTGCCGGTCGAGGCGTTACAGTCAGGGTGAGGTGACGGCGAGCGGTCGGCGCTATGGTTCGCCGTTCCGGATGCCAGCCCGGCAAAAAACACATTGCCACACCGGGAGACGGTACACCTGTGAGCGACGAACCCCGGTTCTCGCCCGTAGCGTTCGCCCTCGCGCTCGTGACCGTCAGCCTCGGCACAGCCGCGGGGCTGGCGTTCGTCCCCGTCGTCGGCGCCTACGCCGGGACGCTCGCCGGTGCGTTCGTCGCCGGCCTCGCCGTCGAGAAGCGCCCGGTTCTGGAGGGGGGCCTCGCCGGCGTTATCGCCGGACTCGGCGTGCTTGCCGCGGGGCCGTTCGTCGGGAGTGGGATCGGCGCCGCGGTAGCCGGGCTCGCGGCGATCAACCCGCTGACACTGCTGGTGTCGGTCGCTCTCAGCTTCGCCGTCGGCGCGTTCGGCGCCCACTTCGGCGACGACCTGCGCGACGGCCTCACAGAGACTGTCGAGGAGCCCGACTCCGGATCGACCGACATCAGCGACCTCGGCGTGGCCCCGCTGACCGAGTCTGCCGAAGACGAAATCGAGTCCGTCCAGGAAGCGACCGACGAGTCGGCCACAGTCGAGGAGACAGCTGCCGACGACGCGTCGGGGGCCGGGGAGAAGGAGCTCGAATACGAGTGAATCACGTCTGACTGTATACCGCATCTACTAACTTTATGGAGGTGTTCAACGTCACATAATGAGTCGTTGGTATCGCTTCATCTCCCGTATTGGTGCGCTCCGCGTTATCTCGGTACTCGGCGGGCTGTATATCGGGATAGCTGTCGCACTGGCGGTTTTCCCGCTGGTGACGAACGCGGGCCTGGCCGAAGTTATCGGGCGGTTTGCCATGGTCGGTGTACCCGGAACTGTCCTTCTGTACGGTGGCTACCGCGTGCCGAAAATGGACCTCCATCCAGATGTGTATCCACGGATCGTGGTATGGGTGTTCGGCGGATTCGGGGTGATGGCCGCTGTGGTGGCGATGATCGAGGCAATCTCTCCCAATGGCCTGGACAATCCGTGGTTTACCATCCCGCTGGCCACGGCACTCGGGAGCATTGCCGGCTTGGGCATGGGTCTGTACCAGGGGCGGGCCTTCTCCCGGACACGAGAAGCCGAACAACGCGGTGACGAACTCCGCGAGGAACGGGACCTGCGGGATCGGATTGTCGAGACAAGCCCTGTAGGAATTGTTGTCGTCGACGCCGACGGTCAGATTTCGTCGGCAAATCGGCACGCTGGCGAGATCCTCGGCTTCTCACAGGAAGCGTTGTCCGAGTTCGCATACGATGAACAGGCGTTCGAGGCCACCGCTCCTGAGGGCGCGCTCCCTGCAGAGAACATCTTCCGGGAGGTCGTATCGACCGGTGAGCCGATCTATGCCGTGGAACAGCAGATTACGCGTGCCGATGGGGAGCAGATCTGGCTCTCCGTGAACGGGGCACCCCTTCCCGATCCAGCCGGGAGTACGGCCGGCGTGATCTTCGCCTTCGAAGATATCACGGAACGAAAGCAGCTACAGGAAGATCTGCGGCAGGAACACCACCTCCGGGAGCGAATTTTCGAGACGAGCCCGGTCGGTGTGCTGGTCCTCACATGCGACGGGGAGATATCTTTCTTGAACGAACGGGGAGAACAGCTGGTGGGCCGGACGCAGGACGAACTCGATGACCTGCCGAGTGAGTCCCCGCTTTTCGGGATTGTTGATGAAGCGGGTGAGCCGATTCCAGCAGAAGAGATGCCGTTCAATCGGATCGTTGCGTCAGAGGAGCCGGTGTTCGACGCCGACTTCAGGATTGCACGGCCGGACGGCGAGCGGATTTGGATCTCCGTCAACGGCGTACCACTGTTCGACCAGACGGAAGCGATCGAGCGCGTCGTCCTGACTTTCGAAGATATTACACAGCGTCGACGACACAACGACCGGTTGGTCACACTCAACGAACTATCGCAGAACCTGACAGATGCCGAGACGGAACAGGCCGTCAGCGATCTCATCATCGAGACAGCTCGTGAGACGTTGTCGTTCCCGTTGATAGCGATTGCACTGTACGATGAGGAACACGGACAGCTGCAGTATACAGCCCAGACGTCGGCAATGCCGGATCTGATCGACGAGGAGTCGCTGTCCAGGTCAGAACGGGGGCTCTCCTGGCAGGTCTTCAGTGAACAGTCGGAGAGAGTGTACGATGACCTCCCGGCCCAGGCTGACGTCTCCGCGTCTGAGACGGCGCTGCGGAGTGTGATGATTTTCCCGGTCGGAGAGCATGGCGTCTTTCTCAGTGGGGCAACAACCACGGACGCATTCTCGGACACCGACCTGTCCCTCGCCCGGATGCTGGTGGCAAATACGCGGTCAGCACTGGATCGCGTGGCACGGGAGCAAACAGTGCGGGAGCAACGGGATACCCTTGCCGAGCGGACGGCAGCCCTGGAACGGGTCCAGCGGATCAACTCCACTATCCGGGGGATTACGACGGAGTTGATTCAAGCGTCCACGCGGGAAGAGGTCGTACAGGCGGTCTGTGATCGGCTCGCTGACGCCGAGGCGTACCGGTTCGCGTGGATTGGTACCCACGATACCGTGACAAGTGACATCACACCGGATGCCTGGGCTGGTGTTAAGGAGAGCTTTCTGGAGACAGCTACAGTGACCGCCGACGGGGACGCAGACAGTGACGATCCGACCGGGGCCGCGGTGCGGACACGGGAGACACAGGTGGAGAACAATCTCGCTGCGGATCCGCCGTTCGAGTCGTGGGAGCAAACCGCGCTTGACCTCGGTTTTCAGGCCAGTATCGCTGTCCCGCTCGTCTATCAGGACACCTTGTACGGCGTGCTCACGTTGTACGCCGATGAACCGGATGTGTTCAACCAGATGGAGGAAACAGTACTGACAGAACTCGGCGAAACGGTTGGGTATGCGTTGAATGCACTGGAACGGAAACGGGCGCTGGTGAGTGAGCTGTCGGTGGAACTGGCGCTGGAGTTACGGAACGGTAATCCGCCGCTATTCCAGTTTGCCGCCGAGCATGACGGGCAGTTCGAATTCGAGAATATTGTGCAGCGGGCGGACGAATCACCGGGGATTTTCTTTACGACCCGCGGGGTTCCGTCGGAAGCGGTGCTGGCGTTCGGCGAGGAGTCGTCCGAGATCGAGGACCTTATTTTGGTGAGTGATCGGGAGGGCGAACCGCTGTTCGAGACCCAGTTACGTGATTCTGCGTTCTTCTCGGCCTTACTTGATCGCGGGGCGATGCCGCAGACGTTGACGGCTACCGGTGACGAGGCATATGCGGTGATTCGTGTCCCGCCAGCGAGTAATATCCGGTCGTTCGTCGAGATGTTCGAGGCGCGGTATGAGAATGTCGAACTCGTGGGCCGGCGAGAGGTCGATGAGCCGATCAAGACCCAGCAGGAGTTCAAAGCGGAGTTCCGGTCGCAGCTGACCGAGCGCCAGGATGAAATCCTGAAAACAGCATACGTATCCGGTTTCTTCGAATCACCACGGGCAACGACTGCCCAGGAACTGGCGGAGATGCTGGACGTGTCCCAACCGACAGTGAGCCGCCACATCAGGGCTGGCGAGCGGAAACTGTTGGGGCTTCTCTTCGACGAGGAGTAATCCGTGAGACTCCGAACCGAACACGAAGATACGTCCCACAGGCCCAGAAGCGGTCGGTGGGACGGGCTGTCCGTCAGCCAGCCCCGGAGTCAGGGGATGCTGATCGAGTCCCTCCGACTCCCCGCTCGACTGTCGCCTGAGAACATCCCTGAGTAGACAGTCAGGGACGTGGGACGTTCGAGTAAGGGGGCGCGACACTCGGGAGTCCCACTGACAAGCCAACGACTTCAGTCGTTGGTAGCTGACGAACGACCCGATCAGTCGTCTTTCCAGTTGTCCCGACAGTTCTCATCACAGAATGCGTACACACGGAACCTTCCATCGTCATCCGTCTGTGTAACGAGCGGATGCCACTCCTCAGTCTCGATCTCCTCCCCACAGTTCGCACAGACTTGCGGCTCATCAGCTCTCTCCGTAGAGCCATTCTGAGTCGCGTCAGTAGTGTTTTCCTGCTTGTTGTCTCGCATAGCTGACTGAGTTCCATACTGCGCTTTTCGACGCGTCACATCCGCAAGCTACGATCGCATCTACTCCTGCATCAGTTCCGACTCGTCCTGCTCGATAGTGGGAGTGGACGGCGTCGGTGTTCGTACGTCCATCGCAGTAGCATCGACCTCGCCGTCACTGTGGACGACGACTTCACATTCATCGAACATGAAAACCACACGGCCGGGACCGCCCTTGCCGCTGGATCGGGAAGAATCGAAGAGGCTGTCCAATGCATCGGGATCGACCACCTCATAGAGAGGCGGAAGTTCTAACGAAGATTTTTCGCGTGCGTCGGCTACTGCCGAAACTACGCGCTGACTTGCTGTGCTCTCGTCCGATTGGCCAGATCCGATGTCGTGCTGACTCATCCTCTACGTCTACAAAGGGAGGGCTTGTGCATAGCCGTTCGCAGTAGATAACTGCTTCACACACCGTCCACCCGGGGCTATATATCTACACGAGGTGATCGTGACTGCTATGAATCGTCCCCGTCGTGCCGCCGCCGTCCGGGCATCTCAAAATACACGTCACCGAGAGACAGACGTCAAACCTTTATTTTCCTGCTCGACAACAGGTATCGTATGGTCAAGCGGCAGTGGTCGCGCCGGGACGTGCTCAAAAGCGCCGCCGCGGGCGCGCTCGGCATCGGGGTCGGGGCAGCCGTCTACGACCGGATGGACGAGTACATCGTCGGTACCGTCGACGACGACGGCGTCGCCGCCGCCGCGTCCGTCTCGGACGTCCAGCACGCGCTGATCGATCTCACCGATCTCACCCCGATGACGCTGGTCTGTGGGGTGTTCTCGAAAGCCCGCAGGGATTCGCTGCGCTCCCGCGACGACGTCGCGTTCGTCCAGCGCGACCGGCGGCTGCACCACGTCGGGGGGGCCGCCGGCGGGATCGAGCAGGACGGCGCCGGCCAGACGCTCCCCTGGGGGATCGACCGCGTCGACGCCGACGTCGCCCACGACAAAGGTGCGACCGGCGACGGCGCCGACGTCGGGGTCATCGACGGCGGCATCGACGACGACCACCCAGACCTCAAAGGGAGCCTGGCGGATCCGGACGGCGACGGCGCCCACAGAGCCTGGGAGGAGTGTTCCGGCGACGGCTGCAACTACCCGTGGTCCGACGACGGCGGCCACGGCAGCCACGTCGCGGGAACAGTCGCCGCCGAGGACGACAACAGCGGCGTCGTCGGCGTGGCGCCGGACGCGACGCTACACGCGCTGAAGGTCTGTGGCGCGACCGGGGGCTGTCGCACCTCGGCAATCGCCGAGGCGATCCGCCACGCCGCCGACCAGGGCTGGGACGTGGTGAACCTCAGCCTCGGCTCGCCACAGGAGTCGCCGGCGCTGCAGGCCGCCGGCGAGTACGCGCTGGAGGCGGGCGTCCTCCCCGTCGCCGCTGCCGGCAACCGCGGCCAGCCGGATTCGGTGGGCTACCCGGCGGCGTACGAGGAGTTCCTCGCCGTCTCGGCGACCACCGTCGAGGACGGGCTCGCGAGGTTCTCCTCGCGGGGGCCGGAGGTCGACATCGCAGCCCCGGGAGCGGGCGTCTGCTCGGCGAGCGTCGGCGGGTACCAGACCCTCGACGGCACCTCGATGGCGTCGCCCCACGTCGCCGGCGCCGCCGCACAGCTGGCCGCCGACGGCTACGCCCACGACGAAGCCCGGCAGCGGCTGCTCGACACGGCCGAAGACATCGGGCTGGCGGAAAACGAAGGGGGCGCCGGGCTGGTCGACGTCGCGGCGGCGCTGGGTTACGACTCCGGTGACGACGGCACCGGCGACGGCAGCTGCCCGTCTTGATCGCCAGCCGCCGGGCGGCGCGTGATGCCAGTCGTGAGCGTCGGCTCATATCCACTCGGACGTGATATTTCTTCGCCGGCCGTCCGACGAGTCCCTCACGAAAATGTAGTCGGCTACCAGAGCCTCGCCTGTCGCACCGGTGGATTTTCTGGACTGGGCACCCTACCGCGGACATGGACCGCACCGAGCGTGTGTCAGTAGAGGAGGGCAGTGAACTGCCCGAAGACGCTTCAGCAGGCGCGCTATCCCGGTCCGAGGGCCGATGGGCCCGGGCTGTCCGATGGGTGCTGCTCAAG
>PXRK01000055.1:30357-31366 GCA_003021015.1 Halobacteriales archaeon QS_4_66_20 | reverse complement strand
GGTCCCCGGTTCCCAATCCGACCCTCACATTCCCGACAGTAAATCACTGCAACTTCGTCGTAGTACGCCATCTCTGTTTGGCTCCCACAGTACATGCAGGCCATATCGACATCCGTCCGTTCCACCACGGGTGTGTCTGTGACTACCCCCGAAAAGATCGCTTCGACGACGCGTCTGCCTGTAAGTCTGGGTGCGTATCCTTCTTCGGTCTTCCGGACGAAGTGCCCGACGAGTTTCTCGAGATGATAGGTGAAGTTCGAGGAATCGTCGTACTCGATGCGGTCGAACAGCTCCGAGTACGCCAGCGGTTCGTTGGCTTCTGCGAGTGTCTTCAGGATCAGCAACCGGGTTTCGTCCCCTACGATGTCGAACGCCTCGGCAGCGGACAGGGTTGTAGACTCGCCCGGCTCTATTTCACCGGTCATACGACTGCTACATCAGGTGGGGGTGTAAACTTTGGTCGGGGACACCTCTCTCCGGACCAAATTAGCTATTTTCGATGGTTCTATCAAATAACTTAGAATAATGTCATACCGATTAACGTTATTGCACTCCGTCTCCCATCTTTGCTTATCATGGTGAAAGACCGCAACTGGTTGTGGCAATCACTGGAAAAGTGGAGTGCGACGGTGTTTCTCCTTGCTGGAGGATTATCCCTCGTTGGGGTAATTCTCTCTGTGGGCGGAGCACTCATGTCCGTATCTATGCAAGGCCCGTCCTCGGTGGCAGTGTTTGCTGGTGTAGTTCTCTCGTTCGTGGCGTTGCTGGGACTCTATCCACGGCTGGCCAAACGAGTGCCGCAATTGGCACGGGTCGGGATACTGCTCATCCTGTTCCCGCTTATTTTCACCTTCGTGCTCCTGGTCTGGCACAGCCCCGAACTCGTGGGAGTTCACGTCCCGTCGCTACTCATGTTTCTTCCTTCGCCCGAGATAGTCTACGGAGCAACCTTCCTCCTGACATCCCTCGGGCTTGCGGTGTTCGGCGTCGGCGGACTGCGTACCGGTGC
>PXRK01000055.1:0-30203 GCA_003021015.1 Halobacteriales archaeon QS_4_66_20 | reverse complement strand
ATCGGATACGGTTCCCTGACACCTACGCCTGACCAAGTACAGAGACCACTCCCGCGGGATCAGTGACCACGCGTACCTTTATTCAAGTCGGAATCAATAGCGAGGTATGGTTAGTGTTCGCACACTGCTGTGGAGATTATCGGAAGCGTGGAGTCCGATGGTCTTTATGATCGCTGGCGGACTGTTGTTCGTCGCCACGGCAATCAATGGTATCGACCTGTTCACGCCCGTCGCAACGCAGAAAGGCACGTTGTTGTTCATCGAAGGTCTCTCCGGATTCGGAGGGGTAGTACTCTCCTTTGTCGGACTACTCGGACTGTACCCGCGGCTTGCCGATACCGAGCCCCGGTTGGCTCGGGCCGGGATCTCGCTGGCCGTCCTCCCGGCGGCGTTCTTCTTTACGCTGCTAGTCGTCTGCACTATGCTCGCCCCGCTTCTGGGCTTCCCGTCGCTCAAAACCCTGGTTCCACCATTGCGGCTCATCACCGAAACGACGTTAATCCTGTATGCTGTCGCAACTACATTGTTCGGTGTTGCTAGCCTCCGTTCCTCTGGCCTGCCACGAATAGTCGGTGGGAGTTTACTTCTTGTCGCGGTGACGTGGTTTGGCTTCTTTAGTGCGCTTGTTATTTATCAGTACGAGATTCCCATCTGGGTAACATTCGTGCAGAGTATCTCACTGACTGTGTCTCTGATAACGATTGGGTACTTTCTTCCCTCCGAGTTGGAACCGGCCGTCCCTGGGGAGCTATCCACCGACCCCTCCGTGTGATCACATGGATTGAGCGGGTGTCTGATACTGTCACAGATCCTTCACAACTGCAGGGTTAGCTACGGTGCGGTTCATTTAGAGAAGCCGATCCTCAGTAGGATATGCACTTTGTATGCAGCGTGACTTCACGGATCTGTCGTGTTATCGACGTAACTCCCGGTGGTAACCAAACAGATTTTGTGACCGGTTCAGTCACCAATAATCACTGCACCAGCGGCATCGAGAAACTCCGTTCGCGCTCGACGACGGTCTCCCAGGTGAGTTCACAGTCGCAGGACACCTGCTCGAACACCGACGGGTCCTGCCGGAGGTTGAAATCCTTGATCGCGCGCTGGACGCGGTCGTCGCACTCGCCGCAGTTGTGGGGGCCGCGGTCGCTGCCGTGGCCGACGGGGTCCGACACGACGATGACGTCCCTGTCGGCAGTCGATTCCAGCACCTCGGCGACGCTCCAGAGCCACGGCGGCCGGTAGCCATCGTTGTAGTACAGCTCCTCGACCATCGTGTACTTCTGGACGTTGGTCGGGTTCATCGAGACGGTGTGACAGCCGTCGACGCCGCTGCAGCGCCGGACGGAGTGCTGCATGTCGTCGATGGCCTCCGACTCCGAGAGGAACGGCGGCTTCAACAGGAGGTACGCCTTCACGCCAGCGCCTGCCGCCTCCGCGTCAGCGGCCGCGCGCTCGAACTCGGCAAAGTCGAAGTACTTGTTGACGCAGTCGTGGCGGATTCGGTCGGTGGCAGTCTCCAGCCCCACGGCGATGTCGGTCTCGATGCCCTGCTCTGTGAAATCCGCGATCTTCCCCTCGGCGACGAAGTCCGGGAGCGATTCGACGACGATCCGGTCGCGGTCTGCGAACCTTGCGGCGATCGCCGCCCGGGTCTTCGGCGGAATCTCGCGCTCGTCGAGGAAGGAGCCGGAGGTGTAGATCTTCACCTGGCCCGCCCGCTCCTCGGCGTCGTCGGACTGTGTCCGACTGCCCGGTGAGCTTTGCTCACCGATGTTCTCGGCCTCGTGGTCCAGGCAGGCGTCGATCTGTGCCAGCAGGTCCTCGTGGGCGACCGACCCACCCTCGACGCTCTCTGCGACGTAGCCACACATCGTACAGCCGCCGGCGCGGGCCCACCGGCAGCCGCCGGTGTTGAGGATGATCGTCAGCGAGTCGTAGACGCCGTCGGGCGTCCGGTCCTCGTCCAGCCAGACGCGGGTCGGCTCCCGGGGATCGTAGCTCGCGTCGTTGCGCGCCCGGATCTCCCGCATCGCCTGGTTGTGAGCGTCCATCCCCCGCCCCTGCTCGTACACTTCGGGATCGGGTGTGCTCATTAGCGCCCTGTAGCGGGTGGACCAGCATGAGCCCTGTGTTTCGTGCGCTGCAGCACACTCGTTACGCGGCGTCAGCTCTGGTCGTGCTGCTTCTGGAGGCAGCAGCAGGGACCAGTCACCGGTTCGCGTCGAGCCGCTAAATCTGCCAGGAGGGGGTGTACTCGTCGTCGCGGTTCTGACTGGACTGGCGCCGCTGAGGAGTGCGCTCCTGGGACCGCTGACTCTGCTGGCTCCCCTGCTGGGTGCTCTGGCCGTGCTGCGGGCTCCGCGTCGCCTGCTGCCCCCCGGAGATGCCGCTCCGACTGCCGGACCGGTGCTGCTCGCCGCGCTGGACGTGCTGTCGACCCGCCTGGCTGCGGTTGCTAAACCGGGTTTGCTCTCCGCCCCGCTCGCTGTGGCCGATCCCGCCGCGGTCCTGACGACCTTGCTGGCCGTGCTGGCCGTGCTGGCCATGCTGACCCTGCTGCTGGCCGCTCCGGTCGTGCCGACCCTGGAGGTCGCTGCGACCCCGGGTCAGGCCCCGCTGGTGTTGCCCCTGCTGGTGACCGCTCTGGAGACCGTGCCCGTGGCCTTGCTGGCTGGGACCCTGCTGGAGCCCATGCGCCTGGTTCTGCCTGTTGCGTTGGCGGTGACTGGCCTGCCGACCGCTGTGCTGACGACCCTGGTTGCGGCCGTGCTGGCGGCTTTGGTTGCCGCGCCGGCGACCCTGGTTCTGGTCGCCTCCCATCCCTGGAATTACCCTGCGCACCTTGTCGGTGATTCCCCCGTCGTCGCTGTGCTGGCGCTGCTGGCTGGACTGGTGGCGGCCACGGTTCCCCTGGCCACGCTGGCCGCTCCGGCCGTACCGTCCGCGTCCCTCGTTGCGCTGTTGCTCCCGTTGCTGGCTGTACTGCTGGCCGTGAGCCTGGCCGGTCCGGCCCTGTGACTGGCCCAGATGCCCCTGCTGTCCCTGCTGGCCGCGACTGCCTCGTCCACCCCGCTGGCCGTGTTCGCCCTGCATGCCGAACTGGCGCTGGCCGCTGCTGCCGTGCTGGCTCTGTTGCTCCTGCTCGCGGCCCCGTTCGCCCAGGCTGCCGCCCTGCTGGTAGCCCTGCCGGCTCTGATTGCTCGCGTGGCCCTGCTCGTGGCCCTGCTGGCCGAGTCTGTCCCCGCGGGCCTGCTGGCCGTAGCCGGCGTCCTGCTGGCCGAACTGCTGTCGTGATTCGTTGTGCTGGTCCTGCCGTCCTGGTGAGTACTGTTGATCTCGAACCATAATTGAACTTGGGGCCCACGAGTCGCTCCGGGTACCCGTCAATCACTTTCAGGCCTATCTGTATTGTAATAAACCCCCTTCAATCCCGGCTGCGTAAGTAGCAACACCTTGTCTTTCCCGAGGTCCTGGTCGTAAAGCGCGGTCAGGAGGTACGCCGACCCATCCGAATCGGAGGATCGAGTAACCGGAGGTTTCTCCGATCATTCGGTGCGCTCAACCGCGCTGCTGCAGCCGCAACACGAGCAACCGCTCGAAGGGGTGCGATTCCTCGGCGACCACGCTCGTCTCAAGCCCGTGGGCTGTGGCTGTCTCCCGTACCTCGTCGGGACCAGTCAGCGTCGAGATCAGCAGGAACCCCTCGCCGTCGGGTTTCAGCACCCGGTCGACGCCGGCCAGGAACGGATCGACGACCGCGCGACCGTCCGGGCCGCCCGACAGCGCCCGCTCCATGGGGTCGTCCCACTCCCGTTCGGGCGGCGTCGGCAGGTACGGCGGGTTGCAACACACCACGTCGAAGCTTCCGTCCCGGAACGGCTCGAACATGTCCGCCTGGACGACACAGAGTCCGCTGTCGGCGGCCTGTCGGCAGGCGTCTGGATTCAGGTCCGATCCGACGACGAACACACCGGCCTCGGACTGCAGGCGGACGCCGACGTATCCGGAGCCAGTGCCGGCGTCAAGGACCCGGTCGTCGGGCGAGACGTGGTCGACGACCGCATCGGCGAGCAGGCGCGAATCCTCCGCCGGCCCGTACACCGTCTCGACCTCGCGCAGTTCAGCCAGGCGCGGTTGCTGATTGTCGCTCTCCCCGTCCTCGTTCGACTCTTCGTCCCGTTCCGGCACGACACTCACTCCGGCTCCCGCTCCGGGTCGCCAGTCTCCCAGGCGACGGTTGCGAGGCGGGCGAACGCCGCCGGCGGAAGGTTGCCCGCCCGCTGGCTCAGCAACTCCTCGTCGGCGGCCGCGACGACGGCGTCCGGGTCGCCGAGTCCGGAGATATGCGCTGTATTCCGGATGGCGTTGCGCATCGTCTTGCGGCGCTGGGTGAACACGGCGCGCAGGAAGTCCATGAAAAATTCGTCGTCGGGGACGCTGTAGGTGGGGTTGCGCGGCCGCGTCCGCACGACCGCGCTCTCGACGGCCGGCTGGGGATCGAACGCCTCCTTCGGGACCGTCTCGACGACCTCGACGTCGGCGTAGTGGCCGGCGGTCACCGAGAGCCGTCCGTACTCCGGTGTGCCGGGCTCGGCCGCCATCCGCTCGGCGAACTCCAGCTGGAACGTCAACACCAGCGGCCTCCCACGCGGGAGCAGGCGGAACGCGATCTCGCTGGAGACGCCGTACGGCAGGTTCGACACCGAGGTGGTGAACTCCGGCAGCGCGACTTTCAGGGCGTCGCCCTCGATCACGTCCAGCCGTCCCGACTCACACGCCTCGGCGAACTCCTCGCGGAGGAACGCCGCGAGTGTCGGGTCGCGTTCGATCACGGTGACCCGATCCGCGACGGCGAGCAGCCGGTCGGTCAGCGCGCCCGTGCCCCCGCCGATCTCGAGGACGTGCGCGGTGTCGAACCCGGCCTCGGTCGCGTAGGCCGGCAGCCTGTCGAGGACGCGGTCGTCGACCAGGAAGTGCTGGTCGGCGTCGGGGTCGCCCGCGACGCCGGCGCGGGCGCGGAGCGCGTCGGGGTCCCGGAACTCCTCGCCGCTCATTCGTCGTGACGGGCGAAGATCCGGTACTTGAGGTCGTCCTCGCGCAGTTCCTCGATGATCCGCTCGACAAGCACCTCCTCGGGGTTGTGGAGGCCGCTGATGCGCTCCTCGATGTCCGCGAAGCTCTCGAACGGCGCCCGCTTGCGCTCGTCGAGGATGTTGTTCCGGAGCTTCTTGCCGATCCCCGGCAGGAGGTTCAGCTGGTGGAGGCGCAGCGTGATCGGTTGGGCGTCGTTGTAGAAGTCGACGAACCGCTGTTCGTCGGCCTCGACCAGCTCCTCGATCGCATACTCGAGTTCCGCACTCGCACCGCTCGGCAGGTCGTCGTACTCGATGCGGTTGACGCGCTGGAAGGCTCCCCCACCCGTTACGTCGACGGCGTCGCCGATCGAGACGTCCGCGCCGTCCGCGAGGACGAGTTCGTACAGCTCGAAATCCTCGGCGTCGACCGCGTAGGCCAGCGGCTCTTTCTGGTACTGGGGACGGTCGTCCTCTGTCCGCCCGTGCGGGAGCACGTCGAGTACCACTGCCGTCGGCTCGCCGGCCGTGTCGTCGCGTTCGTCGTCGCTCATACCACGTGGCTACGTCGAGCCCTCACTTAAACTTGCAAGCCGGCTGGAGTCGGTGGCGCATCACTGCTGGACGTCGTGACAAGGTGAACGGCGTCCCACTCCGGAACGTCACACAGAAAAGACCGCCGTTCAGGCGTACTGGTCGACGACGTTCAGGATCTCGTCGAGTTCGTCGCCCGAGAGGGAGTACCGCTCCTGGGCGTACAGCGCCCGGAGTTCGTCCCGGTCGCGCGGCCGGAGGTCCGCGATCTTGTACGCCGTCTTCTCGTCGACTTTCTCCAGATCCAGCAGCTTGTCGACGAACTCGCGGGCTTTCTCGGGGTCCAGCACCGCGAACCGGTTGACGTGCTCGATCGCACGCGATAGCTCGTAACGCATCTCCCGCTCCTCGTCGGCCGCGCGCTCTGCCTCGATGTCCTGGAGGATCTCCTTGGTTTCGGCTACCGTGAGATACTCCTCGCCGAGTTTTTCCTTGAATATACTCATGGGTGCCTCCCTATCCCGGGCGATCGGTCGCTACTTTCAGTTCACAAAGGGAGCAAAAAACACCTTCGAAACGGCCCTGCGGGGTGCTCGGCCCGCCACCGCCGCGATTCTACTCGCTGTCCGGCGGTTCACAGATCGAACTCGCCCTCGCGGAGGAACGCGACGAGCGCGTCGCGGTCGGCGTCGAGGCCGCCGGCCTGGGCGAGCGTCGCGCCGCCGCCGCCCCCGCCGCCGAACTCCGCGGTCACGGCGTCGACGACCGCGCCTGCGTCGACGGAGCCGTCCGTCGCGACGGCAAGGTACTGCCCTGATTCGCCGACCAGCGCGACCACCGCGCCGGTGCTCTCGACCAGTTCCCGGGCGAACTCGGCCAGTGCGTTCGCGTCGTCGCTGGGGACCGCGCCCGCGAGCCACTCCTGCCCGTTGCGGGTGACCGTCGCATCCCGCAGCTCCGCCAGCCGCGCCTGGATCACCTGCTCGCGGAGGTCCCGGATCTGCTCGGCCTGCTGCTCGCGCTCCTCGGTCAGCCGCTGGACCGCGTCGGGCAGCGACGAGACCTGCGTGTCCAGCGCCCGCGCGGCCTCGCGGGCAGCGGCAGTTTCTTCGGCCCGGCGATCGATCGCCGTCGGGCCGACGGCGAACTCGACGCGCGTGAGCCCCTCGCCGGGGTTCGAGCGATCCAGCACCGTCACTGGACCAACCTCCCGCGTGTTCTCGACGTGCGTCCCGCCGCAGGCCGCGACGTCCCAGCCTGCGATCTCGACGATGCGGACTGTCTCGCCGGTGACGCCCTCCTCGGTCTTCGTGTTGAAGGCGACGTCGTCCCGGGCGAGCGCCTCCTCGCGGGGCAGTTCCTGCCAGGACACGTCGCGGGACTCCCAGACGGCCCGGTTCGCCAGCCGTTCGAGTTCCGCGAGTGCGTCGTCGTCGATTTTGGTCGGCGTCGAGAAGTCGACGCGGACCTTCTCGTCGGTGATCCCGAAGCCGCCGTACCCCAGGTCGTCGAGCAGGCGCCGGCCGGCGCCGTACAGCGCGTGGCTCGCCGTGTGGGCGCGCATCAGGTACGTGCGGTACTCCCCGTCGACGCTCCCGTGGACGGTGTCGCCCGCCTCGAACGCGGGGTCGGCGGCCAGTTCGTGGACGACCTCGCCGTCCTCGGCGCGGACGTCGACCACCTGGCTGTCGCCGAGCAACCCGCGGTCCGCCGGCTGGCCGCCGCCCTCGGGGTAGAAGAACGTCTCCGAGAGCACGACCTGCCGGCCGTCGGCCCGCTCGACGGTGCTCTCGAAGCTGTGACGGTACGGCTCCGCAGGTGCGCGCGAGTGCATGCCTCCCCGTTTCTGCCCGGCGGAAAAAAACCAATCGCTCCCGGGCAGTCACTCCTCGACGAGGTCGACGTCGAGGAACTCCTCGGCGGCGCGGACGACGCTGCCGCCGACGCCGGCCTGGGTCGCCCGGCCCTGTTCGAGCGCGAGCAGGTCCGATTCGTCGACGCCGAGTTCCCCGGCGAGTTCCTCGAGCTGGTAGCCCGCGTCCTGGCGCGCCTCTGTCAGCCGCTCGTCGTAGTTCCGCTCCAGGTACGGGAGCTGGTCGTCGTCGTAGTCGGCGCCCTCCTCCCAGTGGGAAGAATCGGCCTTCGCCGCGTCGTGCATCCGGGCGGTGTTCTTGGCGGCCTGCTTCTTCCTGTTTCGGCCGTCGGCGGACCCGCCAGCGGTCTTGCTCCGGTCGTCGTGCTGTGCGCAGTCCGAACAGACCTCCAGTTGGGCGCCGGCCACGTTGACCGACTGCGTCTCGACGCCGGCGGCGCCACAGAGCTCGCAGCTGTCGCTGGAGTCCGACCCGGCATCCCCTGTCGAATACTTAGCCATGCACGCCCTAGCCGACTCGCGGTATTTAACTTTTGCAGCCTGGACCGGGGGAGAACCGGCGCTTCGCTATCGCCGTCGATGCCGGTGGGTATTTGCCGTCCCCAGCCGATACCCCGCCCATGACGGGACTGTACTACGAGGAGTTCACCGTCGGGGAGACAGTCAAACACGACACGCGGCGGACGATCAGCGAGGCCGACAACCAGCAGTTCTGTGATATGACGATGAACCAGCAGCCGCTGCACCTGGACGAGGAGTTCGCCGCCGACACCCAGTTCGGCGAGCGCATCGTCAACGGCATCTACACGATGGCGCTGGCCGTCGGGATCACGATCCCCGACATGACCGACGGGACTGTCGCCGCGAATCTCAGCTACGATACCGTCGAGCACCCGGCGCCGGTGTACCACGGCGACACGATCCGGGTGCAGTCGACGGTCACGGACAAGCGCGAAACGAGCGACGGCGAGCGCGGCGTCGTCACGATGAACGTCGAGGTGTTCAACCAGGACGACGAACTCGTCTGCAGCTTCGACCGGACGGTCCTCTCGCTGAAAAAACCGGAGTGAACCGACCCGCCGTCGCTGGAACGCGCGAAATCCGGGTAGCAGAACTATCACGCACGACCGTATGAGCGAGAGCAACGCTGGGTACGAACAGCCGGGTGTACCGGCTACTGCTGAGTACGAACAGCCGGGTGTATCGGCTACTCGACGGTCGCTTCGAGGTCGTCGATGAGCGACTCGTTGCCGACGAACACCGGCGAGCGTTCGTGGAGCCGTCCGGGGGTCTTCGACAGCAGCGACCGGGAGCCGTCGCTGGATGCGCCGCCGGCGTCGGCGAAGATCTTCGCCATCGGGATGCCCTCGAACTGGAGGCGGAGCTTGCCCTCCGGGCGGTCCTCCAGCATGGGGTAGCCGAACACGCCGCCGTAGGTGAGGACCTGGTTGATGTCGGCGACCATCGCGCCGCCGTACCGCAGCTTCAACCGTTCGCCCTCCACGCCGTCGACGTACTCGCCGAACGACGGCAGCCAGTCGGGGATGCGGCCGCCGAACCCGTACACCACGGGGTCGTCGGGGAGCTGGATATCCTCGTTCAGCAGGTCGCGTGAGCCGTCCTCGATGAGGTACTCAGAGACCGTGCCGTCGGCGGCCGTCACCATCGTCGTGATCGGGCCGTACAGCACGTAGCCGGCGGCGACGATCGACGACCCTGGAGCGGGGATCTCCCGGTCGTAGATCCCGACGATCGTCCCCATGCCGTTGTTAGATTTCAGGTTCGAGGAGCCGTCCAGCGGGTCGCAGGTGACGTGATAGGCCGGCTGCGCGCCTGCGTCGGCGGTTGCGACGTCCTCGCGCTCCTCGCTCGCATAGGAAGCGATCCCATCGACGGCGAGCAGCCGCTCCTCGAGCAGTTCGTCGGCGTACAGTTCGGCCGCGAGCTGTTCGTCGCCGCTCGGGTTCTCCTGGTCGTGGTAGGACCGCCGCTGTGCGAACGCGTCGCGGGCGTCGGCCGCCGTCCTGGCGACGACGTCGAAGACTGCCTCGATTGGGCCTGCCATCAGTGTTCAGCGCTCGGCGGCCGCGAGGGCGGTGTCGACCGACGCTTCCTCGTAGATGACCTGTTCGAGCGCATCGAGGATGCGGGTCGGGTTCTCGCGCTGGAACACGTTGCGGCCGACCGCCAGCCCCGCGCCGCCGGCGTCGATCACCGCCTTGACGTTCTCCAGGAACTCCCGGTCGCTGCGCTTGGAGCCGCCGGACATGATGACTTTCGTCTTGCCGGCCATCTCGACGACGTGCTCCATCGCCTCGCGGCTGCCAGGGTATTTCACCTTCGCGACGTCGGCGCCCAGTTCCAGCGCCTTGCGTGCGGCGTATGCGATGACGCTCGGCTTCTTGTCGTTTTTCAGCCCCTGGCCGCGCGGGTACGACCACATGACCACGGGGAGGTCGTGCTCGCGGGCCCGCTCGTGGGCGTCCCGGAACTCCTCGGCCATCTCGATCTCGTTGTTCGAGCCGCCGTACAGCGTGAACCCGACGGCGTCGGCGCCCACCTCGGCGGCGTAGTCGACCGACCAGTTGACCGACGAGTCCGGCTCACCCATCCAGAGGTTCGAGGTGCCGTTGAGCTTCGCCAGCAGCGTCACCTCGTCCTCGTAGGAGGGGTAGTATGCCTCCGCAATCCCTTTCTGCACCGCGAGGCTCGTCACTGCCGGGTGTTTCGCAACGGTGAACACCCGCTCGGGGTCCGCGCTCTCCGGCACCTCCTCGAAGTCCACCGGGCCGTGCTCCAGCCCGTGATCGTAGGCGAGTATCAGCACTTTGCCGTCCCGTGACAGGGGCGTATCGTCGATCGGACGCATTCTACTGAGACATGCGGCAAGTACGGGTAAATGTCTTACTTTTGTCGAACCGATCCGGTCGCTGTCTGGGAAATTTGTACTCGAATACGAGTAACAATCTGGCCACTACGGCGCGGACCTGTCATTCGGTCGTTCGTGATTCGTTACCGCTACGGTCAGTCGTCCAGCGCGACCGACGCGAGCAGGGCCTCGAGCTGGATCCGTTCGTTCGCGCCGGCGGTGATGCGGTAGTCGGCCTCGCCGATGCGGTCGAGCAGGCGGACGGCCGCCTCGTCGTCGAGGTCGAACTCCCAGACGGAACGGTGGAGCTGGTCGATGATGTCGCCGCCGGCGATCCCTTCCTCGGTCAGCAACCGGTTCAGCTGTGAGCGCGCCGCGGTGAAATCGCCGTCGAGCGCGCGCGTGACCATCTCCTCGATGTCCTCGGGTCGGGCGGTCGAGGTGATCTCGAACACCGCCTCCTCGTCGACCACCCGGCCAGTCACGGCGGCGGCCTGCAACCCGTTGATCGCCGCGCGCATGTCCCCGCCCGCGACGTAGGCGAGCGCGTCGACACCGTCGTCGGTGACCTCGATGTTCTCCTTCTCGGCGATCTCCCGGACCATCCGTTCAACCGCCTCCTCGGACAGCGGCGCGAAGCGGAACACGGTACAGCGCGACTGGATCGGGTCGATGATCTGCGAGGAGTAGTTACACGAGAGGATGAAGCGGACGTTGTTCGAGAACTGCTCCATCGTCCGGCGGAGTGCTGCTTGCGCCTCGGCCGTGAGCGCGTCGGCCTCGTCGAGGAAGATGATGCGGTAGCTGGGCCCGCCGAAGGAGGTGCGGGCGAAGCTCTTGACCCGTTCGCGGACGACGTCGATCCCGCGCTCGTCGGAGGCGTTCAGCTCCAGGAACTGTTGCTCCCAGTCCTCGCCGTACAGCTCCCGGGCGATGGCGATGGCCGATGTGGTATTGTGCATCACCGTCGGCACTGTCCCTGCAACGTAGTTCCGTGATCCGGGGACGGTGAGATCATACACGCGACGTTGCTCCGCAGTCTGTCGAACCTCAGTGACTTCGTCCAGGTAGAGATCCGCAGTGCTCAAGCGGTGTAATGCGTGGAGCGACTCGAGCGTTTCGAGAGAAGCCATCCGAGCCAGTTCCGTATCGAGTTCTTCGAGTACCGTAGTGAACCGTGGAAGTGACTTGATACTGAAATCATCGTTGGTGAGAAGGTTACGAACGTCCGTTCCTCGCAGGTGCGTTCCATCTGCGATCCGTCGGTACGGAATATGCAACTGATCGATGATTGACTGCAGTTCCGACTGGAGAGTTTCTATCGGGACAGATTCGCTATCAGCGACCGTCTTGAGTAGTCGTTGTACGCGGTTGGCATAGGGTGTATGATCCCCATAGGCATACTTGAGCAGTTTGTTTCCATCGATCCCGACCGTTTCTGACACCTCTTTTCTCACCGCGAGTGGTTCGAGTTTCTCACGAGCCGCTACCCATTCTGTCGGGAGTTTAGAAACCCCCTCAGCGAGTGGTTCAAGTTCGGATAGCGTTTCTCTGGCTTCCTGAACTGCTTCGAGTTTGTCGGACGCATCTCCGACGAGGTCAGACACGCATGACAGGTACCGTTCTCTCCCCGGCGTTTCCTGGTTCAATGTCTCGGGGATATACTCCCTTTTCGTGAGGTAAAGTTGATCGCACAGATCGTCAACCGCTCGCTGTCTCGGGATCGTATCGTTGTTTGGATTTCCTTTTTTGTCCACCGCTTCCGCGAGGGTCGCTGCCTTCTCATCGATGGAAAACCCGACTTTCTCTTGGAATCTTCCCAGGTGGGGTGCACCTGAGACCAATAACGTATGATACTCCCGTTCAATTCCACTCCCGTTCGTTGCAGCTTTCCGTTTCGTCTTTCGTCTGGACGGAATTCCGAACCCCGAGAGCAAGTACGAAAGAAGGGTAATGTGTGAGCCGTTCTTCTGAGTAACTTCAATTATCCCGTTCGACCGGACGTGTGCCTCTGCGTCGAACATCGCCCGCAGGAACCTCCGACGGCTTTCACGGTCAGCTGTGAGGATGGTCGATCCGATACCTGTTCCACCTGCAGCACTCTCGAAGACGTCAAAACAGGATTCGAGATACCCAGTTAGCGTTTTGTTACTGATTGCAACGGACGAAACCTCACCCTCTTCCCCCCGACGCGGTTCGACGGCGAACAGGGATCGGGCCAGTTCGTCGAATCGCTCGATCAGCGTCTCGTCCGTGTTGTAGAACTTGAGACGGCCGCCATCGATTCGGGCCTCGCTAATGGCCAATCCGACAAACTCCGTTAACTCCGGTGATAACGTCCAGGGCGGCTCGATTCGACCGGACTTTCGATTGTTCGTCCGTGTCACGTATTCGATGGCTTCGACATTCCGCCGGAGCTCCTCGCGGGAGACACCGAGTTTACGGAGATATGCAAGCGAACAAACTGTGCTGCATCGATCGAGGTTTTCGTTTCTGAACTCCCGCTCGGCAGAACGGATCGTTTTACGTGGAGTGTCCAGCGTTTCGTCTATTTCGTCGACACTCTTCCCGGCACGGAGACGGCCGATGACCTCTTTTTTCGTGCCAACGAGATTTTCCTCGAAGGGGATGTCGTGGCGGTCGGCGAACGCCGGGCTGACGTGTACGAAGGTCCGGGCACCATGCATCTCCGAGATCCAATCGACTTTCTCGTCAGTGTCGGGGAGAGGAGCTGACAGCGGACGCACGATCCGGGCCCCGGTATCGATCTCCGAGGCCTGTTGCCACGTCAGGCCATCCCCCTCAATGACGAGGAGTTTGTGCTCCGGTGTCACGGTGAGAGATGCGCCATCGCGCGTTTCCACCTCCACGAGTTCATTTGCTTCCCGCCCGAACACGTGAGACGGTTCGGTGTACTCGAACTCGCCGTTCCTGTTAAACGTGAGTATCTCCAGACCCTCGCTTTCGCTGAATCCGTCAACGCTTCCGACGACTTCCCCCATCCGGACTAGACCGTTGTCAGTCAGTACCGGAGTTTCGCCAGTTGCACATTTTCCCACGCCGGCCGGCCCCGCGAACAGCATGTTGTTCAGGTCGTCGCGCTCGACGTAGCTTTTCAGCCGCTCGATGATGGCCTCGTGGCCGACCACCTCGTCGAGCGTCTGCGGGCGGTACTTCTCCAGCCAGATCTCCTCGCGGCCTCCCGCCGCCTGTTCGGCCTCGCTCATGCCCGATGGAATGGAACGGCGGGTGATAAACTCCCCGACACCGGCCCAGCATCCGGGCCGTCAGGTCGCCGCCACGGTGGACAACGACACCCTCAAGCCCGGCGAGTCGTACCCCCACACATGGCGATCACGGTCGAACTCGTCGGCGAGGGCACGCGGGAGGTCGACCCCGACGGCGACAGCTACGCGGACCTGCTCGCGCCGTTCGACGTGAGCAGACACGAGGTGTCGATCCTCGTCGACGGGACGCCCGTCCCGGAAGACCAGCCCGTCGACGCCGGCGTCGACCGCGTCCGGGTCGTCCGGCTCATCAAAGGGGGGTAGCAGGTGGGCGCGGACGCGGGGGTCGCGGTCAGACCGGCGACCGCCGACGAACTGCCGGCCGTCTGCAACGTCCTGGACGGCGGCCTGCTGGAGGTCGACGCCGACGTGGTGAGCGGCGCCGTCGACGACGGCGACGTGGTGGTCGCCGTCCGGGAGGCTCCCCGATCTGCGCCGATCCTCGGCGCACTCGTGCTTGACGGCGAGGAGATCCTGGCGGTCGCCGTCCGGAGACGCCGCCGCGGCCAGGGGATCGGCAGTGCGCTGGTCGAAGCCGCACTCGAAGATCGCGATGAGTTAGTCGCCGGGTTCGACGAGCGCGTCAGGCCGTTCTGGAAGGGACTCGGATTCGAAATCGAGGACGCCGAGGACGCCGGGCGTTACCGGGGCCGTCGCTCGCCGCCGTCGAGGACGCCGTTTCGTTTCCGCTCGACTGACCCGACGGGGAGCACCTAGCTGAGAGAATCGACGACCGGTTCGACCAGCTCGCGGCCGGCGTCGAGCAGCTCGGCGACGCGGCCCTCGCTCGTCGCCTCGGCGTAGACGCGCAGCTTGGGCTCGGTGCCCGACGGCCTGACCAGCAGCCAGGTCCCGTCCGCCAGCGTCAGTTTGAAGCCGTCGACGGTGTTCACGTCGGCGACGGACTCCCCGGCGAACGTTCCCGGGAGGCCGTCTTCGAGCGCGTCGATGGCCGCGGCTTTCGCCGGGTCCGGGCAGTCGAGACTGATCCGGTCCTGATGGATCTCCCCGTGGGCCGCAAAGAGGTCGTCGATGCGCTCGTCCAGCGGGCGGTCGGTCTGGGCGCCGGCCAGCAACAGGGCGAGCAGCACGCCGTCCTTGTTGCGGAGGTGTGCCGTCACGCCGTAGCCGCCGCTCTCCTCGCCGCCGACGAGGGTTTCGTGCTCGCCCATCGCCGCGGCGACCCACTTGAACCCGACCGGCGTCTCGTGGACTGAGCGGCCGTGAGCGCCGGCGATCCGGTCGACGAGGCTGCTCGTCGAGACCGTCCTGACCACGTCGCACGCATCGGATTCCAGCAGGTAGTCGTACAGCAGGGCGAGCACGACGTTCGGATCCAGGTAGCCGTGCTCCGGGGTCACGACGCCGACGCGGTCGGCGTCACCGTCATTGATGAACCCGAGGTCGGCGTCGCCGTCGCCGACCGCCTCGCGGACTGCTCCGGCGCGTTCCGGACTCGGTTCGGGGCCGACGCCGCCGAACGTCGGGTCCCGGTCACAGCGGAAGCGCGTCACCGACGCGCCGGCGCGCTCGAGGAGGGCGTCGGTCACCCCGCGGCCGCTGCCGTGGATGGCGTCGTAGGCGACCGTCACTCCGTCGAGCGTGCGGTCGACGAACGCCAGCGCGTGGTCGGCGTAGGCGTCGAGGAAGTCCTGTTCGTGCACGCTGCCGTACTCGGACTCGGGGGCGGGGTCCGGCGCTGCGAGGCGGGCTTCGAGCGCGTCGGTCACCTCCGGGAGGGCGGGCGTCCCGTCCGCCGGGAGAAACTTGACGCCGTTGTACCCTGGAGGGTTGTGGGATGCCGTGACGACGAGGCCGCCGGCGTACTCCCCCGTCGCGACGGTCCAGGCGAGGACGGGCGTGGGGCAGTCGCGGTCGGCGACGATCACGTCCCGGCTGTTCGCGGCCACGACGCGAGCGAGTTCCTCGGCGAACTCCCGGGAGCGCTCCCTGGCGTCGTAGCTGATGGCGACAGGGCCCACGACGTCGGTGTCGTCGAGGTACCTCGCGACGGCCTGTCCGACCATGCGGACGCGGTCGGGCGTGAACAGCGACAGTTCCGCTCGCCACCCGTCGGTTCCGAAGCTGATCGCCTCGGCCGCGTCGTCGGCACTCACCATGCCGGATGATGCACTCGACGGGTGAAAAAAACTCTCATGGCCCGCTGGTCGGGAAACCTCGGGTGGCCGCGCGCGGACACAGGGGGTCGGCGGCGCGTGCGAGCCGCGAGCGGCCGTGGGCGCCAGTCTACCCGGCGCCCGTCGGGGTTAGCCAGGGTGGGGTCCGCGGAGACAATGCGCTCCCGTCAAGCGTTACGTGCACGCTCCTTGGCGACTTCCGCGATTCCGGCGTTTGCCGAACAGCTCGGACACGCGCGGATGCACCCGACCTTGTCGGCGAATACTCGGGCGAACCTGTCGGAGACGTGCGCGCCACAGTGATCGCATCTTGGCATCGTCAGTCGGCCGGCCTCCTTTGCCGGCACGTATACCTTCGACGGGTACGTAAATACGCTTAGTGCCTACCTTGTAAGGTATCCGCAGACGGGTGCCGAGCGACCCGATCGATCACCCATCCGTCCGCGCCTCGTCGAGTTGTTTTGCGATCAGTCCGGCCTGTGCGCCGGCGGTGAAGCCGGCGTCGACGTTGACCAGCGTCAGGGCGGTACAGGACTGACACATCCCGGCCAGCGCCGCTCCTCCCTGTCCGCCGTAGCCGTAGCCGACCGAGGCCGGCACGCCGATGACGGGCACGTCCACCAGGCCGGCGACGACCGTCGGCAGCGCACCCTCGCGCCCGGCGACGACCAGCAGGACGTCGTGCTCCCTGAGGTCTGGGAGGCGGTCGGTCAGGCGGGTCAGCGCCGCGACGCCCACGTCGTCGATCCGCTCGACTGTCGCACCCATTTCGCTCGCCACGACGGCGGCCTCACCGGCAGGCAGTGCGTCGGCAGTGCCCGCGGTCACGACGCCGACGCTCGCCTCGAGTTCGGGTGGCTCGAACGCAGGGCGGTGCGCAACGAGGGTCTGCGCCCGCTCGTTGCGCTGGATCTCCGCCGCAGGATCGGCCTCCTCGATCGCTTCGATCAGTGCCGAGGCGTCCGGGAGCCGCGTGACGATGGCTCGATCTGTGGTTTCCAGGCTCGTCTTTGCCAGCGTGGCAGTCTCCGCCGTCGTCTTGCCGGCTGCGAGCACCGCTTCTGGGACGCCGCTGCGGTCTTCCCGGGCCGCGTCGAACCGGCCGGCCTCCGTCGTCGCGTAGCCGCTGAGCGTCGCCTCGGCGGCCTCGGGACTCAGTTCGCCCGCTGCGACCGCGTGGAGAATGTCGCGCATACCTAACTGGTCGCGATCCTGTCACTCGTAGGTATCGATCCGAACGCTTGCTGGTGGCGAGGCGGTCGCTACTGACGGGAGTCCCGGCCGGTGAGACGCCGTCAGACGGGCGTCGCACGGCGTGAAACGGGAAAGCTTATAAACGATCCTCCGGAACTCTCGAACTGTATTATGGCAGACCTGATTGTCAAAGCCGCTGTAAAAGAAGAGCTCGATGAGATGAACGTCGCGTCGGACTTCTACGGCGCGCTCGACGACCACGTGGAGGAGCTGCTCGAGGACGCCGCCCGACGCGCCGAGTCCAACGACCGCAAGACAGTCCAGCCGCGCGACCTTTGACTTCCTCCCCGCGCTGAAGCGCGAGGCTTTCTCCTCACACTGCCGTAAACAGCCAGTTCTTCTGGTGGGGGTCGGTGCCGGGGGTACCGCTCCCACTGGGTTCCCACCTTCAGACCGATCTGACCTCGACGCCGTCGGCAGTCCCGGCGTGAATCTCGTCGGCGACGTCGACGAACAGCCCGTGTGCGACGACGCCGGGAATCGACGCGAGCGACCCGGCGAGGCCCTCCGGGTTCTCGATGGGGCCGAACGCGCAGTCCAGCACCAGGTTCCCGTTGTCGGTCACCACCGGGCCGTCCTTGCGCCGGGCCGCCCGGAGGTTCGGATCGCCGCCGCGTTCCTCGACCGCGTCCGCCACGGGGCTGCGTGCCGACGGCAGCACCTCGACCGGAACCGGTTCGTCGAGCACGTCAGCCTCCTTGCGTGGGTCGATGACGACGAGCAACCGGTCGGCAGCAGTGTCGACGACCTTCTCGCGGGCGTGGGCGGCCCCGCCGCCCTTGATCAACTGCCCGTCGGCCACCTGGTCCGCGCCGTCGATCGCGATGTCCGGGGTCGCGACGTCGAGCGAGGTGAGCGGAATGGTGGCTTCGCGGGCGAGTTCGCGCGCCTGGAACGACGTCGGGATGCCCTCGACGTCCAGGCCAGCGTCGACGCGCTCGCCCACCCGTCGGATTGCGTGTGCTGCCGTACTCCCAGTGCCGAGGCCGACGACGGTTCCGTCCGCGACGGCCTCGGCGGCGCTCCGGCCGGCGTACCGCTTCGCCGCCGTGATGTCGTCGCTCATGGGTGGGTCTCCTCCGCGACTCGTAGTGATTGTTGCGATTGTTTTCGGGACCACGTCATATGAACGGTTGTCCGCCCGGTGGTGGCGGGAAGCCGGTACGTTTAAGCGGCCGTCAGTTGGGGGCTAAGGTATGAGCGATTCAGCGAACCGACCGCTGGACGTCCTGGAGGCGTCCGTCGGCGGCACAGTCACCGTACAGCTCAAGGATGGGGATGTCTACGAGGGACGCCTGGCGGGGTACGATCAGCACATGAATCTGGTCGTCGAGGAGGGCGAAGACACAACGATTATACGCGGCGACAACGTCGTGTCGATACGTCCATGACCTCGGGAACATCGAGTCAAGGAAAGAAAAACATCACGACGCACGTGAACTGTCGACGCTGCGGCGAGAAGTCCTACCACGTGAAGAAAAAGGAGTGCGCGTCGTGCGGGTTCGGCAAATCGGCAAAGCGCCGTGACTACGCCTGGGAAAGCAAAGCTGGCGAATAAGATGCACGAGAAGTGCGGCGTCGTGGGCATCTCCCTGGACGGCAGGGAGGCTGCACGGCCGCTCTACTACTCATTGTACGCGCTGCAACACAGAGGCCAGGAGTCTGCGGGCATTGTTACCCACGACGGCTTCCAGCAATACGAACACGTGGAGATGGGGCTCGTCGGGGACGCGTTCGACAGCGAGGACCTGGCGGCGTTGAACGGCCCACAGGGGATCGGCCACATCCGCTACCCGACCGAAGGTGGCGTCAACGAGTGCTGCGCACAGCCGTTTTCGGTCTCGTTCAAGAGCGGGTCGCTGGGGCTGGCTCACAACGGCAACCTCGTCAACGCCGACGAGGTCCGGGACACCCTCGCCGCGCTGGGACACGCCTTCACTTCCGCTGGAGATACTGAGGTGATCGCCCACGACCTGGCGCGCAACCTGCTGGAGGCGGACCTGGTGCGGGCGGTCAAGTCGACGATGGACCGGATCCACGGGTCGTACTCGCTGACGATCATGCACGACGAGACGGTGCTCGGCGTGCGCGATCCGCAGGGCAACCGGCCGCTCGTCCTCGGCGAGCTCGACGACGGGTACGTCCTCGCTTCCGAGTCGGCGGCCGTCGACACGCTCGACGGCGAGCTGATCCGGGACGTGAAGCCGGGGGAGCTGATCGTCCTCAGCCCCGACGGCGCCGGCTACGACAGCTACCAGCTGATCGATGCGCCACAGACGGCCCACTGCTTTTTCGAACACGTCTACTTCGCTCGCCCGGACTCGATCCTCAACGACGAACTCGTCTACGACGTCCGCCGGGAGCTCGGCCGCCAGCTCTGGGAGGAGTCGGGCATCGAGACCGACGTGGTGATGCCGGTGCCCGACTCCGGGCGCGCGTTCGCCTCGGGGTACGCAGAAGCCGCAACCGAGGCCGGCGCCGGGACGGAGTTCGCGGAGGGCCTGATGAAGAATCGCTACGTGGGCCGCACGTTCATCATGCCCACGCAGGACGAGCGCGAGCGGGCGGTCCGGCTGAAGCTCAACCCGATCAAGTCCACCATCCGGGGCAGGACGGTGACGATCATCGACGACTCGGTCGTTCGGGGGACGACCTCGACGCAACTGGTCAGCCTGCTGCGCGACGCCGGCGCCGAGGAGATCCACATGCGCGTGGGCTCGCCGCCGATCGTCGCGCCCTGCTACCTGGGGATCGACATGGCCTCCCGCGACGAACTGATCGCCGCGGACATGACGATCGAGGAGATCGAGGCCGAGATCGAAGCCGACAGCCTGGCGTACCTCTCGATCGACGCGATCACCGAGGCGCTCAACCGGTCCCGGGCTGACCTCTGTCTGGGCTGTGTCACCGGCGAGTACCCATACGACGTCGAGGGCGAGGCGACCGACCGCGACGTGACCCGCCCGACCGTGGGCCGGGAAACGAGCCACGGCGACTGATCGTCCCGTCGTAGCGTTCGACGATACGTTTCGCGAGGAAGAGTCCCAGGCCATCGCCGTCGCTTTCGGTGGGTCCCGGTCGAACCGGTCGCACCCGTCAGGATTAACAGTGTGCGGCGGGTACCAGTAGGCATGAGCACCACGGAGGACGCGCCCCAGCAAGTCGAGATTGCCGTCACGGAGACGGCAGCCTCCGAGGCCCTGGACCTCCTCGACGGGGAAGAGATGGACACCGGCGAGGCGGGACTCCGGCTGTACGTCCAGCAGGGCGGCTGTGCCGGCCTCTCGTACGGTATGCGTTTCGAGAACGCCCCGGAAGAGGACGACACGATCTACGAACACCACGGACTCCGGGTGTTCGTCGACCCCGCCAGCATGAACTACATCGAGGGGTCGGTGCTGGACTACGAGGGCGGGCTCCAGGGCGAAGGGTTCCACGTCGAGAACCCCAACGTCATCAGCGAGTGTGGCTGCGGCGAGAGCTTCCGGACCTGACGACGGTCAGTCCACCAGGTCGAAAGCAGCGCTATTCTACCTGTCTTCCGGTCGGTGATCGGCGACTCGAACGATCCCGTCCGTGAAAACCATCAAGGTGACACAGTCCCCAGCGCCCGGCATGCAGGAGCGACAGCTCGACGACGAGACGAGACGGCGTAGTGATCGGCGGCAGTTTCTGGGGAATCTCGCGAGACTGGTGGCGCTGGGCACCGGCCTCGGCGGGGCTGCAGGGAGCCAGGACCAGCAGTCTGCGGTGACGGTACGGCTGGACAACGTGGCTGCGGACGCCTGGAAACTCGTCGACACCGACGACGGGACGGTCGCTTCGGTCGGAGCGGAGAACCCGACGCTCGCGCTCACAGTCGGGACCCGCTACTGGTTCGTCAACGACGGCGGGAGCGATCACCCCCTCGAGTTCCGCGACGGGGAGTACGGCCGGCTGTTGAGCCAGGCGGTCAACGGCGAGTTCGAGGACGAGGAGGCCGTCGACTGGCAGGCGGACGACGAAGCCCACGAGTACGCCTTCACGCTCACCGAAGAACTCGCCGACAGGATGGAGAACTACGTGTGTCGGTTTCACACCTCGATGTTCGGCGAAATCGACATCATTCGGGAGCCGCCGGCGGCCGTCGCGTTCCAGGACCAGTCCACCGCCGGCAGCACAGTCACCGTCGACTCGGTCCGACTCGACGACGGCGGATTTCTCACGATCCACGACAGTCGCCTGCTCGACGGCCAGCCCCGCGAGAGCGTCCGTGGCGTCTCCGCGGCGCTCGATCCCGGCACCTACGAGGGCATCGAGGTGACGCTGGAGGAGGCGCTCGCGGAGGACGACACCCTGATCGCAATGCCTCACCGCGACGAGCCAGCCGACGGCGAGTACCGCTTCGTCGAGTCCGGTGGCGATGAGGACCCGCCGTACCTCGATCTGGACGGGAACCCGGTCGTCGACACGGCCGAGGTGGCCGTCGACGCTGGCCAGGACGCGCCGGAAGTCAGCGTCTCGATCGACAACGTCGGCGTGTCGGCGTGGGAAGTGACGGACGCCGACGCCGGCGTCGCCCCGCTGAACCGCGAGAACCCGACCCTCCGGCTGCGAGTCGGGACGCGGTACACCGTCGAGAACGGCGGCTGGAGTTCCCATCCGCTCGCCGTCCGGGACGCGGACGGCAATCCGCTGTTGACACAGAGCGACGGCGGTGCGTTCGCGGACGATCCTGCCGTCGGCTGGACTGACGACGGGGCGACTGTCGCATTCACGGTGACCGAGGACCTCGCGGCGGCGGCTGCCAACTACGTGTGCACGGTCCACCCGTCGATGGAGGGGACGATCGAAACGCTCGGCGCAGACGAACCCGCGGCCGACGCGACTATCACCGACCAGGAGTCCGACGGCGAGGCGATCGTCGTCGACTCGGTCCGGCTGGACGACGGCGGGTTTCTCACCGTCCACGACAGCCGCCTGCTCGACGGCCAGCCCCTCGAGAGCGTCCGCGGCGTCACCGACTACCTCCCGCCGGGGGTCTACGAGGACGTCGAGGTGGCGCTCGATGAGCCGATTGCCGAGGAACAACCCCTGATCGCGATGCCCCACCGCGACGAGCCAGCCGACGGCGAGTACCGCTTCGTCGAGTCCGGTGGCGAGGACGACCTGCCGTATCTCGACACCGGCGGAGCGGCCGTCGTCGATGACGCGACCGTCGCAGTTGCCGGCGCGGAAGACGACGAAACCGGCGGTGTGGACGGGGACGACGACACCGACAGCGGTGCCGGGAACGCCAACGGTGACGACGCCGACGGCGGCGACGGTACCGGCAGTGATGGCACCGAAAGTGACGGCGCCAGTGGCAGTAAGGACTCGACGGACGGCGGGGAGCAGGCGACGGACGACGGCGACGGGGCAGGCTTCGGCCCGGCCGCGGGAGCCGCGGGGATCGGGGGCCTCGCAGCGTACGCGGTCCGGACACTGGACCTCCGGAGAGAAGCAGCCGACGTCAAGGCAGCCGGGCAGAACGGAGAGCGGTCGGTCGAACCCGGAGAGAACTGATCCGCAGGGCCGAACGTCTCCGCACCGGAATTCTGTCGGTCAGTCCCCGAGGACGAGCTACGGCAGTCAGTCCTCCAGTTCGAACGCGACTGTCACTTCGGCCTGGTACTCGCGGCCGTCGACCGACGCGATTTCGACGCCCAGCTCGTCGACTTCGACCCAGTGGACGTTCTGCAGCGTCGCGTCCGCGCGGTCGACCGCGTCGTCGACCGCGTCGTCGAACGATTCGCCACTCGATCCGATCAACGTGATCTTCTTGAACACCATCGCGCTAGCACGTGACACACCCCGCCGGGAAAAAGCTATGCGATCTCTCGCCGGCAGCGAAAACGAACGACGCGCTACTGGTAGTCGAGTTTGCCGTCGCCCTCGCCGACCCACGCTTCGCGGTCCGGTTCCCGCGACTCCAGCGGGTCCAGATCCTTGTACCACGGGACGTTCTTCAGTTCCTCCTTGTTGTAGGCGAGTTCGTCCTTGGTGTCGCCGACGAACTCGAAGTTCTCCGTGAGGAGAATCGCGTCGACGGGGCAGACCTCCTCGCAGAGCCGGCAGTAGATGCACTGCCCGATGTGGAGGTTGTACTGCTCGCCGTTGCGCTGGTCGTCCATCACGATCTGGATGGTGTCGTTCGGGCAGACGTTCTCGCACTGCCGACACCAGATACACCGCTCCTGGCTGAACTTGTGGACGCCGCGGAACCGCGGCGACACGTCGGGTTCTTCCTCCGGATACGAGACGGTGAACGTCTCGCCGTCCAGGGCGTGTTTCATCGTCGTTGCCATGCCTTTGAGTATGCCGATCATGCTGTGATCCCTCCGTGTCGTGGCGGTCGCGCGTCGATGCTCGGGGTCATAGCGGGGCCAGCACCCCCACGATGACCGCAGTCACGAACAGGTTCGCGAAGGCGAGCACCAGCATGCCTTTCCAGCCGATCTCGATCAGCTGGTCGATGCGAACCCGCGGCAGCGCCGAGCGTGCCCACTGGGTCAGCAGGAACACGCCCCAGATCTTCACCAGGAACCACAGCAGGCCCAGCCACGCTGGCCCCGGCCCCGCCGGCCCGCCGAGGAAGATCGTCGCGATGATTGCCCCGCCGAGGAAGATGTGGACGAACTCCCCGAGGTAGATCAGCACGAAGTACACCGAGGAGTACTCCGTCTGGAAGCCGGCGACAATCTCGGTCGGTGCCTCCGGAATGTCGAAGGGGTTGCGGCCGACCTCCGCCATGTTCGCGGCCAGAAACAGGATGAACGCGAACGGGTTGACGATCGCGAACCAGGCGGGGATTGCCACCGGACCGAGCTCGACGAGCGACTGTTGCTGCGTCGCGACGATCTCGCTCAGCTGGAGCGAACCCGCGAAAATCACTACCGAGATGCCGGTGAGGATCAGCGGGATCTCGTAGGCGAGGTTCTGGGCGACGGCGCGCAGCCCGCCGAGGAACGAGTACTTGTTGTTCGACGCGTAGCCGGCCATCACCAGACCGACCGACGCGATCGACGCCACCGCGAACACGAACGCCAGCCCGACCTCGGGATCGGCCAGCTGGAACTCGACCGGTCCGACCTGCCCCATCGGGATGACCGCAAAGCCCAGGATCGCCGAGGAGGCAATGATCAGCGGCGCGATGTCCCACGCGGGACGGTCGACGCCCTTGGGGACGATCAGCTCCTTGGAGATCAGCCGGACGGCATCGGGGATGATGATCCCGATCCCCAGCGGGCCGAGCTTGTCGACCGCGATCCGGTCGGTGAACGCCGCGGTGATCTTCCGCTTGGCCCACGGGCCGGCGACGGCGGCGTTCGCGAGGATGAATGTCCCGACGATCGCGGCTCCGATGAAGCCGCCGACGAACTGCCCGACGGCGCCCTCGAGGCCGAGCGCGGAGCTGATCGTCTCCGCGAGCGTCATCGGTCCACCTCCCCGAGCACGATGTCGAGACTCCCCAGTGCGGCAACCATGTCCGGAATGTACTCGCCCTCGGCCATCACCTCCAGCGACTGGAGGTTACAAAAGGCCGGGCTCCGGATCTTGAACCGGCCGGGTCTGTCGGTGCCGTCCGACCGGATGTAGATGCCGAGTTCGCCTTTCGCTCCCTCGACCGCGCGGTAGATCTCCTTGTCGTGGTCGGGCTTCAGCGTCCGCGGGACGTTCGACTGGATCTCCCGCTCGTCTTCGGGCCAGTCTTCGAGCACGTCCACGCACTGCTCGATGATGCGGGCCGACTGTTCCATCTCCTTCAGGCGGACGAGTGCGCGGGCGAAGTTGTCGCAGCCGTCGTCGGTGATGACGTCCCAAGAGAGCTCGTCGTAGTAGCCGTAGGGGTCGTCGCGCCGCAGGTCGACGTCGATGCCCGACCCGCGTGCCACCGGCCCGGTGCAGCCGTAGCTTCTGGCTTCCTCCGGCGGCAGGATCCCCGTGTCGAGTACCCGCATCTGGAACAGTTCGTTGCTCGTCAGCAGATTGTGGTACTCCTCCAGGCGTCCGGGCATGTACTCACAGAAGTCCCGGACCTTCTGGAAGTACTGCTCGCGGGGCTCGGGCAGGTCCCACGCGACGCCGCCGAGTCGGAAGTAGTTGAACATCAGCCGCTGGCCCGAGAGGTCCTCCAGCAGGTTCTGGAGCTTCTCCCGGTCGGTGATGGAGTACATGAAAATCGCCGTGAAGTCGCCGTAGATGTCCAGCGCGAACGTGCCGATGGCGAGCATGTGGGCGGCGATGCGGGACATCTCTGCCGCCATCGTCCGGATCACCTGGGCGTACTCCGGGACGTCGATGTCGGCGAGATCCTCCGCGGCGCGGGCGTACGACCACTCGTTCAGCATGCCCGCCGAAATGTAGTCCCAGCGGTCGGGGTAAGGCATGATCTGGTGGCGGTAGGTGCCCTGCTCGCACATCTGCTCCTCGCAGCGGTGGAGGTAGCCGATGTCGGGGTCGACGTCGACGACCTGCTCGCCGTCCAGCACCGTCTCCAAGTGCAACACCCCGTGTGTCGCCGGGTGGTGGGGCCCGATGTTGATGAACATCGTGTCCGAGCGGTCGGGCACCTGCGTGCGCTTCTCCATCGGGTTGGCGTGCTCGCGCAGCGGCACGATCTGTGGCTGGTCCTGGTTGTAGTCGTTCGAGAGCGGGTGACCCTGCCAGGTTTCGGGCAGGAGGATCCGCCGCAGGTCCGGGTTGTCCTCGTACTCGATGCCGACCAGATCGTACGCCTCCCGTTCGTGCCAGATGGCCGTGTCGAAGACGCCGGCCGCGCTCTGACTGACCGGCTCCTCGCTGGCGGTCGGGACGACGACCGACAGCTCCTGTGTCGGATCGTCGTACTTCTTGAGGTGGTAGATCGACTCGTAGCGGTCCCCGTACTGCTGGGCGGTGAGACAGGAGAGGTGATCGAACCCCGCCTCCTCTTTCAGCGTCGCGAGCACCGTCTCGACGCTGTCGGGGCGGATCACGAACCCCTCGGCGTTGACGTGTTCCTCGCGGTCGAGGACGTGTTCGCCGAGCAGGTCGGCGAGTTCGTCGTAGTCGAGGTCGCCGTCGGGCGTCTCGCCGACGTCCAGTTCCGGCTCCGGCGCTTCGAGGCTCATGGCGAATCAGCCCAGTTGTACCGCATCACCAGGTCGTCCTCGTCGATTTCGGAGGCGAGCTTCCGGACGAGTTCGTCGTCGTCCAAGTCGCCGAACTGTTCGAGTTCGTACGGCTTGACCGTCACGGGGGCGCTCTCGCCGGCGCGGATCGCCTCCTGGAGCTTCAGGACGCCGTAGATCAGCGCCTCGGGGCGGGGCGGACAGCCGGGGACGTGGATGTCACAGGGGATGATCTCCTCGGCGCCCTTGACGACGTTGTACCCCTCCTGGAACGGGCCGCCCGAAATCGTGCACGAGCCCATGGAGACGACGAACTTCGGCTCGGGCATCTGGTCGTACACCCGCTTGAGCCGGGGGCCGAACTTCGAGACGATAGTCCCGGGGACGATGATGACGTCGGCCTGCCGCGGGGACGCGCGGGGCACGCCCGCGCCGAACCGGTCGAGGTCGTGTTTGGTCGCGTAGGTGTGCATCATCTCGATGCTGCAGCAGGCGATGCCAAAGAGGAGCATGAACATCGAGTTGCCCCGGACCCAGTTCATGAACTTGTCGAACTTGGTGAGGATGAACGGGGTCGATCCGAACGCCTGCCGGAGCTTCGAGTTGAAGCGGTCGTCGACGCCCTCGCCCATCCGGGCGTCCTGTTTGGACTGTGCCTGTTCGAGCGTGTCGTGTAGCTCTGGTTCTGATTGTTCCTTGCTCATGGTTACTCTACCCGCTGGCGCTCGGCCTGCTGGCTTGTGGCCCACTGGACTGCGCCGTTGCGCCAGGCCCAGACGAGACCGAACACGAGGATGCCGAGAAACGCCGCCATCGGCAGGAAGACGCTGATGAACCCGACGGCGTCGTTGCCGACGGCGTCCTCGAAGATGACCGCCCACGGGAAGATGAAGACGGTCTCGACGTCGAAGACGACGAACAGCAGCGCGACCATGTAGTACTGGATGTTGAACCGGATGTCGTAGCTGCTGCCGGTCGGCACCTCGCCGCTCTCGTAGGTGGCGCGTTTGCCCTGTTCGGGGACGCTCGGTCGCAACAGCCACGAGACGAGCATCATCGACAGCGGAATGGTTACCGCGACGATGGCCAGCCCCCCGATTGCGATCCACTCACTCATTGCCGTTGTGTGCGGTCTTTGAATCGGCGGCATATAAGGGTTGATTGTTTCCCTGCGAAAGGCCGCCCCAGACCGCCGTTCTCCGCGCCGGATTGGCTACCGCTCCCACGGTTCGGCCACCACCTGTCTCCCCGTCGAATACCACTCCCGTACCTCGCTTATTCGATAAGTCGTCACTTGCTGAACTGATACGGTTGTGCGTGATTATTTTCAGCACTGGGGCCCAATATCCGTTGGTTTCACGGGCTGAAACGCACAACACGCGATTCCATAGCGGTACAAAGTCACGCACGACCGCATGGGTACACCGGTTTGCGTGTCTTGCCATTCCACAGAGTCACGTCCGACAGTATCAGTACTCCCAGTAGTCGAGCGACCCGATCTCGATCCGGACGTAGACGTTCTCAGACCACGCGTCGTCTTCGACACCGTACCGGCGATTGATCCGACGCGTCGCCGCTCGAATCCGGTCTTCGTCCTCGATGACTGTCCCCGTTCCCCGAAGCGACACTCCCCACTGGGCATGCCCGTCTTCGTCCTTTTGTACCGAGAGTGCGACGCGGGGGTTCGCCCGGATATTCGCCAGCTTTTGTCCCGTCGTGACGATTTCGACGTGGCCATCGCGGTAGTTGTACCAGAGCGGGGCGACGTGGGGATTGTTCTCGGTGCAGGTCGCCAGATGGGCGATGAGTGGTTCGCTCGTGAGTAGTGCCTCTGCTTCCGGGGGAACCGTATCTGACATGCTTCATATACGGGCGCGACTGTCATATGCTTGGAGGAACCCATTATACCATGTCAGTCACAAACTGTGTAGCGAGCCACGCCTCGGCCCGCTGGAGGCGATACTGGAACGTCGACTGGGGGACATCGAGTGCCGCCGCAATGGTCTCGGCGGTCGTCTCGCGGGGTGTCTCGTAATACCCCTGTTCGACGGCGGCTTCGAGCGCCACCCGCTGCTCGGCGGGGAGGTCGGCGACAGTAACGAACTGATCACCCCAGCGAGTGGGGGTATCGAGGTGTTCGAGATGAAGCGTGATGCCCTCCCTCAAATCCGACTGGAGAGTGTCGTACAATCGACCGACCGCATGGGTTTCCCCGAGGAGGACACGCCATCGATACCGATAGTCACGTCGAACCGTCTCGAAGAACAGCCCACCACCGAGCTGTTGTGTAGCCAGATACGGGATCGAGTGACATCCCTCCATTTCGGGACGGTAGGTATAGACCGTTCGTGTCGAGGGCGTTTCGGCGACAATCTCGTACTCACAGTGGCCGTGGCAGTTCCCTCGACTGATGCATTCCTCACACCGCCCGGATTCGAACAGTACCCTGTCGAGTGCATCGAGGGCCGAATCAGGTCCGCCATAGCGGTCCAACCGCCACAGACTATCGGACGACACGGCACACGCGAGCGACTGGCTGACCAGTTCCGGATGGTCGATGAAAACGTCCATCACCGGATCACTCTCCGGCTCGTACTGGATGGTAAACACAAATTCGCGCATAGCATATTTTTGGTTTGTACCAATATAAAACGTCGCAAACTGTACTTACGGTCTCTTTCGGTCTGAACAAGCGGGCATGGCTCGAAATCTCTGCTTTTATGGCTTCATTCGGCGTATTCTTACACCACCGTCACGGCGAACGATTCAACTACTTGGATAGAGCGCGATCACAATGATTCGAGGGTAATCGACAGAAAGCGTCGACAATACACAGGACGATGCGGTTGAATACTGGAGTAACCGTGATATCCGTAATTGGTATGAACCAAACAAAGAACTAAACCGATTGACTACCTACAATCAGGCGGAGCGTCGGCTGCGCCTTCGGGAGCCCCTCATCGACTCGTTGTAAATCGGTGACCCCGGCTGCTGGCGGCGTCCCCCCTCAGCGAGCGACCCGGTATCGACCGGCGCGAACCCGATCTCCTCGATGAGATCGCTCACGTCGCTCTTTGCTTCCTCGTCGTCTCCGACCACGAAGAGAACGAACCGGTCGTCACGGTCGGCCGTCGGCCGTGCCTCGTCGCGGAGGGTCTCCCAGTACATCGTGTTGAAGGCCTTTAGGACCCGCGCGTCAGCGAGGTGGTCGGCGAGGAGTTCGGTCTGTGTCCGACCTTGCAGGTCGATCTCGCCGTCGCGGTCCGGGTAGTAGTTCGACGCGCTGATGACGATCTTATCACCGATTGTCGTTGGGGCAGCTCTCGATACTGACCGAGGGAATCGCCTCCAGAAGCCAGCTACGAGGCAGAGTGACTTAGCACTTCGTAGAGAGTGTCATAGAATAGTTCTGGACACTTAGCGCGGCTACACGATAAACGGTCAGTACCGGGGATTACTTTACCGGTTCGCTCGTATGTCGCCCATGAGCGGACACGAGGATTTTCCGCTTCCGGACGATCTCCCGGAGCCGGAAGACGACGGCGGTGCAGATCACGTACCAGGAACGACTGTTCCGTCGGTGGCTCTTACTGCGACCGACGGGACGACAGTTGATCTTTCGGAGCGAACCGGCCGAACCATCGTGTACTGCTACCCCAAGACCGGACAGCCGGACAAAGACGTGATACCAGACGGTTGGGATGCGATTCCGGGGGCGAGAGGCTGCACACCGGAGGCCTGTAATTTTCGGGACCACTATCAGGACCTCCAAGAGCGTGGTGTAAGCGAGGTGTACGGTCTCTCGGTGCAATCGACGGAGTACCAACGTGAGGTACGGAATCGCCTTCACCTCCCGTTTCAACTCCTCAGTGATGACGACCTCGAATTCGCCGGTCGTCTCGACCTCCCGACGTTCGAGGTCGCCAGTGAACGCTTATTAAAGCGGCTGACACTCGTGCTCGACGACGGGCGTGTCGAGCACGTGTTCTATCCGGTCTTTCCGCCGGACGAACACGCAAAAGAAGTGGTCCGCTGGCTGGAG
>PXRK01000054.1 GCA_003021015.1 Halobacteriales archaeon QS_4_66_20 | reverse complement strand
CGTCACAGCGTCAGAAACCGGATTGAACGGTGGATTCAGGAGCTAAAACGCCGCATAGACACGTTCTACGCCTCCTTCACCGGACAGAATGTCGAAACCGCAAACAACTGGCTGAAACAGTTCGCCTGGACGTGGAACGTCTGTCTAAGTTAACGGTGCCCCGCGCCCTCTGTGAGATTTACTCACGAATCCGCGTGGACCTGCCACGTGAACAGACTCTCGAAGACGTAGTTGACGAGCATCCCCAGGGTGATCCCGCTCCCTTTCGCGACCAGCAGCCACGCGTCGACGCCGAACAGCGTGAGCGAAACGAACAATAGCCGGTAGATGAATACGAACACCAGAAACTGCGTGACGACGCCGCCGGAGCGGACCGCGTGAGACCTGGCGAGTCGCCCGATCCAGGACCGCCGATCCCCGTCGCCCTCGTCGGCGAACGTCCAGTTGTCGTTGATCAGGAACATGATCACGATTGCCGTCTCGATCCCGATCAGGACTGCAACCTCTTCCAGCAAGCCGACGATTTCGACGAGGAACACCAGCACGGCGGTGTCACAGGCGGCGCCGACGACGCCGACGGAGACGAACTTGCCGAACCGCAGCCGGGAGTTCAGCGCCGACAGGGAGCTGCCCGCACCGTCGCCAGTCATTTCTCCTCGACGAGCGCGGTCGGTTCGTCACGCCGCTCGGCGATGGCCCCGTGCAGGCGACTGTTCCGCAGGCGCTTGGCCCGGTGGCGCGCGGATAACAGCGCCTGGCCCAGTTCCAGCGATGCCCGGACGGGCGAGACGGTCGATCCGGGCCGGTCGTACCACTGCACCGGCACCTCCTCGACGCGCAGGTCCAGCGCACCGGCCATCGCGATCAGTTCGACGTCCCAGGCGAACCCCGGCTCGTAGAGGTGGTCGCGCACGCGGTCCCACCCCTCGGCGGTGATCGCCTTGGCGCCACACTGGTAGTCATAGAGGTCGGCGTCGAGCATCCGGCGGGCGAACCAGGCGAACGCGTCGCCCAGGTGCCGGCGGGTCCGCGTCTGGTGAGTCATCACCTCCGCGTCCGGGTGCCGCCGCGACCCCGCAGCGAGGTCCGCACGCCCTGATTGCACCGGATCGATGACTTTCGTGAGTTCTGCCGCCGGCGTCGCGCCGTCGGCGTCGACGAACGCCAGCACGTCGGTGTCCAGCGCCTCGAACCCGGCCGTGATCGCCGCACCCTTCCCGCGGCGCCGCAGGACCGTGTTGATCGCCGTCGCGACGTCCGTGAGCCGGTCCGCTTCGCCAGGTCGCGGGGCGTCACACTCGATCCGGATCACCGCCGGGTCGATCCGTCTCTCGATGGAGCGCAGGTACTCGCGCAGGCGGTCGACGTCCGGCTGGTACGCAGGAACGACCACTCCCACGGAACCACTCATTGAACGAAACCACTGCGTGCCGTCGATAAAAAGACCCTGTTTTCGGGGCGGCGTTCACAAGAGGTTTATTCGCGGCTTCCAGCAGTTCGGGTGATGGAGTTCGGCCTCGTCGTCCTCTGGATCGCCCTCTTTTTGCTCCTGGGGCTGGCGGCAGCCCCCCTCGCTCGCCTGCTGTTCCCGGACCTCGCCTACGGCGGGTTCGCGATCCCCGTCGGACTGGCGGTGCTCCTCCTCGTCGGACACCTCGTCGGCTACGCCGCCTACGGGCTCCCGGCCGCAGTTGCGGGTGTCCTCGCCCTGCTGGGACTGTCGGGCCTCGCCGCTCGTCGGATCGACGTTCGCGAGGACCTCGATCCGGCGCATCTCGCCGAAAACGACCTCGTATTCGTGCTCGGATTCGGCCTCATCGTCCTGATCCGCGGGATCGATCCCGCGGCCGCCCCGCTGCCGGTGGCCGTCGGCGAGAAGTTCCTCGATTTCGGCCTGCTCGCCACCCTCGACCGCTCGTCGTCGCTCCCGCCGGAGTCGATGTGGTTCGCCGGCGAACCGATCACGTACCACTACGGCGGCCACCTCCTGACGTCGCTGCTGTCGTCGCTGACCGGCACCAGCCCCGCGTTCGCGTACAATCTCGGCCTCGCGGGGTTTTACGCCACGCTCGTGACCGCCGCCTACGGCCTCGCGGGCTCGATCGCAGCGACTTACCGGGTCCACGAGCGGTTCGCCGCCGCACTCGGCGCATTTTTCGTCGGCCTCGCGGGCAACCTCGACACCGCCGTCCGGGTGCTGGCCTGGCTGCTCCCGGACGCGGTCACGTCGCGGTTCGTCGACGCCGTGGGTGCCGACCAGAGCCTCACTGCCTGGCATCCGCGGCAGTTCTCCTACTGGGACGCCAGCCGTGTCGTGCCGATCAACCCCACCGATCCGGAGACGAGAGAGGCGGCGACGGAGTTCCCGCTGTTTGGCTGGCTCAACGGCGACCTCCACGCCCACATGATGAGCCAGCCGTTCCTGTTGCTGGCCGCCGGGATCCTCCTCGCAGCATGGAGCGCCGATGAAGAGCGCCGACGGCTGTTGCTCGGAGTCGCCCTCCCGCCAGTCGTCGGCCTGCTCGCGATGCTCAACGTCTGGGACCTGCCGACGGTGCTCGGACTGGCGTTCCTGGCGGTGTTTTTCGCACCCTGGAACCCGGTGAGTCTGCTGCCGGCGCGGGTCGGCGAGCGGTTGTCTGGCGGTCCGGTCGCCCGGCCCATTGAGGAGCTTCGTCGGGTCGGGCTGGGGCTCGGAACCGTGGTGCTCGTTGCGGCGGCGGGCGTCGTCTGGACGCTGCCGTTCTGGCCGACCTCGGTGCTCGGCGGGCCGGGACTGTCGATCGAGTACTGGGCGCCCTGGACCCCCGCGTGGCCGCTGGTGGTGGTCCACGGGATCTTCCTCGCGGGTATCGCCGTCTACCTCTCGCGGCGTCTGGCGACCGAGGACACGGGCCCGGCGCTCGTGCTCCTGATCGGGATCGGGATATTCGGCCTGGCCGCTGCCGTGGGCGTCCCCGCGCTGGCGGTGACCGTACCGTTGATCCTGGCGTGCTGGTGGCTGTTCCGGCGGACGGTCGACCTCGGCTTCGAGGGGGTGTTGATCGTCGCCGGCGCGGGGCTCGTGTTGCTCGTGGAGCTGGTGACTCTGGAGACGACCCGGCCCGAACGGTTCAACGTGATCTTCAAGCCGTACGTCCACGTCTGGCTGTTCTGGGCCGTCGCGTCGGCCGTCGTCCTGCCGCGGATCGCGTCGGGGTGGTCGGCGCCGGACCGGGGGCTCGACCGCCGCCGCTTCCGACTGACCGGTGCGGTTCTGGCTGCAGTCCTCGTCGTCGCGGCGGGGCTGTATCCCGGGTTCGCGCTGTACCACCACGTCGACGACGGCACCGAAACCACCGACGAGCTCGGAACGACACTCGACGCGACTGCCTACCTGGAGGTCTACTACCCCGCCGAGGCGGAGGCGATCAGGTGGCTCGACGACGAGGTCGACGGCCAGCCCGCCATCGTGACGGAAGCGCCAGGCCACTACTGGTGGACCTACGACCGTGACGGCGGGACCGTCGGCGGAGCGAGCGCTCCGGCCAGCCTGACCGGCATCCCCACTGTCGCCGGGTGGTTCCACGAGGCGCAGTACCGCGGCGAAGCCGTGTTCGACGAACGCGTGGCCGACGTGCGGCGGATCTACACCGGCGACGCCAGCCAGCAGCGGGAGTTACTCGCGCAATACGACGTCCAGTACGTCTACGTCGGCCCTGCGGAACGCGAACGCTACACTGAGATCACCATCGGCGAGCACGAGGCCGTCTCCGTGGCGAACGAGTGGGAACGGGTGACTATCTACGAGGTCGATCAGGAACAGCTGTATAACCGGACGAGAGTCAAATCTCCACGTACTCACGTCCGACAGTATCAGGCTTTGGCCTGGAGGACCTCGATCTCCTCGGCGTCGACGGTTTCGACGTCGAGGAACATCGGGATGTACTCCCGCCGCTCGTAGACGGCTTCCTCGTCGGCCGGGCCGACCGTACACCACAGCTGGGGCCGGTCGGGGCCGTGCCAGTCGCCCTGCCGGTTGATCCCGAAACAGACCAGCTCCTCGCCCTCGTACTCGATGACGGCGCCGTTCCGGATCCCCGGATCACCCCGGATGATCAGCTTCTGCATGCCCGACGGTTCGCCTGAACCGCCCTTAACGACTTCGGAGCGGCCGCGCGCTCGCAGGAGCGGAAGCTTTACACCCGACTCGACCCCCCTATACACATGGACGAGACAGTGCTGCTGGTCGGGGGTGGCGGCCGAGAGCACGCGATCGCCCGCTCGCTCGCCGATTCGGAGGCTTCGTTGTACGCCTGTGCTGGCAACCGCAATCCCGGTATCGCTCGCCTGGCCGACGGGTTCGAGACGCTGGAGGAGACGAATCCGACGGCCGTCCGCTCGTACGCCGAGGAAGTCGATGCGACGCTGGCTGTCGTTGGCCCGGAAGCGCCGCTCGAGGCTGGCGTCGCGGACGCGCTCGACGACGCCGGCGTCTACGCGTTCGGACCCCAGCAGGACGAGGCGCGCATCGAGACGGACAAAGCGTTCCAACGGCGCTTCATGCGACAGCACGACATCCCGGGCTGTCCCGACTTCGAGACGTTCGACGACCGCGAGGCGGCCTGCGAGTACATCGATTCCTACGAGGGAGACCTCGTGGTCAAACCGGCCGGCCTGACCGGCGGCAAAGGCGTCCGGGTCGTCGGCGACCAGGTGACTGCCGAGGAGGCCAAAGAGTACATCCGCGAGTCCGACTACGACCGGATCGTCCTGGAGGAACGGCTGATCGGCGAGGAGTTCACCGTCCAGGCGTTCGTCGCGAACGGACAGCTCCGCGTGACGCCGTCAGTCCAGGATCACAAACGTGCCCACGAGGGAGACAAGGGGCCGAACACCGGCGGCATGGGGTCGTACAGCGACGACGCACTCGAACTGCCGTTCATGACCGAGGAGGAGTACATGGACGCGGTGGACGTCCTCAGGGCGACTGTCGACGCGCTCGACGGATACAAGGGCGTCCTCTACGGCCAGTTCATGCTGACGACCGATGGCGTGAACGTCGTCGAGTTCAACGCACGCTTTGGCGACCCGGAGGCGATGAACACGCTCCCGGTGATGGGGACGGACCTGCTCGACGTGCTGGTGGCCGCCCGCGAGGGCGAGTCGCTCCCGAAGTTGCGGTTCAGCCGCGAGGCGACCGTCTGCAAGTACGCCGTCCCCGATGGGTACCCGACGAATCCGGCGGGCGGGACCCGCATCGACATCGACGAGGAGAGCGCCGGCGACGCCCTGCTGTACTACGCGAGCGTCGAGGAGCGCGGCGACGGCGTCTACACCACCACCTCGCGGTCGTTCGCCGTCGTCGGGGTCGCCGAATCGATCACGACGGCGGAGGAGATCGCCGAGGAGGCGATCGCCGCCGCCGGCGAGTCGGGGCTGCGGGTCCGCCACGACATCGGCAAGCCCGAACTGGTCCAGCAGCGCATCGACCACATGGCGGAACTCCGTGGCGAGTGACGGCAGTGGTCGACGATGAGTGACAGCGGCGGTCCGGACCGCCGGGATCGGACGACCGTTCGCACGCGGACCGGGCCACACAACTCACTGCACGAGTGGTACACGATCCGCAACCCACTCAGGGTCGCGATCCAGTACGCTGTGGTGCTGATCTGCCGGGTGTCTCCCAGTCTCACGCTGAAGCGCCTGCTGTATCGCGCGATCGGGATGGAGGTCGGCGCGGGGGTCGCCTGGGGGCTGGAGGCCACGCCGGACGTGTTCTGGCCGCAGCTGATCACCGTCGAGGACCACGCCGTCATCGGGTACGACGCGACGATCCTCTGTCACGAGTTCCTCGTCGAGGAGTACCGGACCGGCGAGGTCGTGATCGGGGAGGGTGCGATGATCGGCGCGGGCGCGGTCGTCCTTCCCGGCGTAGAGATCGGCGAGGGGGCGCGGGTCGCCGCGAACTCGCTGGTCACCAAAGACGTGCCGCCCGGAACGACCGTCGCCGGCGTCCCTGCGACCGAGACCTCCACGGAACAGTCCGACGAGTAGCACCCGCTTTCGGCTGTTGACGGGACCACGGGTCGGGGAGACGGGGAGTACCCCCCACATTCTTTTATTAGTCGTGCGTAGAGTCGGAATCGTGCGCCGTTGACGGTGCGGGAGGAGGACGTTTCAGGACACATGCACGAACTGTTCGAGGTTCCGACGCTGTTGGTACAGGTCGTCGTAGCGATAGCGACCGGCGGGCTGATCGGGCTCGAGCGCGAGCGGCTCCCGGCGCGGAAGTACGCCGGCCTGCGGACGCTCGCGCTGCTGTGCGGCGCCGGCCCGGTCGTGGTGTACGTCGGCCAACTCGACGGCAGTTCGGCGATCCTGGGGCTGTTCCTGGGGATCTACCTCGGCCTCGCCGCGGCGGTGGCGCTGTCGGTGGTACTGATCCGCTTCTCGCTGGAGGAGGCCGACATCGGGTTCACCACGTCGGTGACGGTGTTCCTCGTAGGGTTGCTCGGGGTTCTCATCGGCTACGAACGGTACTTCGAGTCGACCTCGATCCTGATCATCGCGGTGCTGGTGCTCGCCGAGCGCGACCGCCTGCACAGGTACGTCGACAGTCTCTCCGACCAGGAGCTGCTGGACACGCTGAAGCTCGGCGCGCTCGTGTTCATCCTCTACCCGATCCTGCCCTCGGAGCCGATCGACCCCTACGACGCGGTGGTCCTCCAGGACGTGCTGCTGTTCGTGATCTTCGTGCTGTTGATCCAGTTTGCGGCGTACCTCTCGATGGCACAGCTCGGGGGCTCGCGCGGGCTGGCCGTGACCGGGCTGCTCGCCGGCGGAGCGAACTCCTTTGCGGCCGCGGGCGTGCTCGCTCGACTGGCCAAGCAGTCCCGCGAGGCCGTGACTGCAGCGTCGTTCGCGCTGCTGCTCGCGACGCTGACGATGATCCTCCGGAACGTCGGCATCGCGGTCGCGCTCGCGTACCCGATCCTCTGGACCGTTTCGGCCCCCGCGGCGGTGATGGTGGCAGTGACGCTGGCCGCTGCCGGGCTGGTCTGGTGGAACGGCGAGACCCACGAGGAGTTCGACATCGACCTGGATTCGCCGTTCTCGTTCCGGGCCGCCGCGAAGTTCTCGGTCGCATACATCGCGATCCTGCTCGTCTCGGTCGGCGGCGAGGAGGTCGCCGGCGATATCGGCCTGTACGCCACCGCCTTCGCAGGGGGGCTGATCTCCTCGGCCGCCGTCTCGGTGACGGCCGCCACGGTGTTATCCAACGGCGGCGTGGGGGCACAGGCGGCCGCGGGAATGGTCCTGTTGGGCATCGCCGCCAGCCTCACCTCGAAGATCGTACTCGTCGAGTGGATCAACGACGAAATGCGGTCCCGGGCGGCCGCGCCGATGGTCCTGATCGGTCTTGCTGGGCTGGGGACGTTCCTCGTGGTCGTCACGGTGATCTGATACTGTCAGACGTGATAAAGAGTCACAACAATCAGTATGAGTCTGGCTGTATACGTCCTGCTTGCAGCGCCGGGTTCCGCAAAAGCGAGAGAAATTTTACACTCCGGCAGGTACGGTCAGGTATGGACTACGACGACATGCTCGAACGGGGGATCGAGGAGACGCCCGACATCGATTCGAGTCCCGGTCGGTTCGAAGTCACGGACCCGGACGTTCGACAGGAGGGTCACGCGACGGTGTTCGAGAACTTCCAGCAGATCTGTGGTGACCTCGGTCGGGAGGACGCCCACCTGCTGGGGTTCCTCCAGGACGAACTGGGGACCAGCGCCCACATCGACGAGAGCAAGCGCGCCCGGCTGACGGGGGAGTTCGACCACGGCCGGATCAAAAACGCCGTCGACGCCTACACCGACCGCTACGTGCTGTGTTCGGAGTGTGGCCTGCCGGACACGGAACTGGACCGCGAACAGGGCGCGGAGATACTGCGCTGTACGGCCTGCGGGGCGCAGTCGCCGACGTAGTCACCCGAGCTGTTTGAGCGTGTTGAGGTCGTGTTCTGTCCGCATAAACTCGGAGAGCGGCCGACTCGCGTGACAGTTCGGGCAGTGAAAGGTACGGGCAGCCTCCGGGAGTTCGCCGGGCTTCGTTTGCCAGTCTTTCCCACACTCGGGACAGAGCAAGCGCACGTGGGCTTCTTCCATGCGTCCCAGTACCACACCCGGCACCGTCAAAAAGGTTTGCGTCGGATCTCAGCGCCTCCAACGGCGAGCCCGCTTGCGGTCCTCCAGGCGCCGCGTTCGCTGTCGAACTCACCCGTCCCGGGCCCGTTTCGATCGCGTATCAGTTCTCGCTCCGATCGTGAACAGGTGGCCCTCCCGCGGGACGTCGAGCAGGCCTACGCGTGCGCCGGCGTCGAGCCAGGCGTGTCCGTAGGAGAACGCAGCCAGCGCGTTCACGAGGTCGTCCTCCGCCCGGAAATGGCGGCCGTCCTCCAGGTAGGAGCGGGCCATCTCCTCGCAGTCGCTGGCTGCCGCCGCGAGCGGCGTGTCCGGCGGTGCTGCGATCTCTGCGGCATCGAGAGCCTCGCTGAGGAGGTCCTCGTACTGGTCGGTCTTGGGCTCGATTTCGGTCATGCGACCATCTCGGGACCACAGATATATGAGTGGTCGGCCGTCCAGTTCGAGTAGATGCAGGGAGCGCGTTCGGGTGCCCTCCGTCGCCGGGCGTTTCTGGCGTCGATCCCGGCCGGCCTGCTCGCCGGCTGTACGTCGGCAGAGGAAACCCCGCCCGGGATCGGCGAGATCGTGCTGGAGAACCGCCTGGCGGCGGCGAGCGACGTGACCCTGACGTTCACGCAGGACGGCCGGGAGTACGAGACGACGGCGACGGTCACCGGCCTTTCCGGCGATGGACCCAACCGCGAGGTCGTCGTCGCCGACTGGATGGGCGAGCACGGCCAGTGGGAACTCGGGGTCGAGGCCGCCGGCACGACCGGAAGCTACGAGTCGGGCGAGTTCGACGACCGCTACTACGACTACGACGAGACCGACTGCATCCAGCTCGTGATCCGCATCGAGGACGGCGGGATGGACATTCGACCGCAGACGATCGCCGTCGAGTGTCCGTGAGCCGCCTCTGCGGGGTCCGGTGCGAGGCAGTCGTGAGCCGCCCCGACCGAATCGGTGCAAGGCGGTCGTGAGTCCCGCCAGCAAGACAGCGCAACCTACAAACGGTGCCTTGCCCTATCCCAGGATATGACAACCGAGGCAGTCGACCACCGGCGGCTGATCGTCGCCGGGACGGGCATCGCGGGGCTGACAGCAGCGATCTACGCCGGGCGGTCGAACAACGAGCCGCTCGTGCTCGAGGGGGACGAGCCGGGCGGCCAGCTAACGCTGACGACCGACGTGGCGAACTACCCGGGCTTCCCGGACGGGATCGGCGGGCCGGAACTGGTCCAGAAGATGAAAGACCAGGCCGAACAGTTCGGGGCGGAGCTCGACCACGGCATTGTCGAGGACGTCACCAAGCGGGAGGACGGTACGATCGCGGTCTCGGTCTCGAACGGCGACCAGTACACCTGCGACGCATTCATCGCCGCGTCGGGCGCGAGCGCCCGCACGCTGGGCGTTCCGGGCGAGGACGAACTCATGGGCTACGGGCTCTCGACGTGTGCCACCTGCGACGGCGCGTTCTTCCGCGGCGAGGACATGCTCGTCGTCGGCGGCGGCGACGCGGCAATGGAGGAGGCGACGTTTCTCACGAAGTTCGCGGACACCGTCTACATCGCCCACCGCCGCGAGGAGTTCCGCGCGGAGGACTACTGGATCGACCGCGTCCGGGAGAAAGTCGACGAGGGTGAAATCGAGATCATGCGCAACACGGAGCTGCTGGAGGTCCACGGCTCCCCGGAGGAGGGCGTCAGCCACGTGACGCTGGCCCGCAACGAGTCGGGCTACCCCAAGGAGAACCTCGACGACCCCGAGACCGAGACGTTCGACCACGACGTCGGCGCCGTCTTCCTCGCCATCGGCCACACCCCCAACACCGAATACCTGGAGGGGACGGGCGTCGAGATGGACGAGGCAGGCTACCTCGAGACGGCTGGCGGCGAGGGCGGCGGGCAGACCGAAACCGCTGTCGACGGGATCTTCGGCGCGGGCGACGTCGTCGACTACCACTACCAGCAGGCGATCACCGCCGGCGGGATGGGCTGTAAAGCTGCCATGGACGCCGACGAGTACCTCGAATCGATCGAGGACACGGAAACCGTCGCGACGGGCGCGGCCGACGACGACTGATAGACGGTTGTTTTTGCCCGGTCGACGCAAGACCATTTAAGTGGACCACACCAAGGACAGGTATGACACGCGAAACCACTACGGTACGGATCGAGACGGACGATTCCAGCGACGAACTCGAAGTGCCCGCCCGGGTGCTGGAGCTGTTGAGCGAGGAGGGCGACGAGCCGGCGGGCGTCGTCGGCGACCTCGTGATGCTCAGCGTCGCACAGCAGGCACACGGGATCGTCCACCACGCTCAGGGTGAGGTCGACGACGACCTGCAAGCGGCAGAGCAGCGCACGATGGAGCTGTTCGAGGAGCGGTTCGGGCAGAGCTACGCCGAAGTGACCGGGCACAACCACTGACGGATAGCCAGCGGAATCCTCGCCCTTCAGGGCGGGGAGGAAGTCAAGGAGACTGCTATTCATCGGGGACCTCGTACACCAGGAGGACCCCGTCGTCGATGCGGCGCACCTCCGCCAGCCGTAGCGCAGGGAACTCGTCGACGAAGCCGTCGCCGTCGGCGAGCGTCGGGGCGTCGCGGCCGCCGATCACGATGGGGCCGACGAACACCGAGAGGCGGTCGACGAGGTCGCTCTCGAACAGCGAGTAGATGATCTCGCCCCCGCCCTCGACCAGCAGCTGATCGACGCCGTGTGATTCGAGCTGTTCGAGCGCGGTCGGCAGGTCGACCCTGTTCTCCCCTGCGGTGATCACGGTCGCACCCTCCTTCTCCATCTGCTGGACGAAATCGGTCGGTGCCGTCTCGCTCACGAGCAAGTACGACTTGGCTGCGTCGTCGAGGACAGCGGCGTCCGGCGGCGTGCGGATCCGCGAATCGGCGACAACGCGGGCGGGCTGCTCGCTCCGTCCCGCCTCGCGCCGGCGCTCCCGGAGCGCCTCACGGTCGACGGTCAGCGACGGGTCGTCCGCGACGACCGTCCCGACGCCGACCATCACCGCGTCGCTCTCCGCCCGGAGTTTGTCGACCCGCTCGAAGTCCGCCGGGCCACTGATGTCGACCTGCCGACGCTCCCGCGTCGAGAGCTTCCCGTCGGCGCTCATCGCGGCGTTGACAACGACGTCCATACGACGCTGTTCAGTGCCCGGCAACATGATAGTACCTCACCAGGAACCGCCTCCGGCGGGCGTCGCCCGGCGACCCCTGTGTAACCAGACGGGTCATACGGTCGTTCGTGATTCGTTACCGCTACGGTGTCGCAGTTCGTTCGTCATAGTGATTGTTGTGAGTTTTTTCGGCATTGCATCGCACTAACAGTAGTTTCACGGCTCGAAACTAGGGTTTGACGAATGCCCGGCGGTAAATGGTCACAACAATCACTATCAGAGCCCGTCAAACGCCCGATATGACGAGACAGTCCCGAAAATAGTCACGAACGACCGTATCAGACGAACCTGAACGGTCACGAACGACCGTATCAGACGAACCTGAACGTTTCCAGGTTCTTCGGCGCGAACGTCCGCATGTTGAACTCGTGATACAGCGCCGAGGAGAGGTCCTGGGCCGAGGACTCGTCGCCGTGAACGCACAGCACCTTCTCGGGGCGCGGGTTCATCGTCCGGACGAAGTTCTCCAATCCCTGTCGGTCGGCGTGGCCGGAGAACCCGTCGACTGTCTCGACGTTCATTTCGAGAGTAACACTGCTGGACCGCCGCCCGTTGCCCAGCGGGAGGTCACGTCGGCCGTTCTGGATCCGGCGGCCGAGCGTCCCCTGGGCCTGGTAGCCCACGAACACGAGCGTCGAATCTTCTGCGTCCGCAATCAGTTCCAGCCACGAGAGGATCGGTCCGCCCTCCATCATCCCCGACGTCGAGAGAATGATGCAGGGGCCGCCGTCCGCGACCTCCTGGCGCTCCTCCTCGCCGCCGTCGATGTGGTTGAACTGCTCGGAGAGAAACGGGTTCTCGTCGTCGTGGAAGATGCGCTCCCGGAGGTCGTCGCGAAGGTACTCCGGGTACGTCGTGTGGATCGCCGTCGCCTCCCAGATCATCCCGTCGAGGTGGACGGGGACCTCCGGAATCTCGCCCTCGCGCATCGCTTCCTCGAGGACCAGCATGATCTCCTGGGAGCGCCCGACGGCGAACGCCGGCACCAGGACCTTGCCGCCGCGTTCGAGCGTGTTCCCCAGCGTGTGTTTCAGCTTCCGCTCGGAGTCCTCCTGGTCGGTCTGGTAGTCGTTGCGTCCGCCGTAGGTCGATTCGAGCACCAGTGTCTCCACTCGCGGGAACTCGTTGACGGCGCCGTTGAACAGGCGCGTGTCGTCGTAGTGAATGTCCCCGGAAAAGGCGACGTTGTACAGGCCGTCCCCGATGTGGAAGTGTGCGATTGCGGAGCCGAGGATGTGGCCGGCGTTGTGCAGCGTCAGCTTGATGTCCGGCGCGATGTCGGTGACGTCGCCGTACTCCAGCGGGACGGTGTGTTTGATCGCCTCGCGGACCATCTCCGACTCGTACGGCGGCGTCCGCCCTTCCTTGGCGGCGACGTCGAGGTAATCCAGCGTCAGAAGGCCCATCAGGTCACGCGTCGGTTCGGTCGTGTAGATCGGTCCGTCGTAGCCGTACTTGAACAAAAGCGGGATCAGCGCCGAGTGGTCCAGGTGGGCGTGGGTCAACACGACGGCGTCCAGCGAGTTCGCGCCGGACCCCAGCGCCTCCGGCACCTGGAGGTACGGTACCTCGTCCTCCGCGCCGGGCTTGTCGCCACAGTCGACGAGCACCCGCGTCTCGGGCGTCGAAATAATGAACGACGCCCGACCGACCTCGCGGCAGCAGCCCAGCGTGGTGATGCGGACCCACTCGTCGTCGGACATCTCCTCGCGGTGGATCTGTCGCCCGATCCGTTCGAGGATGTCCCGCCGTTCGTTGCGCTCCTGTTTCAGGAAGTTACGGACGTTTTTCACCGTCGAGGACTCGATCGGCGGCGTCCTGACGACCTCGGGCGTCCACCCGACCTCCTGGGTGATCTCCCGGAGCGTCGCGCCGTGGCGGCCGATCACCATCCCCGGCTTCTCCGCCTCGATCACCACTTCGCCGGTGTCGAGGTGGAAGTCCAGGTCGGTGATTCCGGCCTCCTCCGGGATCACGTCGAGCACCTGCTCGCGGGCGTCGTCCGGTTTCGAGAGCACTGCCGGATCGGGCCGGACCGTGATCCGCTTGCGGAGCTTCGAGGCGAGTTTCCGGACCAGGTCGCCGTCGCGGGCGAACCGCTTGGGGTCTCGCGTGTAGATGACCAGTTCCGGGCCTTCGTACCGGACTTCCGTGATCGTGATGTCCGCCGGCACTTCGTTCTCGATCTCTGCTCGCATCTCCTCGAGTCGGTGTTCTACGGTACTCATGAGTTCTCTGTCGCGACCTCACTGCGCCAACTGCCGTGTCGCACGCGGCGTAGACTATCTCTAGTAGGACCAGTCATTGTCGGATGTAGCTGTCAGGGCTGTAGTCCGGACGTCTCGCCCGGAAAACCGTTATGTGAACTTCTTGTCGTTCGCGGTTATAAAAGCCTTCGCAAAACCGACGTACTGCCAGTTACCCGGTACTTTCCCCCGATTGTCAGCCCGAGCGTGGCCGCGACGGCTGGCCGGAGCCAAAGACCCACCACCCTGGAGCCACTCTGGTCGGGCATGCAGCTGACTCCCGACGCGGTGACCCGGGAACGGGCGTGGATCGCCGACCGATCGGACCGGATCGTCCCGATCATCAACTCGGTGCGATCGGAGCTGGGCGCGCTGTTCGGGACCGACGTCGACCCGGTGACGACCGAACAGTACGGGGCCGCTGTCGAGAACGTGTTCGCCGACGGCGACCTGGCGGTCAACGTCGCCGCGCTCGTCGTCCTGCTGCGGGAACTCGACGTCAAGGACGACTACCCCGGGTTCGTCGTCGACGAACTGCTCGGCCGGGAACTCGCCGGGATGCTCGCCGGCCAGCAGCCCCTGCGGCTGCTCGGCGAGGCGACCTTCCACTTCGCGGACGTCCACGTGCACGGAGAGCCTGACGACGACGCGGGCCACGACGACCTGGATGCGGCGCTGGCTGCGGGGTTCCAGACGCGCCTCCCGGGCTGGGACTGGACGGCACGGCCGAGCCCCTTCGCCCCTGACTGAGGTTGTGGCCAGGGCACTCATAGTGATTGTTGTGAGTATTTTCGGAGTCGCATCGCAGTAGCGGCGGTTTCACGGCCCGAAACTGGCGTCTGGCGAATACCCGGGGGCAAAGAGTCACGCACGACCGTATCAGCACATCTCGCCGAAATCACGCCACTCGTGGAGGTCGTGGGCCGTGATCTCGATCTCGTACCCACAGCGCTCGCAGTGGAACGCGACGGTGCTGTAACCGGACTGGAACTCCTCGGACTCCCCGTGTTCCTCGCAGGTAACGCGAATACCCCGTTCACCGTCCTGCGGGACGTCGACAGTGTAGCTGAACATGGCTCGGCGACTCTGTCCGATCTACTCCACCGTGAGAAAAAACTGTGTCGGCCGTTTCCAATGTCAGTTCGCGGGGTGGTGTGTGACCGGCCACGAAGTTGCGGCAAACCCGAGAACACACTGGTTACTCATACTGGTGGCTGTAATTCGTTTACTCACCAGTCTCTGCTATCTGCGGAGACAGACCCGTTCCGCCTGGATTCTCAATTCGAGTGTTCACGTACGTACAGCCACCAGTATCAGGGCCTCCCAGTGGCGTAAAAACGGGTTACTGGCGTCGGGATGAGATACAGTTAACACCGTCCTCCCCTTTGTTGGGACGTGGCAATCGCACGTCATGCAGACGGGGTAGGGGCAGACGTTCGCGCCCTCGCCTCCCAGGTCCATCCGGTGTTCATGCTCCCGCCGCTGGCAGCCTCGTGGTTCGGCGCGGTGGTTGCCGGCGAGTTCGTCCTCGGGATCGGTCTCACACACATGGCTGCGATGTTCTTCGCGGTGTATACGGCCCACGTCAAGGACGGCTATATTGACTTCTACAAGCGCGGCGAGGACGACGACCACCCGATGACGATCCGGGGGTGTCGGCTCGCGCTGGCCGGGGCGACCGTCGGCTTCGCGTGTGTGTTAGTCGCGCTGTTTCTCGCCGTCGGTCCGGGCGCGGCGCTGATCACGCTGCCGACGTGGTTCATCGGCTACCTGCACGCGCCGCAGTTCGACACGAACCCGGTGACGACGACGCTCGGGTACCCGACTGGCATCGCCCTGGCGATCCTGGGTGGGTTCTACGTCCAGACCTCGACGCTGACTCCCTCGATCGTCGGCTTCGCGCTCGTATTTCTGGTGACACTCGCGGGCGTGAAGATCATCGACGACGAGCAGGACTACGACTACGATCGCTCGATCCAGAAACAGACGGTCTCGGTTGCGCTCGGGCGCCAGCGGGCGCGCACGCTGGCGGTGGGCCTCATGCTGCTGGGCCTGGTGGGCGTGCTCTGGGGGTCCGTGGACGGGCGCTTCCCCCCGTCGTCGCCGCTGGCCGCGCTCGCGTTCGGCGTGGTCGCCTTCCTCGCCTACCGCGCCGAGCCGACCGTCGCGACGATGCTCCTGATCCGGGGGGCGTACGTGTTTCTCGCGCTGCTTCTGGTCGCGGTCTGGTTCGAACCCCTCGCGACTGTCGGCCTTCCGGACGTCACCGTGCTCGGCCCCTACACCTACCTCGCCACGGAGGTGGTGTTCGGGGCCGCGGCGCTCGTGCTGCTGGTCAACGCCGACGCGGTGTGGAGCGCGGCGAAAACCATCGTCGCGCTGTACCCCATCGCCTACGTCTGGGACTGGTATACGCTGAAGGTCGGCGTGTTCGACATCACGATGCGGACGGGGGTCGACCTGTTCGGGATCCCTATCGAGGAACACATCTTCATGCTCGTCGTCCCGGCGCTCGTCCTGGGGATCCACGAAACGCTACGGGGCGACTCTGGCGACGGCGACGGTGGGCCGGCGGAGGAAACGCTGTAGTCGGTGGCTATTTTTGCGGGCCCGCCGACAGCCGAGACATGGACGCACTCCTCAGCGAAGCGCGAGACGCGCTCGACGATTCGTACGCACCCTACTCGGAGTACCAGGTCGGCGCGGCGCTGCGGACGGACGACGGCGCCGTCTACACCGGCTGTAACATCGAGAACGCGAACTACTCGAACAGCCTCCACGCGGAGGAAGTCGCCCTCGGCAAGGCGGTCAGCGACGGGCACCGATCGTTCGAACGGCTCGCGGTGACTTCCGTCGCCCGCGACGGCGTGACACCCTGCGGGATGTGTCGCCAGACGCTCTCGGAGTTCTGTCCGTCGGAGTTCGAAATCGTCTGCGACGCCGACGGCGAACCCGAAAGCTACGAACTCGGCGAGTTGCTGCCCGACACCATCACCGCCACACACCTGGAGGTGGAGTAATGTCGGGGAGCGAAGATCCCCAGGAGGATGTCCAGTACCATCTCGAAGTTACCGAGGGCGACGTCGCGCCGTCGGTCCTGTTGCCGGGAGATCCCGAACGAGTCGAGAAGATCACAGAGACGTGGGACGACCACTCGGTCGTGGCCGAGCACCGGGAGTACCGGACTGCGACGGGCACCCACGAAGGGACGCCAATCTCTGTCACGTCGACGGGCATCGGCTCACCCTCTGCCGCCATCGCCGTCGAGGAACTCGCGCGGGTCGGCGCGGACACGCTGGTCCGCGTTGGCTCCTGTGGCGCCATCCAGCCGGAGACGGACGTCGGCGACCTCATCATCACCACTGGCGCTGTCAGACAGGAGGGGACGAGCATGGAGTACGTCCGGGAGGACTACCCAGCAGTCGCGGATCACGCCGTCGTGGCCGCGCTGGCGGCCGCCGCGGAGGAACTCGGCTACGACTACCACCTGGGACTGACAGCCAGTACGGACAGCTTCTATGCGGGGCAGAGTCGCGAGGGGTTCGAGGGGTTTCTCGCCCGCGACGCGGAGGCCGACATCGAGGAACTCAAGCGGGCCGGCGTGCTCAACTTCGAGATGGAGGCCAGCGCCATCCTGACGCTTGCGGGCATCTACGGGCTCCGCGCCGGTGCCGTCTGCACTGTCTACGCCGACCGCACGACCGGCGAGTTTCAGGTCACCGGGGAGAGCCGCGCCGCGAAGACGGCCAGCAAGGCGGTCTCGATTCTCGCTGACATGGACAAGCAGGTCGAAGAATCGGGGGCGAGCGCCTGGCACGCGCTGTTGGGGCTCGACCCCGAGTAGGTCGACGCCGAGCAGGTCGCCGTTACATGTCCGACCAGTACTCAGCGGACGCAATTACATGTCCGACCAGGCCGACGCCGCCCGGCCGGTGCCGGCGACGTCCCTGATCCAGCGCGCTGCGATGGCTTTCTTGAGGGTGCGGGCCGGCAGACCGCCGAACGTGTCCTTGAACGGGACGACGTAGACGTCGTGAGCGACGGCGTCCTCGCCGACCGAGATGACGGTCCCCTTGTCCTTGAACCGCCAGCGCTTGAGCGGTTCGTTCCGGATCGCCCGGACGATGTTCTCGCCGACGACTTCGGCGGCCTGCCAGGCGGCCTGCGCGGTCGGCGGCGCCGGATCGTTGCCGTCCTGGTCGATCAGTGCCGCGTCGCCGATCGCGAACACGCGTTCGTCGTCGGTCTGGAACGTCTGGCCGGCTTTCAGCCGGTAGTTGCGCTCGTTCTTGTCGACGTCCATGTCACGGACGGCGTCCCGACCGGTGATGCCGCCCGTCCAGACGAGCACGTCGTAATCGAGTTCGGTGTCCTCGCCGATGTAGACGGTCTCCTCGTCGACTTTGCCGATGAACTCGCCGGTCATGATACTGACGTCGCGCTCTTCGAGGCGCTTCCGGAGCGCCGTCTGGACGCTGTCGTCGTTGCCGGGGAAGATCTCGTCGAGGCCCTCGACCAGCGTGATCGAGAGCGGCGCCCCCTGGTCGTCGCGGTACTCGGCGATCTCGCCGGCCGTCTGGATCCCCGAGAGGCCGGCCCCCCCGATCACCACCTCGGCGGGATCGGTCCGGGTCGCCTCGCGGCTCGCGCGCCCGATGTCCTCGTGGATGCCGAGCGCGTCGTCGAGGCCCTTCAGGGTGTGGGCGTGTTCTTCGAGTCCCTCGATGCCGAAAAACGCAGTTCTGGAGCCGATTCCGACCAGGAGGTAGTCGTAGGCGACGTCCTCGCCGCCGTCGAGGTGGACGACCCGCTCGTCGGTGTCGACCGCGGCGACCTCACCCTGCATGAACGTCGTCGCGCCCCCCATGATCTCCTCGACGGGAACTGTGATCTTCTCCTGGACGCTCGGGTCCCGGATACAGCGGTGCGACTCGTGGAGCACCAGATGATAGTCGACGTCGGAAATCCAGGTGACATCGGCCTCCCCGTGTAATGCGTCTTCGAGACTTCTGATCGCCCCGGCGCCCGCATACCCCGAGCCGAGGACGACGACCTGCTCCGTCATAGTGGGGGCTCAGGGACTCTCCGATACAAAGTCTTCGCAATCGGATTCGCCCCGACGACTGTTCACAATAGGCAGCGAGTGGCTCCCCGCGCTGCAGCATGAATCCCAGAGACGTGCCGCTCCCCCGCGGCGGCGCCCCCCTCCGAACGCTCATACTGATTGTTGTGACTCGTTACCGCCGGGTACTCCTCAGATGCCAGTTTCGGGACGTGAAACCGCCGCTATTGCGATGTGATAGTGAAAATAATCACAACAATCAGTATCAGTGGGTCGGTTCCTCGACAGGCGCTTCCATGCCGTCGATCGTCAACACGAGGGCGTTATCGGTGTCGTCTTTCCCTTCGAGCGTCCCGTCGATCCGGAGTTTCGACAGCGGCGTCGGGCCCACGACGACCGAGTCCCCCTTCTCGAACGTAGAGATAGAGCCACGGAGTTTGACTTTCGCACGACAGTTCTCGGGATGGTGGACGCTGACGAGGTCGATTCGCTCGACGTTCGCCTCCGGCATCGCCGTGTCGTTGTGAGTCAGCGGCACCTCCGCAGCCTCGTCCATGTCCTGGATCTGCAGCGCGTCGTAGGCGGTCGCAGTCGGCTTGTATCCGCCTTTCGGCCCCGGTACCCCCTCGACGAGCTGCAGCGCCTTCAGACTCTGCATCTGGTTGCGGATCGTGCCCGGGTTCCGGTCTACCTCGGCCGCGATATCCTCCCCCTTTACTGCGCTTTCGCTCTCCCGATAGAGGTTGATGAGCTCCTGCAGTATGGTTTTCTGGCTGGGCGTGAGTTCGATGGATGACATGCATTATTATTCTACTGGTTCTTCCTTAAACCCGACGGTCACACCGAAAATTGGGGGAACGATTGGCACGCGCTCCCAACAAGTCACAGGAAAACCCCGTCTGCCTGGAACAGCGTCGAATTCTCACGTCCTGCCCAGTGTCGCTCCGTGGATCCTGTTTACATTCCCCAAACAGAGCCCAGAAGGACTATGACAACTGACTGGCAACGCCCGGTCATGGACCAACGTGGCAGGCGACGGCGCACGGTGCTGGCCGCAGTGGGGTCGATCATCGCACTGGCAGGCTGTCAGGGAAGCGATGACGATCCGACTCCGACTCCGACGCAACCCACGGCGGATCAGACGCCCACCACCACGCCGACCGAAGGCGAGACGAGTACGCCCGAGAATGGCGACGGGACACCGACACCCGACGGAGAGGAGCCAACCCAGTCCGTTACCGAGGGTACCGTCGAGGACCTCAGAACGGCGACGCCGGGGATGCCCCCCTACGAGAACATGGTAGAGCCGAACGAACCGGGCTGGACGGTGATCAGAGCCAACTTCGAAAAAGTTGCGGGGGTGGCCGCGTACGAACCGATCCAGGAGTTCGACCCCACGGAGGCACGGGGTGGCGGTACGGTGTTCCCGGCGGTCAGCGACGTCGCCGAGGAGCTACCGACGGCCGCGGGAATAAGTTCCACGGTCATCCTCGGCCTGCTGACGGGCGCGTACCCGTTCCTGCCCAACCTCGACGTCCCCTGGCAGGGACGGGACGCGGCCAATCGGGAGTCGGTGATGCAACTCGAGCAGATCACGCTGACGAACGTGGCCATCCAGCTCGAGGGGCAGGTCGACCGGGAGGGGCTGGCCGCGCTCGATTCGGTCAGCCAGCAGGGTGAAACGGGTGGCTTCACGATGTTCACGACCCAGTCGAACTCCGGAAGCGACCAGTACTTCGCCGCAGACGATCAGCGGCTGCTGATTGCCGCCAGCGGCGTGGATTCCGAGACGTCCGGTCCGGAACCGATCGAAGATGCGATCACTGCGCTGCAGTCAAGCGGCGGCTTCCCGGAAGACATCGCGTGGCTGCTCGAACACTGCGGGGACGGCGCGTTCGTATACGGTGGCGCCGCCGACGAGACGGACGGCAGCGAGGGGCTACTGACGGAGTTCAGCGACGCCGACGAGGAGACGATCAGCGCGTTCCAGGAACTGATCGGCCCAGCGACCGCCATGCTCCACGCGGCAGAGGGCCACGAGGACGGTCGTGTCACCCGGTCCGGGCTCGTGTTCGAGTCGGCAGATGCCATCCCGGACGCCGACGAGCTCGCCTCGGTGCTCGTCCCGTCGGCACCCGAACCCACAGTCGTCGTCGATGGCAAGCGCGTCATGGTCGAGGGGATCCGGTAGCTCGCGGCCGCGTCGGCCGGGCGGGAAGCTGGTAGCTTTAACCCGGCGGCTGACGAAGCCGGCGTATGGACAGACCAGTCGAACTCGTCGGCGTCCCCATGGACCTTGGCGCCGACAGGCGCGGCGTCGACATGGGCCCCTCTGCGATCAGGTACGGCGGCCTCGCCGACCAGCTCGAAAGCATCGGCCTCGCCTGCCGGGACGGTGGCGACCTCACCGTCCCGCGGCCGGAAGGCAGAGACCCCGACGCCAGCGGTCAGCTCGGCGGGACGGCGAAGTACCTCACGGAGACGAGAACCGTCTGTGAGCGGCTCGCCGAACGCGTCACTGAGATCCGCGAGTCGGGCAACTTCCCACTAATCCTCGGCGGCGACCACTCCATCGCCATCGGGACCGGGAACGGGAGCAGCCACGACGGCTCGACCGGCGTGCTGTGGCTCGACGCCCACGGGGACATCAACACCCCCGAGACGACCCCCAGCGGGAACGTCCACGGGATGCCGGTCGCCGCACTGCTCGGCCTCGGCCCCTTCGAGGGGCTATCGTGGGCACATGCCCCCGAGATTCCGGCCGAAAACGTGGCACAGGTCGGCATCAGAACGCTCGACGAAGGCGAGGAGACGGCGATCCGTGAAACCGACGTCACCACCTACACCATGACGGACATCGACGAGCGCGGGATTACGACCGTCGTCGAGGAGGCCGTTGACATCGCGACGGCCGGTGTCGACAACCTGTACGTCAGCCTTGACATGGACTTCCTGGACCCCGACGAGGCACCCGGCGTCGGGACGCCAGTCCGCGGCGGCGCCTCCTACCGCGAAGCGCACGCGGCGATGGAGCTTATGTACGAGAAAGCCGGGGAGAAGATGTGCGCACTCGACGTCGTCGAGGTGAACCCGATCCTCGACGAACACAACCGCACTGCGGAGCTTGCCTGCGAACTCGCCGCGAGCGCCCTCGGGGATCGGATCCTTTGAGTTCGCAGCCGGAGCGGATCCGACCGGGCAACTGTCAGCTCCCCCGGCGGGAGTCGGAGGTGTCGATGTAGTCCCGTCCGGGGAACACGACGACAACGAGGACGACCCCGAGCACCAGCCCTGCACCGACTGCGAGCGGAATCTGGAGCGTCGGCGCGCCGGCGTACAGCGCAATCAGTCCGCAGGAGAGCCCGACCAGCGCGACGCAGGCGGCTTTCAGCTGGCGGTACAGCCGGCGCCGCTGGGCTCCACGCTCCCGCGGGTCCGGAACGTCCATCAGTGAAAGCCCCGTTCGACCGATTCGTCGACGATGTCCTCGAACTCGGCCTCTAGCAGGTCCTCGGCCTCCTCGAACGTCTCGGTGAGGTCGTCGAGTCCGTCCGGACGGTCATACTGGTCGAACTCCATCGGTCCGTAGGCGGGACTGTCGAGTGCGTCCATGATGTCCTCGAACAGGGCGTCGGGTGTCGTCGGCGCCTCGGCGTGGGTTTCGACGACTGTTTCGAGCTCGTTGGCCCGCTGTTCAGCGGTGTCCTCGTCTGTGATCGGTTCCTGGACGCCGAACAGGCCGCCGGTGTCCTCGTCGGGAAACAGCGGGTCCAGCTCGTCGTCGATCCGGCGGGCGACCTGCGTCCCGACCCCCTCGACCTGGAGGGGGTTTTTCGCGTACGTCTTGAGCTGGAACGCGCCGACGCCGGGGTGGGCGATGTACAGATCCTCGCCGATGCCAGTTGCCCTGTCGCCGCCAACTGCGCGCCACCCGCCCGGATCAGCGTCGCTCTGGACAACTTCCTGCAGTATGTCGTCCCAGTCTCGAACGCGCATCGTTGTCCTACAGTCGAACATCCAGCCGATTATACCCGTCGGTCCCGTCCGATATGCATCACACCCCGCTCGATGACTGATAGTGATTGTTGTGAGTTTTTTCGGCATTGCATCGCACTAACAGCAGTTTCACGGCTCGAAACTAGGGTTTGACGAATGCCCGGCGGTAAATAGTCACAACAATCACTATGATACGGTCGTTCATGATTCGTTACCGCTACGGTGTCACAGTTCGTGCGTCACAGCCCGGCAAACACCCGATATAACGAGGCAGTCCCGAAAATACTCACGAACAACCGTATCACGCACGACCGTATGACCGGGAAGAACAGGCAGTCTTCGGGCGTCGGATCAGCCGTCGCCGCTCTCGTCGACAATGACGACGTCACCGTCGACCACGTCGACGTTGATGAGCGTCTTGGGCTCGAACGTCGTTCCGTCGAGTTCGTTGCCGTCCCCGACCTTCTTGATCACCGCGACGGTGTCGACGATGTCGGCGCCGATGTCGTCAAGCGCCGTGAGCAGGGCGGCGAGGGTCCCGCCCGTCGAGAGCACGTCGTCGAGCACCAGCACGCGGTCGCCCGCGTCGATGTCGTTGATGTACATCTCTCCCTTGGAGTAGCCAGTCACCTGCGAGATCGGCACCTCGCCCGCCAGGCCGTACTGGCGTTTCCGGACCACGACCAGCGGGATGTCGGTCATGAGCGACACCGCCGTCGAGATGTGGATGCCCATCGCCTCCGGCGCGACGATCTTGTCGACGTCGGTGAGGTTGGCCTTCCGGATGATCCCGATGACGATCTCGCGCATCAGTTCCGGGCGCAGCATCGGGACCCCGTCGCTGATCGGATGGACGAAGTAGTGATAGCCCTCCTTCTCGATGATCGGCGCCTCGAGGAGCGACTCCCTGAGTCGGTCCATGGCGTCGCTACTGGGAGAGGGAGTAAAAAGTTGCTGAACCCAATCCGGACTCTGGTCGCGGACCGGACTCTGGCCGCGGACCGGACTCATACTGTCGGACGTGACTCTGTGGAATGTCAAGACACCCAAACCGGTGTATGCACACGTTTCAGCACGGTTCTGGGATAGAACTCTCCACGTACTCATGTCCGACAGTCTCAGGGCCCCCGGTACGCCCGCCCGAATCCGCGACGGCTACTCCGGAAACAGCCGATGCCAGCGCCGATGAATCCAGACCCCGGTCAACAGATAAATGAGCGAGAGGGCGACAGCCGTTAGGGCTATTACCTGATTCAGCGACAGGAACAGGCCCCCGATCAGCAAGAATCCCAGGGCGCCGCCGGTCATGAATCCGAGCAGGTGAGACGTTCTGGAACTGGGTGTGTCATCCATAGCGGACCTGGCGGCCCACTTCCCCGTAGTATTACGCCGCCTGATATCCCGGAACCTCGTCACTTAGCGTGGAAAACGGTGCCTTATGACCGACTGGTAACCCGGTGGTCATGTGATTCTGTAAACGTCAGGACACGATATCCACAAGTATCGACCCTGACAGTGTCGAGATGACTTTGGCAAATCACGTCCGGGTGTACATCAGGCGTTCGGAGCGATAAAGTTCTGTAGCGTGGCTGACTCGGTGCCCTCCTCGTTCTCCCAGATGACGCTGATCCGGTCGTCGTTTTGGATAGCGTACTCGACGCTATCCCCTGCCGATATTTCGTCACTAGCGCTGTACTGGGGATCTTGGCTCGTGTCGTCCCATTGAGCCGAGCCATTGACGCTCGAGCCGGCAACTCCCAACTGGTTGGCGTCGATATTCGGTCCTCCTGAGTGAGTGATAGTCAAGATTGCGTCGTTTGAGGAACCTCCGTCTCCCCAACTGTCAGTGGCACTTCCCTCTTCGTAGTCGAAGCTAAAGCTCGTGTTCGGTGACGTTTGGCTGACCTGTTCACCCAGACCGAGGACGAACGTTGCGATGACCGCTGCGAGGATCACCGTGATCGCGACCATCAGGATCACACCGATCACTGGGCTCACCGCGTCGTCGTCGTTGAGTAACTGTTTCAATTTCATCGTGTTAACACCTGAGTTTGGATCCGCTGTACTCTTCAGGATGTTCCTGAAGTCGGTTGACGGATACGTATGATGTACTTACTGGTACGGGCGTATAAAAAACCCATCACCGAATTCTAAATTTGAAAATCGAAGGCCTGGCTACACACATCCGGACGTGACTCTGTGACACGTCAGGGCAGATATCTACGAGTATCGACCTTGACAGTCCCGATCTGTGTCGAGATATCTCAGACAAATCACGTCCGGGTGTACAACCCGAGAATAGCGTTTTATTTCCGATAGATCGAGAGAGTTTATTTCATAGTGATTGTACGATTATTTTCGGGGCCACGTCAGATGAATGGTTGTTTCGAGGGCTAAGGTCCACGAATTGTGGCTCCCCGGCGGTAAAGAGTCCCAACAATCACTGTCAGACCACATCTGCGAGTCGTTCCGCTACGCGACCGCCGAGATCGGCTTTCGAGCCTGTGAACTGCTCGGTTTCCTCCCCGTCGACGAGAACCGCACTGGTATCCTCACTTCCCATCACGGAGGTACGGTTGCCGACGACGAACGCGAGATCAGCCCGCTGCTGGAGTGACCGCGCTCGCTCGACGATGTCCTCCTCGGTGCCGTCGGTTTCCGCCTTGAAGCCGACGATCGTGAGGTCCGGCGCGGCGTCCCTGACCCGATCGATCAGCTTCGGCGTCGGCGTGAGATCGAGGCTGAGGTCTTCCTGCCCCGATCGGATTTTCTGCGGGGCGGTCTCGACCGTGTAATCCGAGATAGCAGCCGCGGAGACCAGTGCGTCCGCAGTTCCGATGTGGTCCAGCACCGTATCGGTCATCTCGGCGGCGCTTTCGACGTGCTCGACGGTCGCCCAGGGAACGTCCGGGCCGTCGTGGACCAGGATAACCTCCGCGCCGCGGGCGTAGCAAGCGCGGGCGACTGCGCGCCCGGTCCGTCCGCTAGCGCGGTTCGACAGCGTCCTGATCGGATCGACCGACTCGGTCGTCGCGCCGCTCGTAACCACCACAGTGCTGCCAGCGAGACTGTCCGGTGTCGTCGCCCGGGCCGTCTCTGTGATGATCGCGTCCTCCGTCGCGATCTTCGCTTTGCCTTCCTCGATGCGCGGGTCCAGGAACTGGATGCCCCACGACTCCAGGGTCTCGATCGCATCGATCACGCCGGGGTGGTCGTACATCGGCTCGTGCATGGCAGGGGCGACCACGATGGGGAGGTCCGCCCCGAGCGCGGTCGTCGCACAGGTCGTCACCGGCGAGTCGTCGATGGCAGCGGCCATCTTGCCCACCGTGTTTGCGGTCCCGGGCGCGATCAACAAGATGTCGGCCCAGCCGCCACGGCCACAGAGTTCGACGTGCTCGACCGCGCCCGTGAGCTCTGTCACTACCGGGTTGTCCGTCGCATACTGGAGGGACCAGGGGTTGACGATCCACTCGGTGGCCGGCGTCGTCACCGCCCTCACCGCGGCCCCCTGCCTGCGGAGTTCGTGCGCCAGCTCGACCGTCTTGACCGCCGCGATCGACCCACATACCCCCAGTGCGACCTGCACTCCTTGCAGCATGCTCCTACTGCTGTGGCGCTCGTCTATAAAACCGTCTCATACTGGTGGCTGTACGTACGTGAACACTCGAATTGAGAATCCAGGCGGAACGGGTCTGTCTCCGCAGAGAGCAGAGACTGGTGAGTAAACGAATTACAGCCACCAGTATCACGCCGACCCCGGCTCAGCGGTCATCCGAGTCGGTACCCGACGACGTTCATCGAACACCTCAACGCGGCACAGTCGAAGCTCCTCGACGAACTCCTCCTCGAACCGTAGTATCATACCCCGGTGCTCCGCCGGAAACCAACTGAAAATTGCCTCGAAACCCGATCGAGGTCAACACTTGCCCGCACCTGAACACTTGACTTGTTCGGGCACCGAGCAGGAGGGGATGGCAGACGAACGCATCTTTACCGACAGCATCCACGCGGGACAGGAACCGGATCCGGCCACGGGCGCGCGAGCCCCGCCAATCTACCAGACGACGTCGTACGTGTTCGACGATTCGGAACACGCTGCCTCGCTGTTCGCCCTCGAGGAGGAGGGCAACATCTATTCGCGGATTATGAACCCGACGAACGCGGTGCTGGAACAGCGACTCGCTACGCTCGAGGGTGGCGTGGCCAGCCTCGCCACGTCGAGCGGCATGGCCTCGCTGGACCTGGCGACGTTCCTGCTCGCCGAGGAGGGCGACAACATCGTCACCGCCTCGTCGCTGTATGGCGGGACCTACACCTACTTCACGCACACGGTCGAACGCCGCGGCGTCGAGACGCGGTTCGTCAACACTCTCGACTACGAGGGGTACCGTGAGGCGATCGACGAGGACACCGCGTACCTGCACGCGGAAACGATCGGGAACCCGGCACTCGTGACGCCGGATCTGGAGCGACTCGCCGAGATCGCTCAGGACCACGATATCCCGTTTTTCGTGGACAACACCTTCGCCACGCCGGCGCTGTGCAACCCCTTCGAGCACGGCGCTGACCTGATCTGGCACTCCACCACGAAGTGGATCCACGGCAGCGGGTCGACCATCGGCGGCGCGCTGATCGACAGCGGGAACTTCTCCTGGGAGGACGGTGACTTCCCCGAAATTACCGAGGACAACCCCGCGTATCACGGGGTCAACTTCCGTGATCGCTTCGGCGAGGCTGCGTTCGCGTTTGCCGCTCGCACTCGCGGACTCCGGGACCTCGGCAACCAGCAGTCGCCGTTCGATGCCTGGGTGACGCTACAGAAGATCGAATCGCTGCCGCTCCGTATCCGGCGCCACTCGGAGAACGCCCTCGCCGTCGCCGAGTTTCTCGATGACCACCCCGAGGTGTCCTGGGTGAACTACCCCGGGCTCGAATCCCACGAAACGCACGATAACGCCTCGAAGTACCTCGACGGCGGCTACGGCGGGATGATCACGTTCGGCCTCGAACAGGGTTACGAGGCCGGACGGAAGCTGTGCAACGAGGTCGAACTCGCGAGCCTGCTCGCGAACGTCGGCGACGCGAAGACGCTCATCATCCACCCGGCGAGCACGACCCATCAGCAGCTCACCGAAGAGGAACAGCGCGCCTCCGGTACGACGCCCGACCTGGTCCGCCTCTCGGTCGGTCTCGAGGCGACCGAGGACATCATCGCCGATCTGGAGCAGGCGATCGACGCTGCGACCTGATACTGATTCTGTGACCGCGGCTCCTCATACTGGTGGCTGTACGTACGTGAACACTCGAAGTGAGAATCCAGGCGGAACGGGTCTGTCTCCGCAGAGAGCAGAGACTGGTGAGTAAAAGAATTACAGCCACCAGTATCACGCTCCGTAATGCAACCGTCAGGTCAAAATGTCGTCGATTCGCTGCGGTTCGCCCGACAGCGCCGGGTCCTCCTCGATGATCTTGAGGACCTCGTGGTCGGTCACGTCCGGGTAGTTCTTGCCGATCGCCTCCTCGACGAGGGCCTTCTCCAGACGGAACTCCGTCCCCTCGTACACCACGTCGACACCGTGTTCGTCGAAAGAAAGGACCGTCATGCGGGGGATTAGGAGGTTGATTTATAAAAAGTTGCAGGTGGATTCAATCACTATGACTCACCGCAACAGACCGCCGACGTTGCCGCCGATCCCGCGGGCAAGCCGGCGGAACAGCGGCGTCCCCCACAGCGCAACGACCATGGCGCCGACCGTGTTGAACACGAGATCCTTGACGATGTCGCTGACGCCGTACTGAGCCAGGATCTCGTCGCCGACGGCGCCGGCGAACAGTCCGGTTCCAAACTCCATGAGCTCCCAGAGTACTCCCACTGCGAGCACGAACAGGATGATGAACACGCCACGGAACCGCGACGAGAACGACACGCGGTCGGTGTGCAGTTCCAGCCCGTGTGCGAGCGCGTACCCCACACCCGCGACGAGTGTCGACGAGAGTGCGTGGGTGAAGGTGCCGTACCAGTCGGTCGAACTGTAGGGGCCGAGGGCACCGAGTGCGTGCATCGTGGCTGCAAAGGAGATCAGCAGTGCCAGTTTCGCGTGCATGGGATAGCCGTACCGGCGCCTGGCGATCGTCGGCAGGAACGTCAGCCCGAGCGGGACGGCGCTGTTGAGAAACAGGTCGCCCTGAACTGTCACGACTGAGTAGCCGACGATGCTCACGAGGATCACCTGCAGCGTCCGCAGGACAAGTCGGTGTTTCGGGGATTGCTCCATGGCGTCCTCGGGCTCGGAGTCCGCCGAAGCGGCGTCCGCGCTGCTGTCGCCGTCAGCGTCGACTTGATCCCCGGCCTGCTCCTCGGAGCCGACGGCGATGCCATCCTGCGTGGGCGTCCCCGGCGTGGGGTACCCGCCGTCGAGGCGGTCTGTCGTTCCGGCACTGTCGTCGAATTCGTCGGGATTCGATGGGTCGCGACTCGAAAACGTCGGGCTGAACGGCGGCCCCTGAAGCGGTGCGGCGCCGTCGGTCTTGCGGAAGTACGCCTCCGACAGCGCGCCCGCGATCAGGCCCACCGCTGTTGCAGTGACCAGGTCCAGGTTCAACTCCCGCTGCGTGGAGATGAAGTCAGTCCCCAGGAGAATATCGGTCGCAAACTGGGCGATAGCCCAGGCGCCGGCGAACGCCATCGTGGTGATAGTCACGAACGCGACGGCGAACCGCGGTGCCATCTCCAGCGACGTGTACCAGTCCAGCACCAGGACGACGAGCAACGCCGACCCGGCGATCGCGACATACTGCGTCAGTTCCAGGAACACGCCGAGCAATCGGAAGGTCACAGGGATTGCGACCAGCACGACGAGTTCGCCGGGCATCGTCCCCATCGGATCGCGGGAAACGACCGGTGGGAGCAGAACGAGTCCGACGAGCAGAAGGGCGAAGGCCGACCAGAACACGTTGGCCTGAACGAGAAGCATTACTGCGGCGATGAAGAGGATCCCAGTCGCGGCCCACGCGACCGACGCGTTCACGGATCGGTAATCCAGCAGCGCCCGGAGGTCTGCCATGCAGTATTTAGGCCCGAGATGTGGAAAAACGTTTGGGAGAGTACCCCGACACTGTCCGGTAATGAATCGTTGTCGGTTCTCTGCTCACGCTGGGGCTGGTTCTTCGCCCGGTTCGTTCCCGACGAGTTCCACATCAAGATGAATCCGGTCGTAGGGGAGGTACGGCCGCTTGGACTGTCCCTCGTCGACGATGAACAGTAGTCCGTAGTCCGCGAGCAGCGTAACGTCGTCGTGCACCGTCCGGTAGTCGCGATCGAGGTCCTCGGCGAGCGCGGTGATACTCTCGGCGGCACCGTCGGTGTCGATGAGTGCCCGGAGCAGTTCGATCCGGCGGTCGGTGAGGATCTTCCGCAGCTCGCCAACCGTCGCGAACGATACCACGGCGGGAGGGGATTCACCGTCGGCAACCGCGTTGATCGCGTCGAGTGTTTCCTCCCGCATCCTGTCGAACGTCTCAACGGTTACGCGAAGGACGTCGGGGTGGGGACGGTCGCGAGGGTCGCGGTACTTGTCGGGCCAGCCGTCGTGGTCGGTGTCAGTCATGGGTTGAATCCTCGGTGTTGGTGAGCTTGGCGATTTCGTTCAGGAATCGCGTGACGTGCGGAACGATTCCGTGAAATTCGGTTTCGGTGTCGTCACCGAATCGAATGTGTCGGTGGTGCCTCCCGAGATCGACGTCGTCGTGGGCGTTATCGTAGCGTAGTATCTCGCCATCCTCGGGGTGGTAGTACTGGAACCGGTAGAACCACCCGCCGGGATAGTTGTCGTCACGAATCGCAAACATCTCGACGCGCCCGCCTGGAACGGCGCGGTTCAACTCGAGCGGGTGGCTCTTTGGCATCCTGCTACCTACTATGACCTATGACCCCATAGATCATAAGCGTTTTGGGACATGATAGCCGACGTTGGAACGACCGGGCTGTTCGGTGGGGCGTCCATCAGTGCTCATACTGGTGGCTGTAATTCTTTTACTCGCCAGTCTCTGCTCTCTGCGGAGACAGACCCGTTCCGCCTGGGTTCTCAATTCGAGTTTTCACGTACGTACAGCCACCAGTATCACCCCCAGCGTCCGGCGCATCGAACGGCGCCGGATCTCTGGGTCTTTTACCTGTGGGATGTGAACGAAAATTTCTACGCCCGAGGCGGGATTTGAACCCGCGTCACAACCGTGACAGGGTTGTATGATGGGCCACTACACCACCCGGGCTCGCACTCTCACGTTTCCGGGTTTGGGTATTAAGACTTTCCAAACGATTTCGCACGCAAGTTATTTTGTACCACACGTACAAGGGGTGGGTACGGGACCATCACGGCATCCAACACAGGCCCCAACGCTCGCCCCCGGCACGGATAGCTGTGCACGGCGGGATTTAGAAAGGGTTAAATGGTTCCCGGCGGTACCGTTCTGTAGTATCTCGACCAGCTTCTCAGCCGGTAAGCCACACCCATGGTAGATGTAAGCAACCACGAACTCGTACCAGACCACAACGTCCTCGATGACCCGGAGATAGAGGACGTAATGCAGGAGTACAACATCCGAAAAACAGATCTTCCGAAGATCAAACGGACGGACCCGGCGTTGCCGTCAGCGGCGGAGGTTGGCGACGTCGTCGAAATCGTCCGCGACTCACGCACCACGGACCGGGCCGTGGTGTACCGACTGGTGGTGGAATAATGGATATCGACAACAAACGACAGATCTCACGGGAGTATTTCTCACGCGAACGGCTCGCCGAACACCACTTCCGGTCGTTCAACGCGTTTCTCGACCGGGGGATGCAGGAGGTCGTCGACGAGAAGGCAACGATCGAAACAGACATCGGCGACAAAGAGGGGGAGGAGCCGGTGTTCGTCGAACTGGGCGAAATCCGGATCGTCACGCCGCGGGTGCGCGAGGCCGACGGCAGCGAGGAACTGCTGTACCCCCAGGAGGCGCGCCTCCGGAACATCACCTACTCGGCGCCGGTGTTCATGGAGATGGCAGTCATCAAGGGCGGCGAAGAGGAGGAGGAACGTCCCGTCGACCAGACCGAGACGAAGATCGGCCGGATGCCGATCATGGTCGGTTCGAGGAAGTGCAACATCGCGAACTTCACGCGCGAGGAGCTGATCGACATCGGCGAGGACCCCGCCGACCCCGGCGGCTACTTCATCGTCAACGGCTCCGAGCGGGTACTGATGACCAGCGAGGACCTCGCGCCGAACAAGATCCTCGCCGAGACCGACACCAAGTACGGCGACACGATCGAGGTTGCCAAGACGTTCTCCCAGCGCCGCGGGTACCGGGCACTGGTGCTGTGTGAACGGACGCGCGACGGCCTGCTGGAGGTCTCGTTCCCCTCGGTCTCGGGCAGCGTCAACTTCGTGACCCTCGTGCGCGCGCTCGGACTCGAATCCGACGAGGAGATCGTCCATCGGGTCAGCGACGACCCCGAGATCGTGAAGTTCATGCTGGAGAACCTGGAGGCCGCCGAGGTCCAGACGACAGAGGAGGCGATCGAGGCGCTGGGCAAGCGCGTCGCCTCCGGCCAGGGCAAGAACTACCAGCTCAAGCGGGCGAACTACGTCATCGACCGCTACCTGCTGCCACACCTCCACGAGGAGGGCGTCGACGAGGAGGACGTCCGGATCAACAAGGCGTACTACCTCTGCCGGATGGCCGAGGCGTGCTTCGAACTCGCGCTGGGCCGGCGCGAGGCAGACGACAAGGATCACTACGCCAACAAGCGCCTGAAGGTGTCCGGCGACCTGATGCGCGACCTGTTCAGGACCGCACTGAACAAGCTGGCACGCGACGTGAAGTACCAGCTCGAACGGGCGAACATGCGCAACCGGCAGCTGTCCGTCTCGACGGTCGTCCGCTCGGACGTGCTGACCGAACGGCTCGAACACCCGATCGCGACGGGTAACTGGGTCGGCGGCCGGTCCGGCGTCTCACAGCTCGTGGACAGGACCGACTACATGGGCGTGCTGAGCCACCTGCGGCGGCTCCGGTCGCCGCTGTCGCGCTCGCAGCCACACTTCGAGGCGCGTGACCTCCACGCGACCCAGTGGGGGCGGATCTGTCCCTCCGAGACGCCCGAGGGGCCGAACTGTGGGCTGGTGAAAAACTTCGCACAGGCGATGGAGCTGTCACAGAACGTCGACGACGAACAGCGACTGAAACAGGAACTCGCACAGATGGGGGTCGAGGGCATCCCCGGCATCGAAAGTGTCGAACAGCCCGCGGACGACTAACATGAGCCAGGGACGAGAAGCCAAAGTGTACGTGAACGGGAGTCTTGTCGGGACACATCCCGACCCGGAACAGCTCGCAGACCAGATCAGGCAGGCGCGACGGCGCGGCGACGTGAGCGAGATGGTCAACGTCTCGGTCAACGAGCGGACCGGCGAGGTCATCGTCAACGCCGACGCGGGCCGAGCCCGCCGCCCGCTGCTGATCGTCGAGGACGGGGAGCCGCTGATCTCCGACGAGGAAGTCGAAGCACTGACCGACGGCCAGCTGGAGTTCCAGGAACTCGTCGACCGCGGGTACATCGAGTTCATCGACGCCGAGGAGGAGGGCGACATCCTCGTCGCCGTCGAGGAGGAGGAGCTCACCGGGGACCACACCCACCTTGAGATCGACCCGCAGCTGATGTTCGGCATCGGCGCGGGGATGATCCCCTACCCCGAGCACAACGCCTCGCCCCGGATTACCATGGGATCCGGGATGATCAAGCAGTCGCTCGGGCTGCCCTCCGCCAACTACCGGATCCGGCCGGACACGCGCCAGCACCTCCTGCACTACCCGCAGCTGTCGCTGGTGAAGACACAGACGACCGAACAGATCGGCTACGACGACCGCCCCGCAGCACAGAACTTCGTCGTCGCCGTCATGTCCTACGAGGGGTTCAACATCGAGGACGCGCTCGTGATGAACAAGGGGTCGGTCGACCGCGCGCTCGCCCGCTCGCACTTCTTCCGGACCTACGAGGGCGAGGAGCGCCGCTATCCGGGCGGCCAGGAGGACCGCTTCGAGATCCCCGACGAGGAAGTCCGAGGTGCGCGCGGCGAGGAAGCGTACACCCATCTCGACGAGGACGGCCTCGTCAACCCGGAGACGAAAGTCGAGGAAAACGCCGTCCTGTTGGGCAAGACAAGTCCGCCGCGGTTCCTCGAGGAGCCCGACGACATGGGCGGGCTGTCACCGCAGAAGCGCCGTGAGACGAGCGTCACGATGCGGTCGGGGGAGTCCGGTGTCGTCGACACCGTCACGCTGATGGAGGGCGAGGACGGCTCGAAGCTCTCGAAGGTTTCGGTGCGCGACGAGCGGATCCCGGAACTGGGCGACAAGTTCGCCTCGCGGCACGGTCAGAAAGGCGTCGTCGGCCACATCGCGCCCCAGGAGGACATGCCGTTCACCGAGGAGGGCGTCGTGCCGGACCTGATCCTGAACCCGCACGCGCTGCCGTCGCGGATGACGGTCGGGCACATCCTGGAGATGATCGGCGGCAAGGTCGGTTCGCTCGAAGGCCGCCGCGTCGACGGCACCCCCTTCACCGGCGAGGACGAGGACGAACTCCGCGGCTCGCTGGAGGACCACGGGTTCAACTCCAGCGGCAAGGAGATCATGTACTCCGGGATCACCGGCGAGAAGATCGAAGCGGAGATCTTCGTCGGCACCATCTTCTACCAGAAGCTGTACCACATGGTGTCGAACAAGATCCACGCCCGCTCGCGCGGCCCGGTCCAGGTGCTGACGCGCCAGCCGACGGAGGGGCGCGCCCGCGAGGGCGGCCTCCGGATCGGGGAGATGGAGCGCGACGTATTCATCGGGCACGGCGCGGCGATGACGCTCAAGGAGCGCCTGCTCGACGAGTCCGACCGGGAGCTGATCAACGTCTGTGGCGAGTGTGGCATGACCGCCGTCGAGAACGTCGAGCAACGGCGGGTGTACTGTCCGAACTGTGAGGAAGAAACAGACATTCACGAGGTGGAGATGTCCTACGCGTTCAAGCTCCTGCTCGACGAGATGAAAGCGCTCGGCATCGCCCCTCGGATCGAACTGGAGGACGCAGTATGAGTCAACGGGCACCAAAATCGATCGGACGGCTCGAATTCGGGTTTATGGATCCCGAAGAGTATCGCGACATGAGCGCCACCAAGGTGATCACGGCTGACACCTACGACGACGACGGCTTCCCAATCGACATGGGGCTGATGGACCCGCGGCTGGGCGTGATCGACCCGGGGCTGGAGTGTAAGACCTGCGGCAAGCACTCCGGCTCCTGTAACGGCCACTTCGGCCACATCGAACTGGCAGCGCCGGTGATCCACGTCGGCCACAACAAGCTGATCCGCCGGCTGCTGCGCGGAACCTGCCGCGAGTGCTCGCGGCTCTGCCTGACCGAGGACGAGAAGGCGGAGTTCCGGGAGCAATTGCGCCGGACCCGCGACCTGGGTCGGGATCTCAACGACGTGACGAAGGCCGCCATCCGGGCGGCCCGCAAGAAGGACCGCTGTCCCCACTGCGGCGAGAAACAGTTCGACATCCAGCACGAGAAGCCGACGACCTACTACGAGGTCCAGCAGGTGCTGGCCGCCGACTACCCCGGCCGCATCGCGGCCGCAATGGAGCCTGGCGAGGAGGACGACGAGCGGGTCACCCCGCCGGAGCTGGCCGAGGAGGCCGGCATCGACGCGGGCCGGGTCCAGGAAATCCTCTCGGGCGACTTCCGGCCGCGCAAGGAAGACCGCGAGGCTATCGAGACGGCGCTGGACGTGGACCTGACCGAGGAGGACATGAACAAGCTGATGCCCTCGGACATCCGCGACTGGTTCGAGGACATCCCGGACGAGGACATCGCCGTCATCGGGATGGACGCCGACCGGTCGCGGCCCGAGTGGATGATCCTCACAGTGCTGCCGGTGCCGCCGGTCACCGCCCGGCCGTCGATCACGCTGGACAACGGTCAGCGCTCGGAGGACGACCTCACGCACAAGCTAGTGGACATCATCCGGATCAACCAGCGGTTCATGGAGAACCGCGAGGCCGGCGCCCCCCAGCTGATCATCGAGGACCTCTGGGAGCTGCTGCAGTACCACGTCACGACGTTCATGGACAACGAGATCAGCGGCACGCCGCCGGCACGGCACCGCTCCGGCCGGCCGCTAAAGACGCTCTCCCAGCGCCTGAAAGGCAAGGAGGGTCGCTTCCGAGGGTCGCTGTCCGGCAAGCGGGTGAACTTCTCCGCCCGGACCGTGATCTCGCCGGACCCGACGCTGTCGCTGAACGAGGTTGGCGTGCCCAACCGGGTCGCGACGGAGATGACCCAGACGATGAACGTCAACGAGCGCAACCTCGAGAAGGCACGCCGGTACGTCAGCAACGGGCCGGAGGATCACCCGGGCGCGAACTACGTCCGGCGCGAGGACGGCCGCCGGCTGAAGGTGACCGAGAAGAACTGCGAGGAACTCGCAGAGAAGGTCAAGCCTGGCTGGGAGGTCTCCCGGCACCTCGTCGACGGCGACATCGTGATCTTCAACCGCCAGCCGTCGCTGCACCGGATGTCGATCATGGCCCACGAGGTCGTCGTGATGCCGTACAAGACGTTCCGGCTGAACACGACGGTGTGTGTCGCCGGCGATACCGAGGTCGACTGTGATGGGTACAGTCGCCGTATCGAGAACATCAAGGGCGACTGGGAGGACGAAACCGTCGTCACCTACGACCCCGACGAAACCGAGGAGCGCGAAACCGGGCTACAGGACTTCTGGTCGCTGCTCCCCGAAGAGTACGGGGCGGGTGTGTACCGTGTCGAGACACCGTCCGGAGAGATTGTCGCGACGTCGGACCATCCACTCCAGACACCGGATGGACTTGCGCGGGTAGACGAACTGTCTCCAGGTGATCGACTCCTGCGGCGGCCGGTCGAGTTACCCGAGTTCGAACCCAGTACGAGCGAGCAGATTGCGGTCAGTACAGACGACATTGAGCGCGCTGCACCACCTGAAACGTACATGGAGCACGCTCGATCGAAACTCGATAGCCTGCTCCCGTTCGATAGTCACTCACGGACTGGCGTCGTCGTTGCGCGGCTGGCGGGTCATCTTGTCGGTGATGGGTCACTCGGACTCGACGGCCAACGTGCACGGGTGACGTTCCGAGCACCCAAACCGGATCTGGAGGACATCGAACGGGACCTCAAACGCCTCGGCTTCGACCCCGAGTCACCAACCCACAGGGAAAACGACGCACAGATCGTTGCAGCTGACGGTTCAACGCTTGACGTGTCCGGCGATGGGTACGCGATGGAACTCCGTAGCAAACCACTCGCGACGTTCTTCGCGGCAGCCGGCGTTCCAACCGGCGACAAAACGACGAGCCGGTTCCGCGTTCCCGAGTGGATTCGGACTGGACCCGCGGCTGTCAAACGTGGGTTCCTGAGTGCGTACTTCGGTGCAGAGCTGTCGACTCCGAAGAAACGCGGTCCCAAACTGTTCGAACAACCGGTGTTTAAAGTTGCAAAGACCCCTGACGTTCTCGATTCGGGGAGACAGTTCATCGACGACGTTAGCGATATGCTGGAGTCGTTCGGTACGAGTGTTTCGAACGTCCGGGAGGACCCGGGCAATCAACGCACAGACGGGTCGAGTACGACGACGCTCACCGCGGAACTCGACGCCAGTCAGGGTTCGGTGCGAAATCTCTACAGTCGAATCGGGTACACCTACAACGGAGACGCGGCTACCGAGGCACGAATCGCTGCCGCGTATCTCTCGGAGAAACTTGCAGAACTCGACCGCCTCGCTGCGGTTGCCGAGACGGCCAGGCAGGCAGACGGTGAGTACGGAGAGCTGAAATCAATCGCAAAAACGCACGGCGTCGACCCCGGACGAGTTCGCCGCTGGCGACAGCGGGATATCGAACAGCCGCGGGCCACGGACTTCCCCGAGTACGAGGACTGGCGAACGGAACGTGTCGCGGACGCCGAGGAAGGTCTCGTCTGGGAAGCGATCTCGGAGATTGACGAGGCCGATCACCAGCGCGTCTACGACGTGACGACCGAAGACGAGGCACACCGATTCGTGACGAATTCCTTTGTAGGAAGTAACTGTCCGCCGTACAACGCCGACTTCGACGGCGACGAGATGAACATGCACGCCCTCCAGAACGAGGAGGCGCGTGCGGAGGCCCGCGTGCTGATGCGCGTCCAGGAGCAGATGCTGTCGCCGCGGTTCGGCGAGAACATCCTGGGCGCCATCCAGGACCACATCACCGGGACGTACCTCCTGACGAACACGAACCCCCGGTTCAACGAGACACAGGCCCTGGACCTGCTGCGCGCCACCCGGATCGACGAACTGCCCGAACCCGACGGCGTCCGCACGAGCGGGGCGAGGGCGGGCTCGTCAGACGCCACAGCGACCGACGGCGAGGAGGACGGCACAGCGTCCGGCGGCGAGGAGGACGGCACGGCCTACTGGACCGGCCGGACCATCTTCTCGGAGCTGTTGCCGGACGGGCTGGACCTCGAGTTCACGTCCTCGACGGGCGACACGGTCGTCATCGAGGACGGCCAGCTGATCGAGGGGACGATCGACGAGGACGCGGTCGGCGCCTTCGAGGGCGACGTCGTCGACTCGATCGCCAAGCAGTACTCCCGGACGCGCGGCCGGATCTTCATCAACGAAGTGTCCTCGCTGGCCGTCCGGACGATGATGCACTTCGGGTTCTCGATCAGCATCGACGACGAGTCGATCCCGCCGGAGGCACAGGCCCAGGTTGACGAGGCCATCAAGGAGGCCAACGAGCGCGTCGAGGAGCTGATCGACGCCTACGAGGCGGGCGACCTGGAGTCGCTGCCGGGCCGGACGATCGACGAGACGCTGGAGATGAAGATCATGCAGACGCTCGGCCAGGCGCGTGACAGCGCCGGCGACATCGCCGAGGACCACTTCGCCGACGACAACCCCGCCGTCATCATGGCCGAGTCCGGCGCGCGTGGGTCGATGCTGAACCTCACCCAGATGGCCGGCTGCGTCGGCCAGCAGGCGGTCAGGGGCGAGCGGATCAACCGCGGCTACGAGAACCGGACGCTGTCCCATTACGCCGAGGGCGACCTCTCCTCGGAGGCCCACGGGTTCGTGAAACACTCCTATCGCGAGGGGCTCGAACCCAAGGAGTTCTTCTTCCACGCGATGGGCGGCCGCGAGGGGCTGGTCGACACCGCCGTCCGGACCTCCAAATCCGGCTACCTCCAGCGCCGGCTGATCAACGCCCTCTCCGAACTCGAAACCCAGTACGACGGCACGGTCCGGGACACCTCCGACACCATCGTCCAGTTCGAGTTCGGCGAGGACGGCACCTCGCCGGTCGAGGTCTCCAGCGGGCAGGAGGGACCGGCGGTCGACGTCGAGGATATCGCCGACCGCATCCTCGACGAGGAGTTCGAGAGTCCGGCCGAGAAGGAACGATTCATGGGCGACCAGCCGGACCCGACGAACCTCTCGGAACACACCGACGAGACGTGGCTCGAAAAGGCGGACGCGACGAGCGACGCCAGGAGTGATGACTGATGACTGAGTACGACGTATCCGACGACGTCGCGGCAATCATCGAGGACGCCGACCTCCCGCGGCGGCTGCGGGAAGAGGTGTACAGCACGCTGGAGGAGCGCGAGGTAACCCTCGAAGAAGCGAACGACATCGTCGAGGCGACGGTCGCCCAGTACCGGGAGACGCGGGTCGATCCCCTCGACCCCGTCGGGACGGTCAGCGCACAGAGTATCGGCGAACCGGGGACGCAGATGTCGCTCGATGCGAGGGAACGGGTGCTCGTTAGACGGAGAGATGAAACGAAGGTTGCTGAAATCAGTACAATCGTTGACGATATCATAGAGTCCGACACCACGCGTCATATCGACGACCACGAGGTCGCACTGGCTCCGGATGATCTTGAAGTCCTGAGCCTGAACGACGACGAAACGGTGGCGTGGAAACCGGTCGAAGAGGTGAGTCGCCACCAGTCTCCGGAGGAACTACTCGAAATCGAACTCGAATCGGGGCGAACAATCCGGGCGACCAAATCGCACTCGTTCGTCACGAGACAGGCCAACGATGTTGTCCCCATCCGGGGCGACTCGCTCGCTCCCGGTGACTGGCTTCCGGTAATTGGCGAGTTCACTGCGGATGGGCGCAAATCAGTCGATACAACACAGTATCTTCCGGCGTCGGAATACTGGTTTACCTCAGCACTCACTGACGGTGGAACAGCCGAGTTATATCCAGTTCAAGGCACTGTTGGACTCCCGGAGCAGTTCCCGCTGGATGATCTGACTGGGTTCTTCGTCGGAGCGTGGCTTGCAGAAGGAAGTTCGACAGACCGCCATACAAACATTTCGAACACTGAACCACCGTTCCAGAACCGCATTAGAGAGTTTGCCGAGCGGTTTGATTTCACTGTCAACGAGTACGAATCATCTCGTGGCTTCGCGACGGGGTACGAGATCCGTCTCAATGGAAAAGTGCTGTCGGAGTTCCTCGATTCGTCGTGCCGGGACGAAAACGGAGACAAGATTGTTCCGGAGTTTGCGTTCGGCGCGCCGGAAGAGTTCGTTAAAGGGCTCTTGCGTGGCTACTTCAGCGGGGATAGCAACGTCGCAAAGAACGCGGTGCGGGCTGCCTCGACCAGCTATCGTCTGACGTTCGGTATCGGCTTGTTGTTGGCTCGGATCGGTATCTACGCCCGTTTCGGGGAGAATAAAGACACGAAGACGCTCCGAATACCGAAAAAGTTCGCCCCGAGATTTGCGAAACGTGTCGGGATGGTTGGAAAGCGGGAAGGGCAACTCGCTGAGCTAGTAGCAGATGTCGATTCGGATGGCCCGGATATAGCCGATCAGATTCCGAACTTCGGCGATAGCCTCAAGAATGCCGCGATGGACGCCGGTATTCCCTCACGTCAGGTTCATAGTGCCCACAAGCGCCAGCGTATCGGCCGGAACCGTCTGTCCCGTCTGGTCGAAGAGATCGATGCGCGGACCGACGACCAACCCGGCGCTCTCGACGCACTCGAACGCGCTGTGGACGGCGACGTCGTGTGGGAGCGCATCGAATCCATCGAGACGATCGAGCCGGACCACGAGTACGTCTACGACTTCTCCGTCGCGGGGCTGGAGACGTTCACAACGGCACAGGGAGTCGTCACACACAACACGATGAACACGTTCCACTACGCCGGCGTCGCCGAGATCGACGTGACCCAGGGGCTGCCGCGGCTGATCGAGCTGGTCGACGCGCGCAAGGAGCCCGACACGCCGATGATGACCGTCTACCTCGAGGACGAGTATGCCGAGAGCCGCGAGCGCGCCCACGAGGTGGTCTGGAAGATCGAGTCGACGAAGATCCTCCAGCTCGGCGACGTCTCGACGAACGTCGCGGACATGGTCGTGCAGGTGTCGCTCAACGAGGAGACGCTGCGCGAGCGCTGGCCGACCGTCGAGGACCCTGTCGAGGTCGCCGAGCGCATCGCAGACACCATCGAGTCGACGCTCGGCGTCGAGACGACCCAGCAGGGGCTGGCCATCCAGTTCGGGCCCGAACAGCCCTCCTACCGCGACCTCCTGCAGCTGGTCGAGGAGCTGCGGGATATCACCTTCAAGGGCATCGAGGACATCACCCGGGTCGTCATTCGGAAAGACGAGACCGATCGCGGCGAGGAGTTCGTCCTGTTCACCGAGGGGTCGGAGTTCGGCGACGTGCTCGACATCGAGGGCGTCGACGCCTCCCGCACGACGTGCAACAACATCCACGAGATCTACCGCCAACTCGGCGTCGAGGCCGCGCGCGAGGGCCGCGCCCGCCTTGCCGATGCTGACGACGAGCACGCGGTCGAAGTCGTCGAGGTCGTACGCCGTCCAGCCGACGGTGAGAGTGCTCCCGTCGAGCGAGCAGGCGCTCGCGACCGCCGTTTCGGGGGCAGCGGCGTCGATGCCGGCCTCGACGCACGCGAGCGCGAGGTCGTGTGCGTCGGTGCGAGCGAGGGCGTCGCGGTTCCGGATCATCCAGCCAGTTTCCGCACGATCCCGAACACGCTGTCGCGGACGCGGTCCGGGAGGAACCTCGTGTACAGGACGGCCTTCGCGAAGCCGCCGACGACGTACCGCGGGTCGGGGTCCGTCGAGACGCCCGCCTCCAGGATGGTCTCCGCGACAGCCTCGGGCGTGACGGCGAACGGCGAGGAATCGCCGCTGACGAGGGTCGCGTCCTCCTGCATCTCGTAGACGAACTCGTAGTCGTCCGTCCGCGGAAGCTTCTCCAGCTCCGTCGAGACGCGGTCCCGGAACGGGGTCTCGACCGGGCCGGGCTCGACCACGACGACGTCGACGCCGAGCCCCGCGACTTCGTTGCGCAACGCGTCGCTCATCCCCTCGAGGGCGAACTTCGATCCGGAGTACGCGCCCACTCCCGGGGAGGCGATGCGACCGGCGACCGAGGAGACGTTGACGACGGTGCCGTCGCCGCGCTCGCGCATGTACGGGAGCACCGCCCGGGCGAGGCGGACGGGCCCGAAGGTGTTGACCTCGAACTGCCGGCGCAACAGGTCCGGGGGGACGTCCTCGAGGGGCCCGTGTTGCCCGTAGCCGGCGTTGTTGACGAGACAGTCGATCCGCCCTTCCTCCTCGACGATCCGGTCGACCACCCGCTCGACGTCGTCTTCCTCGGTGACGTCGAGTTCGGCCGTGTAACAGCCCCGTTCCTCGAGCACCTCGACGTCGCCGACGTCACGCGCCGTCGCGTAGACGGTCCACTCCTCGTCGAGGAACGCCTTCGCAGTCGCGCGACCGATTCCCGACGAACAGCCGGTGACGAGTACCGTCCGGTCCATGAAACGGATGTCGGCGGCCTGCGGCATAGGGGTTGGCGTTCGAGCGGGGCGACGGGCGGGGCTGCGGCGAGCCGGGTGACACGGACGGCGACCGGGCGGACGTCCACCGCCCGGGAACCTTTTTCGCCGGTCCCGACCACCCAGGGGCCTGGTCGCCATCGCCGTCGGGATAGCAGTCGTGTTCGCCCTCGTGCCGACGGCGGGGATCGTCGGGCTGTACGTGCTGTAGCGAAACCCTTTCCCTTCCGCCGCGGCTGAGGTCACCTGCGGGACCGTGGGTTAGCCTGGTATACTTCGGGCCTTGGGTGCCCGTGACCTCGGTTCAAATCCGAGCGGTCCCATCGATTTTGCGAGGAGCGAGGCGACGAGGAAATCGATAAAACGGATTTGAGCCCTGGAAGTCGCAACCTGCGAGCGTGGCGAGCAGGTCCGTCTTCCTCCGGTTCAAATCCGAGCGGTCCCATCGATTTTGCGAGGAGCGAGGCGACGAGGAAATCGATGAAACGGATTTGAATCCTGGAAGTCACAGCCCGGGAGTGCAGCGAAGCGAGCACCCCGGCTGTCTTCCTCCGGTTGGAATTCGGGCGGTCAGATCGATTCTGCACGGTGCGCACCGCCCACTCCGGGGGCATTCTTCGCAGGCCTGTTCCGGATACCACCCGCAGTGTGCTCCGTCGCTCGTTCCGTCCCGGAGCTGTTCTACGTCCGCTCCCGGGTTTGCGAGGGTTGATATGCGATGGGGTTGTTAGACACCACGAGTAATGGCTCGCGCGGAGAACGCCGATGTGATCGACCGGTTCGAGGAGTTCTACCGCGACTACTACCGCAACGAGATCGGAGAGCTCGCACAGAAGTACCCGAACGAGCAGCGGTCGCTGTACGTCAACTGGAGCGACCTCTACCGGTACGACCCGGACCTCGCGGACGACGTCGTCGCCCAGCCCGAGCAGATGCGCGACTACGCCGAGGAGGCCCTCCGGCTGTACGACCTCCCGGTGGACGTCAAGCTCGGGGGTGCGCACGTCCGCATCGTCAACCTCGGGGAGACGACCGAGATCCGCGGCATCCGATCGCGCCACCACAGCCGGCTCATCTCCGTCCAGGGGATGATCCGGAAGGCGACGAGCGTCCGGCCGAAGATCGAGGAGGCAGCCTTCGAGTGCCAGCGCTGCGGGACGCTCACGCGCATCCCGCAGGCCGCCGGCGACTTCCAGGAACCCCACGAGTGCCAGGGTTGCGAGCGCCAGGGGCCGTTCCAGATCAACTTCGACCAGTCGGAGTTCGTCGACTCCCAGAAGCTCCGCGTCCAGGAGTCGCCCGAGGGCCTGTCTGGCGGGGAGACGCCCGAGTCCATCGACGTCCACATCGAGGACGACCTCACCGGGCAGGTCACGCCGGGCGACCACGTCCGCGTGACGGGCGTCCTCCACCTCGAACAGCAGGGCAGCGAGCGCGAGAAGTCGCCGGTCTTCGACATCTACATGAACGGGTGGTCGGTCCAGGTGGAGGACGAGGAGTTCGAGGAGATGGAGATCACCGACGAGGACAAGAAGGACATCGTCGAGCTCTCCAACGACCCGGACATCTACGAGAAGATGGTCGGCTCGATGGCGCCGTCGATCTACGGCTACGAGCAGGAGAAACTCGCCATCATGCTCCAGCTATTCTCCGGCGTGACCAAGCACCTCCCCGACGGGTCGCGCCTCCGCGGCGACCTCCACGTGCTCCTGATCGGCGATCCGGGGACCGGGAAGTCGATGCTGTTGCAGTACGTCCGGAACCTCGCCCCCCGCTCGGTCTACACCTCGGGCAAGGGATCATCCGCGGCCGGACTCACGGCGGCGGCTGTCCGGGACGACTTCGGAGAGGGACAGCAGTGGTCGCTGGAGGCCGGCGCGCTGGTGCTCGCAGACCGGGGGATCGCGGCGGTCGACGAGTTGGATAAAATGAGATCGGAAGACCAGTCGGCGATGCACCAGGCGCTCGAACAGCAGGAGATCAGCGTCAGCAAGGCCGGTATCAATGCGACGCTGAAGTCGCGGTGTTCGCTGCTCGGTGCGGCCAACCCGATCCACGGCCGGTTCGACGAGTACGAGGCGATGGCCGAGCAGATCGACCTCGATCCGCCGCTCATCTCCCGGTTCGACCTGATCTTCACCGTCACCGATCAGCCGGACGAAGAAGAAGACCGTCGGCTAGCCGAGCACATCATCGAGACGAATTACACCGGAGAGCTGAACACCCATCGGACGGAGACGACCACGTCCAACGTGACGAAAGCAGAGGTAGAGAACGTCAGCGAGGACGTGGAACCGGTCATCGATACTGAACTACTGCGGAAGTACGTCGCGTACGCGAAGCGCAACTGCTTCCCGACGATGAACGAGGAAGCGAAGACGGCGATCCGCGACTTCTACGTCGACCTGCGGCTGGAGGGACAAGGAGAGGACAACGCGATTCCTATCACGGCGAGGAAACTGGAGGGCCTGGTGCGACTCGCCGAAGCAAGCGCGCGGGTCCGGCTATCCGACACGGTAGAGAAGGACGACGCCGAACGTGTCATCGAGATCGTCCAATCGTCGCTCGAAGACGTCGGTATCGATCCCGAGACGGGTGAACTCGACGCCGACATCGTGGAAGCGGGTACCTCGAAGAGCCAGCGCGACCGCATCAAGAACATGAAGGGGATCATCAGAGAACTGCAGGACGAGTACGACGAAGGCGCGCCGATCGAGGAGGTGCTCGATCGGGCTGAGGAGGCTGGGACTGAGCGGTCCAAAGCAGACCACGAGATTCAGAAGCTGAAGGACAAAGGAGATATCTACGAACCGACGAATGATCATCTCCGGATAGTGTAGATGGACCGGATCTCCGCGCTCCGGAACGTCGAGGACGCCCTCGCCGACTTCGAGGCCGGCGAGACGGACCTCGCGGGGCTCGAGCGGCAGGTCCGCGGCATCGTGCGGACCTACGCGACCGAGTTCGAGGGCGAGGCCGACCTCCGGGCCTACCGCGCGACCGGCGAGTCACCCGCCGACGACGTCGTCGTGCTCGCACCGTCTGTCGGCGCGGCACGCGAACGGGTCCAGGAACTGCTGGAGGGCGACCCGGCGTTCGACGTCGAGGAACTCTGACCGGGACCGGTGCTGCCGGGACCCCGGTCGACCGGTAGCCGGTCGCCAGGTCAGGCAGCCGTCCCCCGACCCGGACTCCGGTAGCCGGTCGCCAGGTCAGCCAGCCGTCCCCCGATCCGGTACTCCGGTAGCCAACGGCCCGGGAGCCCGGCCCCCCGGCACGCTACGGAGTTCGGAGAGCCCCAGGCCGAAGGCCGAGGGTCTCCGGCTTTACACGGCCGGGACGCAGCCGAAAACAGTTAGTACTAGGACTGAGACAGACGGCCAACGCATGGCGAACGTGGATCGTCGGGAGGCTCTCGAGCGCGGGAGCGCGACACTCCTGTGTGAACCGCCCGGCGCGGCCGTCCACCCGGACTGTCCGGAACACCTCCAGGCGGCCCGGGGGCGGTACATCCTGGGCGTGACGTTCGGCGCGACGCCCGACGAGTGGTTCGAGCGCATCCCCGTTGTACCGGCGTCGGCGGCGGGCGTCGTCAGCGCCGGCGGCGCGAACCGGTCGACCAGCACCGACGTCGGGATGGGGGCCGGCGTGACCGTCGTCGACGACCCGTCCGACCTCGTGGGCCTGACCGTCGCCGTCGACCGCTACCTCGACCGGTACGAGGACGTCACCGTCTGCTTCGACTCCGTGACCGCTCTGCTCGGCCACGTCTCCGTCGAGCGCGCCTACAAGTTCCTCAACGCCCTCACCGAGCGGCTCTGGCGGGCGGACGCCGACGCCCACTTCCACTTCCGGCCGGCCGCCCACGATCCCCGGACCGTCCAGCACGTCACGTCGCTGTTCGACGACCGGCTCGACGCGGCCGGAGTCTCGAATCCCGTGGAACGTTAATTTTAACACCGGATCGCGGACGAAAACAGACTGTGCTCCTCGTGGTGACCTACTCGCGTGCGGCGCGGACCACGCTCCGGAACGTCTGTCGCACACACGAAGAGACGGTCGTCCGGCGGTTCGGCCGCGCGGCGCTGTTCGAGGACACCGCGTACGGCGCGTTCCTCGCGCTCCGGCTCCGCGAGAAACACCCCGACGACGTCCAGATCGAGCGGACAGCTCCGCTCAACGAGTTCGCCGACGTACCGGCGGACGTCCGCGAGGCGGCCGTCGCCTACGAGGACCGCGACGCCGCGAGCGTCCCCTACCCGAAGTTTTCCGCCGGCACCGACCACCCGGACCCCGACGACCTGCGCGCACGCGAGCTATGAGGGTGGCGTTCGGCGGCACCGTGCAGGGAGGGCCGGTCGTCGACCTCGGGGGGTCTGACGTCGCCCCTGAGCAGGTCGTGGGGGCCCTCAGGGATCCGGCCGACGACCGGGTGCGGTGTCCGGAACCCGGAACGGCACACCGACACGTCGGCTGCATCACGCCCGACACGGCACTCCAACGCCGGGCCGCGCTCGCGGCCGTCGCGCGCTCCCGGGGTGAAACGGCGCCACAGGACGAGGCCCTCGACGCTGTCCGGGACGAACTCGCCGCGCTGTCGGTGGACGACACTGACCTGACCGCCGCACGGGAGCGCGTCGCGGAGACGGCCGAGGACCTCGAGCGGCTGCGCGAGCGCGTGGCGACCCTCCGGGGCCGGGGGCAAGCCCGGCGCGAGGCGGGTCTGGACCCCGGGGACGCGGAGGACGCCCTGGCCGACGCCGCGCGGGACCTCTCGGAGGCCGCGACGGCGCACGCGGCCGCCGAGCAGGCGCTGGACAGCGCTCGGGACCGCGCCGGGGCCGCGTACGACGCCCGCGAGCGCCGGCTCCGCCTGCAGGACCGCCGGGACAACCTCCGCCGCGCGGCCCGCGACCACCTCGCGGCCGCCGTCGAGCCGGCCGTCGGCGACGCGCTGGCCGACCTACCGGTCGCGGCCGACGACCCCGCCGACGCGTCGGCTCCGGCGGTCGCGATTGCTGCGGCCCGGGTCGCCGCCCTGGACGCGCCGGTCGTCCTCGCGTGGAGGCCGTTCGGCCCGGCCGAGGCCGCCGAATGGCTCGACACGCCCGTGATCGGGCTGTAGTTTATCCGGGAAGCCGGGACCACACACCCCATGGTGGACCTGGAGACCGCGACGCACCGGGCCGGCGACGTGACGCTCGTCGAATGCCGGTTGGAGAGCGACGTCCCCCGGCGCGTCCGCGTCGTCAACCGGCTCGCTGGCCCCGTGTGGCCGCCGCGCCGCCGCGGCGTCCCGGCGGCGGGCTGGGACGGGAACGGCGTGCGGGTGACCGTCGAGGGACGTGCCGGCGTCGGCTACGCCACGCCCGCACCGCCGGCCGACCCGCCCGCCACGATCACAGCGGTCGAGGAACCCGAGGGTGCGGGCGACCGAACGGACGATGCGAACGCGTTCGACGCCGCCGTCGAGGTGACGGCGACGCGGGCGGGCGTGGTTCGCGACCTGAGCGATCCCCGGCCGCCGCGCGACGCGATCCCGGGCACCCACCCGGGTGAGGCGTCCAGCCGACAGTCGGCGAAGGTGGAGCTTGCCGACGGACGGGTACGGCAGTCGGATCCCGCCGGCGAGGAGCGGCAACCGGACCGCCCGGGACGCGAGGCGTCGCGGGACCACGGCGGCCGCGGGGCCGCCGCATCCGCACCGAACGGCGCGGTCACGCCGGCCGACGAGTGGCTGTCGGCCGTGGAGCGTCGCATCGAACTCCTGGAATGCGTCGGCGCAGCGACCACGCTGCCGGACGCGACGACGGCGGTCGATGCGGTCGGCGGGCTCGAGGCCGTCGAGTCCCTCGCAGGCACCGTCGCGGCCGACGCCGACCGGCTGGCCCGGATCGCGCGGCGCGCCGAGTCGCTCGCCGGACGCGCGTCGACGGTGGAGCCGGACCTGGAGACGCTCCGGCAGCTGGCATGATCGTGGCCGTCGTCGGCGGGAAAGGCGGCGTCGGCAAGTCCACGGTGGCGCTCAACCTGGGAGCCGAACTCGACGCGGTGGTCGTCGACGCCGACCTCGGGATGGCGGACCTCCCCGAGCGCACCGGCCCGGACCTCCACGACGTGCTCGCCGGGCGGGCCGACCCGGTCGAGGCCGTCGACGAGACCGGACACGTCCGCCTGCTCCCCTGCGGTCGAACGCTCGCCGGCGCGCGGGCGTCGGACCCGACCCGCCTCGCGGACGCGCTCGATGCGGTCGCCGGCGAATACGGCCGCGCGGTCGTCGACTGCCCGGCGGGGCTGGGGAGCGACGCCGGGGCCGCGCTGCTCGCGGCCGACGCCTGCGTCGTCGTCACGACCGGGAGCGAGGTCGCGCTCGCGGACGCGCTCCGCTCGCGCGAACTCGCGCGAGCGCTGGAGGCCGGGCTCTCGCGGGTCGTCGTCAACCGCGCGGAGGAGGTGGGCCGGGCGGCGGAGACGTTCGGCGCCCCCGCCGTCGCCGTCCCGGAGTCGAACGCGGTCGCCCGGGCGACGGCGAGCGGCGTTCCGGTCCGCGTTTCCGCACCGGAGGCGACCGCGACGGAGCGGTTCGCGGAGCTGGCAGCCGGGGTTCAGCGGTCGCTCAGTTCGGCGTAGGTCGCCCTGAGCGTCACGGGCGTCACGTCCGCGACGTCGGCGGCCGCCCGCTGCGTGAGCGAGATGCCGCGCTCCCGGGCGGCGGCGTAGAGGCACGCCGCGGCGACGCCACAGGGGTTGCGGCCCACGACGAGGCCCTCGTCCTCGGCGTCGTCCGCGAACTCCCGGGCCCGGGCTTCGACGTCGGTAGCGAGGTCGAGTTTCGAGGCGAAGCGCGCGAGATACTCCCGCGGGTCGACTGGCCCTGTCGGGAGTCCGAGGTCGCGGTTGAGCGCGTCGTAGGCCGCCGTCAGTTCGTCTTCGTCCGCTCGCGCCGCCTCGAGCACCTCACCGAGTGTGCGCGAGACGCCGTTCGCGCGGCAGGTCGCGTAGACCGTGGCGGCGGCAAAGCCCTCCAGCGATCGGCCCCGCAGGAGGTCGGCGTCCTGCGCCTGGTCGAACAGCGAACACGCCTGGTCGCGCACGTGGTCCGGGAGTTCGAGCGAGCCGACGAGCCGCCGGATCTCGGTGAAGGCGTAGACCTGGTTTCGCTCGGTCTTGCTGGAGATCTGTGCGCGCTTGTGGTGCTGTCGCATCCGCGCGACGCGCCGTCGCTTCCGGCCGGTCAGCCGGGTCGACCGGCCGATCTCCGTCGAGAGCCCGCGGTCGTGCCGGCTCCGCGTCAGTGGCGCCCCACAGCGCTCGGGGTTGGTGTCGTCGTCCGCGAACGACCGCCACTCGGGGCCGCGGTCGATCTCGTCGCGCGCCACCACCAGCCCGCACTCGCTACAGACGCGCTCGGTCGACTCGCTGCGCAGGCGACCGTCGCACTCTGGACAGGACTGCACCGTCGTGCTCATAGGCGAACGTTGGCCCGGAATCCCCTTTAAAAAAGCACCGTCAGGCCGGAACCTATACCGATCCGCGGCGTGGAACGTACCGGTCACCGGTACGTTACCCCGGTGGGGCCGGTTCAGCGAGCCGGGACGTCGAGCGCGTCCGCCAGGTCGTGGAGCGACGCCACGGCCAGGTCGGGCTCGGGGAACCAGGGGTCCCACGGTTCGCCGGTGCGGTCGACCCAGACGCCCTGCATCCCCGCATGCATCGCGCCGCGGACGTCGAAGGACGGGCCGGCGACGTGGGCCACGTTCTCGATCGGGGTGTCGGTCCGCTCGGCGCCGTGTTCGTAGACCGCCGGTTCGGGTTTGAACGTCCGGATCTCGTGGACGCTGATGGCGTCCTCCACGTATGCCTCGATGCCGCAGCCCTCGAGCATCTCCTCGAGCATCTCCGGTGTCCCCATCGAGAGGACGTAGACGTCGAGGTCGGCAGACAGCCTGGCGAGGCCGTCTCGCACGTCGTCGAACGGGTCGAGATCGTCGTAGACGGAGAGGATCTCCTCGCGCTCGGCGGGCGTCGTCTCGACGCCGTGGGCGCCCAGCGCCTGCTCGAGCGCGGCGCCGATGAGTTCGTCGAACGGTCGGTAGTCGTCGACGTCGTTCGCGATCATCACGTACGAGAGGTAGTTCGCGCGCCAGTGCGACAGCAGTGAGTCGACGTCGTCGGCGTATCCGGCCACGGCGTCCTCGGCTGCCGCCGGGTCGACGAGCGTGCCGTACGAGTCCACGGTCACCGTCTCGACCGCGTCCGGGTCGAAGGTCACGACCGATGGTGCTCCTCCGGGCACTTAACCGTTGAGCGGTGGTCACGCCCGGCGGCGTCCCGTCGATACCCGGGACTTTCGTCTGCACCGCTCGTCAGCAATTTCACCTTCCAGTAACATTTAACTAAGAGGTCGCAGTATGACCGCGTGTGACGCTCTCGGAGATCGCCGAGGGGCTGGAGGTGACCGCCGAACAGCGGGAGCGCGGCGTGGCGGTCGCCGACGAGACGGGGGCTCCGCTCGTCGATCGGCTCCGGGAGTACGACGACGACCTGCCGTGCACGGCCGAGGCGGCGGCCACGCTCGTGTCCGCGTACGCGGGCGGACGGAGCGTCGGGGCGGCGGCCCGCGAGTCCGGCGTCGCGCCGGTCACGGGTGCGAAGGCATTGCACCTGCTCGGCGAGACGGTGCATCCGCTCGCACCGACGGCACGGGAGGTCGTCCGCGACTGGCTCGACGCCGAGCTCTCGCGGAGCGAGGCCCGCGACCTGGTCGACGCCGACGACGCCGAGTTCGCGCTCGCGGTCTACGTCGAGACGCACGACCCGCTCCCGGGCGCGCGAGAGGCGCTCGCGGGCGCGCTCGCGGTCGACCGCACCGATCCGCTCGCTGACGCGCGCTCGGACGTGGACGACTTGCTGTGAGCGCGCCGGGTCTCCCGGATCGACCTACCCCGAGCCTCGCGTCCGCCCGTGAACGACCTCCAGTCTCGCCCTCCTACAGCAGTCCGTCCTCGAGCTCGACGTCGAGCGACACGTCCAGCGTCGCGTCCACGGCCTCGACGACGGCTTCGGTGAACGCCCCGTCACCGTCGTCGGCGACCGGGGCGTTCGCCGGCGCGGTCACGTCGCTCTCAGGGACGGCGGCGTCGGCCGTCTCGTCGTCGGTCGACCTGTTGTGGACGACCCGGGGGTCGGAGACGCCGACGTCGTCCAGGCGATCGCGCATCCGCGGGAGTGCGTCGCGCCCCCGGGGGGTGGCGGAGGCGACGATGACCGTCCGGTCGGTCGCGCTCACCGCGGCGAGCGCCTGGTTCGCCGCGACCGGCGGCGCGTCCACGAGGACCTGGTCGTAGCCGACGGCGGCGTCGCGGACGAACGACTCGAACTGGCGGGCGGCCTCGGGGGTCTTCGCTCGTGCCAGCCGTTCGAAGGGCGCGTACGCCGGGCAGCAGACCACCCGCCCGGACGCGTGGACCGGGAGTTCGACGAGGCCCTCCGCGAGCGACCGCTCCTCGGTCGCGAGCGCGGTCACGTCGGGGTCGATCCGTCCCTGGAGGTAGCCGGCCAGCCCCTGCGTGGCGAACGCCGCATCGAGGATGGCCACCTCGCGGCCGTCGCGCGCCATCGCCGCCGCGAACTCGACGGTCAGTCGCGTCACTCCTGCCCCGCCTGTCGCCCCGACGAGCGCCGCTGTCGTGCTCATGCGCCGGTTTTCTCGCCTGACAGGATAAATAATTCAGGGATTATCGCTCGGCACGAATATCCGCCGCGACGTCGTCGAGTTCCTCGTCCGACAGCGTCGGTCGCCGCCCGGCGACGCCGTGGATCGGGCCGCCGCCGTCGCCCTCGAACCGCGGGATAATATGGCCGTGAACGTGCGGCACCTCCTGCCCGGCGGCATCGCCGTTGTTGAACCCGACGGTGGTCGCGTCCGCGTCGACCGCCGCCTCCACAGTCCCGACCAGGCCGTGGAGCACGTCGAACACGTCCGCGGCCAGGTCGTCGTCGAGGTCCTGGAAGGTCTCTCGGTGGTCCGTCGGGATGACGAGCGTGTGCCCCGGCGCGAGCGGGTTCGCGTCGAGGAACGCGAGCACGGTGTCGTCCTCGTAGACGGTCCGGCTGGGAATCTCCCCGTCGACGATGCCACAGAAGATGCAGTCCGCGCTCATGTGCGGAGGGAGTGCCGGGGCTCAGGTAAGGGTGACGTCACGGCGCGGCCGAGCGGGGCGTTGCCGGACGATCGAACGGTACTCTCACGGCGACGACGAAGGGGGCGTCACCTGGTCGGCGTCGTGTTCGCGTCGCCGCCCGCGCTACCTTTTTGCGCCACGCAGTGACACTCGCACACATGGAGTTCCAGTCCCACACCCAGGAGTCGACGTTCCACAGCCCGCTGGAGGATTTCGAGCGGGTGACCGAGACGGTGGAGGTCCGCGAGGACCCGCTGACGGGCCGCACCGCGCGCGTCGCCGACGGCGCGTTCGTCATGCCCGACGACTACGACATCGAGGCGTTCGTCGGCGACGACGAGGGCTGCTTCTTCTGTCCCGACATGGTCGGGGACGCGACGCCGACCTATCCCGAGTGGATGGGCCAGGAACGCGGCACCCGCGGGGAGGCCACCTCGTTCCCGAACCTCAACCCGTACGGCAGTTACTCGAACGTCGTCGCGCTCACCGAGACGCACTTCCAGCCGATGGAGGAGTTCACCGTCCGGCAGTTCGCCGACGGGTTCGGCGCCGCACTGGCGTTCGTCCGCGGCGCGCGCGGACACGACGCCGAGGCGACGCGCGCGTCGGTGAACATGAACTTCCTGCGTTCGGCCGGCTCGAGCCTCGTCCACCCGCACATGCAGACGCTGGTGGACGGCCGCGGCACCAACGAACAGCGCACGCTCCTCGAGGCGAGCCGCGAGTACCGCGAGGCCGAGGGGTCGGTCTACTGGCGTGACCTCGTGGCCGAGGAGCGGGGCGGCGAGCGGTGGATCGGCGAGACCGACGGCGTCTCGTGGCTCGCGCCGTTCGCGCCCAAGCACCACCGGCACGTCGTTGGCGTGCTCGACGTCGACGCCGCGCCTGCCCCGGACGACGCGGTCGTGGCGGGGCTCGCCGAAGGACTGACGAACGTGCTCGCCTCGTACGCCGAGGCGGGGCTGAACGCGTTCAACCTCGCGCTCCACCTGCCGGACGACGAGGCGATGCCGCCGGTGATCAACGTTATCGGGCGGGCCGTCTTCGACGAGTACTACTGGTCGGACTCGCCGTTCTTCACGGTGCTCCACGACGAGGGCGTGGTGGCGACGCCGCCGGAGGAGTACGCGGCCGCCGCGCGCGGGGAATTTTGAGAAAGAGCGGAACTGCCGTCATTCAGCTGGTCCGGCAACTTGCTCGGGAATACCACCTCGAACGCCCCGACCGGCTACGGTCGGGGGACTCGCTGCGCTCCTCCTCACTCCCTCACTTCGTTCGGTCGTTCGTGCGGTGCTTGCTTCGTCCGGCTCAGGGAGACGTTCCTGCTCGCTCGCGGTGCTCGCTTCGTGGGCTGCGACTCCCAACGTCCTCGATCGCTTCGCTCACGAGGACTTCCCGTAGCCGCTCGCCCCTTCCAGTCCCACCCAGGCCGGTTGGGCGGCCGGGGCTCGGCGGGAGTTTAAAGGTAGTAGCCACGGCGAAAAGAGAGAGTTCCGAACCCACCGTCCTCGCCGAGGGACGAACCGTTTAGTGCGAGAACGCCGGACGACCCGACAGTGAGTCCCGATACGCTACCCGACGGCACCGTCGACGCGCACGTCCACCTGATGCCCGAGCGGCTGATGGCGGCCATCCGGGACGCGCTCAACGCCCAGGCGGGCTGGGAGTTTCCCCACCCTGCGAACCGCGAGGGCGTCGAGGCGACACTCCGCGAGCACGGCGTGGAGCGATACGTCGCGCTGCCGTACGCCCACGAGCCCGGCATTGCGACCGACCTCAACGAGTGGGTGGGCGCCCGCGCCGCCGAGTCGGAGATGTGCGTCCCGTTCGCGACGGTCCACCCCGAGGACGACGTCCGCGCGGTGGTCCGCGAGGCGTTCGAGGCCGGCGCGCGCGGCCTGAAGTTCCAGTGTCCCGTCCAGGAGGTGGCGCCGGACGACCCCCGGCTCGACCCGGCCTACGAGCTGTGTGCCGACTACGACGCGGCCGTCCTCCACCACGCCGGCACCGGCCCGGTCTTCGAGGACAGCCCCTACGTCGGGGTCGACCGGTTCCGGGCGTTCCGCGACTCCTTCCCGGACGTCCGGGCCTGCTGTGCCCACATGGGGGTCTTCGAACACGAGGCGTTCGTCGAGACCGCCCGCGAGGACGGGAACGTCTTCCTCGACACCTGCTTCGCGATGGCGACTGTCGTCGGAGACTACGTCGAGTTCGACCCCGCGAGCGTCGACGACGCCGTCTTCGAGGAGCTCGCCGGCCAGGTGATGTACGGCTCCGACTACCCGAACCTGCCCCACGACTACCGCCGGGAGTACGAGGGCCTGCTCGAACGGGACCTCTCGGCGGGGGCGATGGACGAGCTGTTCCGGGGCGCCGCGGAGCGGTTCCTCGGGGACCGGTGACTGGCATCCCGGTTGGCGCTGAACGGTTCCTCCCGAGCGGTGGACGGGACGGTCAGCCGGTCGTTACGGTCGTTCGTGGCGCCATCGTATCGTGGCGGTCGTTCGGTGGCGCCCCGGGGCGGTTCCGGTCCCGGCGGTTTCGTCCGGTTCCCCGTCAGCTACCTGTGCCGCTGTGACAGTCGGAACCGATGACCACCATGCAGCGGCGCCGACTCGCCCTGTGGGCGCTGCTCGCTGCCGGCTTCCTGCTGGTGAACTTCCACCGGACGGCCACGGCCGTCCTCTCCGAGGCGCTCGGAGCGACGTTCGACACGAGTGGGACGGAACTCGGGTTGCTCCACTCCTCGTTCTTCTACATCTACGCGGGGCTCCAGATCCCGGCGGGGCTGATCGTCGACCGCTACGGGCCCCGGCGGGTCGGCGCAGTCGGGCTCGCGGTGATGACCGTCGGCGCTGTGGGCTTCGCGCTCGCCGGGAGCTTCTGGGCGGCGTTCCTCGGTCGCGCGGTCGTCGGCCTCGGCGGGAGCGGCCTCTACATCGCGACGCTGCGCTACTGCGCGAACTGGTTCCTCCCCGAGGAGTACGCCACGATGACCGGCTTCACCATCGCCGCGGCCGGGGTGGGTGGCATCCTCGCGACGCGGCCGCTGGCGGCGGCCCTCTCGTCTGTCGGCTGGCGGGCGAGCGTGCTCGCGGCGGCCGCGGCCGGGGGCGTGCTCGCGGTGGCCGTCGCCGTCTTCGTGCGCGACACCCCCGAGCGCGCCGGCTACGACCCCGTCGGCGAAGCGACGGACGCGGCACCGCTTTCCGACGTCGTCGCGAACACGAAGCGGGTCCTCGGCGAGCCGGAGACGTGGCTGATGGGCGTGATGCTGTTTTTCGTCATCGGGACGAACTTCGCCGTCCTCGGCCTGTGGGGCGTCCCCTACGTCGTCGACGTCTACGGTGTCGACGTCGAACAGGCCTCCTGGTACGTGCTCCTCGGCAACGTCGGCTTCGTGCTGGGCTCGCCGGCCGTGGGTGCGCTCTCCGACCGCCTCGACCGCCGCACCGAACTCGTCATCGCCTCGACCGTCGGGTTCACGCTCGCGTACGCGAGCCTGGTGTTCGCGCCGCCGCTTTTCGTCGTCGGCGCCGCCCTCTTCACTGCCCTGTTCCTCATGGGCGGGGCGGCCATCGTCTACACCGTCGGCAAGGAGCGACACGCGACCGACGTCGGTGGCACCATCACGGGCGCCATCAACAGCATGGGCTACTTCGGCGCGGCCGTCCTCCCGGCGGTGATGGGCGCCGTCCTCGACCGGTTCTGGACCGGCGAAACCGTCCAGGGAACGCGCGTCTACACCGACCTCGGCTACCGGGTGGCGTTCGGCATCGCCACCGCCGCCGGAGTCGTCGCGATCCTCTGTGCGGTCTGGCTCCACGTCCGGGAGTCGCGCCGGGCGTCGGGCGACTCCGCGCCCGTCGCGGAAGAGGCCGTCGACTAGATCACGTTCGCCCTACAGCGACCGCTCGCCCGCGCTCCCGACGCTCGCCGCCCACACCGGGAGCGCCGGCAACACGGTCTCGACGGGCCCCGAGTTGAACGTCCGGAACAGCTCTCGTGCGCCGTCGACGGTCTCCTCGTCGAAGCCGGCGCCGCGGAGGGTTTCGGGAGCCAGTTGCGGCCGGTAGGCCGCCCCGGCCACGAACTCGTCCACGAGGGCGCTCGTCGCCTCGCAGGCCTCCTCGAACGCCCCGCCCTCGAGTTCCGGTTCGGCGTCGGCCCAGACGCGCCCGGCGAAGCCCGGCCACTGCACGTGGAACGCGCACATTCGGTCGGCGGTGTCGGCGGCCGCTTCCGGTGGCGCATCGACCATGCTCGGCGGCCGGCCGCGGTCGCGGTCGAGCCATCCGGGATACGGCTGCGTCGCCGCGCGGCCCGTCGCCCGCTCGGTGCCCACGTCGCCGTCGTGGAGCGCGCGGTCCATCGTCTCGAACAGCACCGCGAGCCGCGGGCCGACGACGTCGAACGTCGCGAGTTGCCCCCGGAGTTCCGCGTACGCCGCCGGCGAGACGCCGGCCTGCGGGCGCCGGTACCGGGGCACGTCCAGCCGCGAGAGCACCGCGTCCCGGTACTCGACGGAGAGCCGGGCGAACGCCCGCGTCTCGAACAGCGGCTTCACCTGCCCCCAGGCGTAGCGGGTGAACGCCGGCTCGTTGGCCGTCGCCGTCCGGAAGATCCAGTTGACGAACGGCGCCCGGAACGTGGCCTTGATGTCGTCGTAGAGCCCGCGCCGCCAGCCGTCGGCGTCGAGTTCGTGGAGCTGCTCTGTCGTGTCCATCTACACGCCCAGTGCCTCCGCGACGTCGTGGAACGTCTCCGCCCGGAGGTCGGGAGCCCGGCCGGTGAACTCCTCCCAGGGTTCACCCTCGCGGTTGAGCCACGCGGCCTGCATCCCCGCGTTCATCGCGCCGAGCACGTCGAACGACGGGCCGGCGACGTGGAGCACGCGGTCGATCGGCGTCCCCGTGCGCGCGGCGGCGTGGCGGTAGATCTCCGTCTCGGGCTTGAACAGCTCGATCTCCTCGGCGCTGATCGTGTCCTCGAGGAGGTCGCCGACGTCGGCGTTCTCGACCATCGACGCGAGCATCTCGGGGTTGCCGTTGGAGACGACGTAGACGTCGTAGCCGCCCTCGCGGATGCGCTGGATGCCGTCGCGCACGTCGTCGTACACCTCGAGTTCGTGGTAGACCGAGAGGACGTTCGAGACCGCCTGGTCCGAGAGGTCGACCCCGCGCGCCTCGAGCGCGAACTCGAGGGCGTCGCGGTTCATCTCGTAGAACGGCTGGTAGTAGTCGACGCCGTTGCCCACCATCGTGTACACGATCGAGCGGGCGCGCCACTCGCGGGCGATGGCGTCGGCGTGCTCATCGGGGACGCGCTCCCGGAGGGCGCGCTCGGTGTCGAAGGGGTCGACCAGGGGGCCGTACGAGGCGACGGTCACCGTGGACTCGTACGGCACCCTGGTCGACCCCTTCGACACCGAGCGGGCCCTCCGGGAGCGCGTCCCCGAGGCCCACGCCGACGCCGTCTCCCGGGAGTGGCGCGCCCGCTCGATCACGTACACGATGGTC
>PXRK01000053.1 GCA_003021015.1 Halobacteriales archaeon QS_4_66_20 | reverse complement strand
TGCACTCAGGACAGACAAACAGGTAGCTGCCTGGCTTCTCCCCATGCTTTTCTTCAAACCGTTCTCCTGCGGCCTGTCGGTCCTCGAAACAGCCAATCAGGTCAACGGTCGTCCAATCATCTGTTTCTCCACAGATGTAACACGTAAGCGGTGTGTCAACAGTCATGTCTCACAAGACTTATTTGACTTGTCGACGTGAAAAGAATTGTGGCATGAAGCGTACCAACACGTTTGCCGTGCGACCCCTCTCCGAGGATGGAGAGCAGGTGCTACGGGACCTGTTGGACGCGTGTGCCGCTCTCTGGAACGAGATAAATTTCCAGCGCCTCATGCGGTACAACGACGAGGACGGCTTCGAGGGTGACGTGTGGGACGCCGATACAGGCCGACTCGAAGGCAAGTACAAAGGCGTGCTTGGTGCGTCCACCGCCCAAACTGTCCGGCGAGCAAACAGCGAAGCGTGGCGCTCGTTCTTCGAGAACAAGAACGCGTACCACGACGACTCGAATACGTCGGTTATGGAACATCCGGAACCACCGGGCTTCCGTGGTAACCAAGACGACGGACGTGTTCTCAAAGGCGTCGTCCGAAAGGACGCATACACCGTCGAATGGGGCGACCGCTCCCGAGTTGAGATCGTCGTCGGTGAAACCCTGCGAGACAGGCACAACAGCCCGAAAAGCCGTCTCCGGCTGGAAATCGTTGGCGACCCAAACTGGCCTGATTACGAGGACCAGAGCCGGTTGGAATTGTGGTATGACGAGACAGACAGCACTTTCAGGGCTTCACAACCCGTGACTGTTTCTGACGAGGCACGGGATACTCCACTGGCCGACGAGACGGCCGCTCTGGACATTGGTGCAAACACTCTCGTCGCCTGTACCACCACGACCGGCGAGCAATACCTGTACGAAGGCCGCGAGTTGTTCCAACGGTTCCGCGAGACAACGCGAGAAATCGCCCGGTTGCAGTCCAAGTTACGGGAAGGGCGATACAATAGCGAGCGTATCCGGCGACTGTATCGGAAGCGAACCCGTCGCCGCGACCACGCTCAAGAAGCGTTGTGTCGTGACCTGCTGGACCGACTGCACGCCGAAGGCGTCGATACCGTGTATCTCGGTGGGTTGACCGACGTGCTGGAGACGCACTGGTCGGTCAAAACCAACGCCAAGACCCACAACTTCTGGGCGTTCACGCAATTCACCGAGCGACTAGCCTGTACCGCCGAAGAATACGGTATCTCCGTCGAAGTGCGGTCAGAGGCGTGGACCAGCCAAGAGTGCCCGCAATGCGGGAGTACAGGCCGGACGACACGGCACCAAGACACGTTGACTTGCGAGTGTGGGTTCGAGGGCCACGCCGACCTCACAGCATCAGAGACGTTCCTGAGACGGCACACAGAACAGACAGTCAGGCCGATGGCACGGCCCGTGCGGTTCGAGTGGGACGACCACAACTGGTCGGAGTCACCACGCTCTCACCGTCCCAAAGAACAGCGCACAGACCCGAGTACCGTCCACCGTGACGGGAATATTGCCTCCGGGGACTCTCAGGCAGTCTGAGACTCCCACGACGGCGAGGAAACCCCGTCGTTCACCACGGGGAGGATGTCATCAGTCGGTGTCCACGGCAGTTGCGTCTGCCTCGCGGTCCTCGTCGCTGCCCTCGTCGAGTTCGATCCGTTCGTGGATGTTCCCCTCGCGGTCCCGCAGGTGCTTCGGCGTGCGTTCGTTGACGACGGCGAGCAGTTCGGCGACGATGCTGTGGGCAATCTGGTACGGTGACCCGCCGCCGAGGTCGAGGCCGATCGGCGTGTAGATCCGGTCGAGGTCCCCGTCGTCGAGGCTGCGACCGCTCTCGTCGAACGCCTCGACCATCTCCTGGAACCTGTCGTGCGGTCCCATGAGACCGATGTACGGAGCGGGGGAGTCCAGCAGCGCCTCGACGGTGAGTCGGTCGTCGATGAAGTTGTGCGTCATCACGACGGCGTGGGTCTCGTCGGTGATCGTCAGATCCTCACGCAGCGTTCCTGGCGAGGTGGTGACCGTCCGGTCGGCCTCGGGGAACCGCTCGGCGAGGTCGACGCCGCCGCGGAAGCCGACGACGGTCACCCGGAAGTCGTTTTTCGTCGCCAGGTCCACCACTGGACCGACATCGTGGCCGGTACCGAACACGAGCAGTTCCGGCGGTGCGGCGAGGCCGTCGACGAACACGCGCAGGTGGCGACCGTCGACGTCGAGGTCGACGACGTCCGCTCGGCCCCACTCGGCGAGTGTCACTGCGGGGTCGACGAGATCAGTGGCCGGCCAGGCTGTCGCATCGTCCCCGTCTCCCGGGAGGTCGAGCGTCCGGTCGTCTGGTAAGACGTACGCCCTGTCGCCGCGTTCGAGCGGTCCGCCGTCGTCGTCCAGCACCGTCAGGACGCCGACGTGCCTGCCCGCTGCGAACGCCGTCACTACCGGCCTGTAGGTTTCGGTCAGCGGTTCGAGCAGCACGTGGATGATACCGTCACACCCGACGCCCAGCCCCCAGACGTCGTCGTCGCCGGTCAGGTCGTACGTGATCAGTTCCGGCCGCTCCGACTCCAGAACGCCGTCGCTCGCCTCGATCAGTTCGTTCTCCAGACAGCCGGCTGTGATGCTCCCGATACCCGTCCCCTCCTCGTCGAGCAGCATCTTCGCCCCGGGGCGACGGTAGGCGTTGCCCTCGACCTCTACGATTGTGGCGAGAACGTCCGTCCCGTCGCTGTCCAGACTCTCGTGTATCCGCTGTAGTACCTCTGTCTCCGGAACACTCCACGTGCTTTCTGACATGATCTGTCGTCCTCCCCTGATATTCGGCTGGTTACCGACCAGTACGGTATCGACCCCCATAAGCGTACAGACCCTCCGCAGGATCGACATGTGAAGCGTCTCACAACTGTTCCGGGGTAGAGACCACAGTCCCGACTCATATTCTGCCTACGCGAGAAATGATTTCCTGTCTGTCACGTATTTTTATAAGACGATTCTCCGTAGCAGACAGTATGTACGGACAAAAGGTGCTGGCGGACCTCCGCGAGCAGCTAGCGCATGCAGCGGAGTTCGACCTGTACGCAGCGGCGTTCGACAGCGCGGGGATCGATCCCGCATCGATCGATAGCTGGGAGGCGTTCCAGGAGGTACCGTTCGTCGAGACTGAGGATCTGGAGGCGGACTTCGAGGCAAATCCGCCCGAGGGGTCGCTGTACACCGCGGGGGCAATGATCTCGTTTTCCCCGATGGGTGACGACCTCGCACCGATGTTCGACACGGCCGACGACCTCGATTACCAGGCATCGGTCAACGCCGACGTGTTCGAGCGTGCCGGGATCTCGCCGGGTGACAGGGTGCTCAACACGTTCGGCTATCACCTGTTCGGGACCGGTCTGCTCGTCCAGCGCGGCCTCGAAGAACTCGGCGCCGAGGTGTTCCCGGTCGGTCCAGGCGACTCGGAGCAGGCTGCGGCGTTCATACAGGAGTACGATGTCGACGCCCTGATCGGGAACCCCAGCTTCGCGACGAAAGTCGGCGACGAAGGGGCGTCAGTCGAGGTGTTCGTCGGCGGTGGCGAGCCGTTCACGTCGATTCCTGGCTACCGCGAGGAAGTGAAAGACGCGCTGGGGTGTGACACTGCCGTCGACTACTTCGGGACGAGACACGTGCTACCCATCGCGGCAGAGACGACGGACGAAAACGGGCTCTACGTCTCCTCGGAGTACGCGATCGTCGAAATCGTCGATCCCGACACCGGCGACCCGCTGGAACCGGGCGAGCGTGGTGAGGTCGTCGTCACGCACCGCCGGAAGGACGGGTTCCCGCTCGTCCGGTACCGGACCGGCGACCTCGCGGAGCTGGAACGCCGCGGGGACGACCTCGTGCTCCCCGACGGGGTGATCGGCCGGACGGACAACCGGCTGAAAGTCAAAGGCGTGAAACTGTACCCCGAGAGCATCCCCGCGGTCCTCGCGGGCTTCGAGGGTCTCACCGGCGAGTACAGCCTGACGGTGACGCGCCCGGAGTCCACCGACCACCTCGAAATCCGCTGCGAGGGATCGGCCGAGGAGGGAGAACTCGCCGAGGCGCTCGCGGATCGCTTGATCATCTCGCCGGACGAGGTGGTAGTGGTCGAAGACCTCGACCGGTCCGGCGTGTTCGACGAGCGGTACTGATAGTGAGTCACACTCATAGTGATTATTGCGATTGTTTTCGGAGTCACATCGTCGTCCCGGGAATGTCATGGGCTGAAACCGGTGGCTGACGAATCGACGGCGGTAAAGAGTCGCAATAATCACTATCACTCACGACCGTAGACAGCCGACGTGCTACTGGCTGGTGGGAGGGGCGTCTCCCGATTCCCGATCGAACCCGAGATACCGGGTCGCCGTCCGGTAGAACAGATCCCGGTACGTGTCGGCGGGGAGGTCACGGGCGAGTAGCTCCGCCCGTTCTTCGCGGTAGGGGTACGGAATGTTCGGCAGGTCCGAGCCGTACATGATCGATTCCGACAGGTCGACGAACGTCGCGTCCGGGATCGAACTCGGGTCGAACCCCATCGTCTCCTCGGCCTCTGTCGACATAGCGAAGGTGGTGTCGAGGTAGACGTTCGCATGCTCCCGGGCCAGGGCGACGAACTGCTCGACCTCGAAGGTCCCCATGTGCGCACAGCAGACGCGCAGATCGGGGTAAGACGCTACCAGCTCCGCGAAGACGTCGTGACCCACGTACGGGCTCTCCTCGAACATCGGGGCGGTCCCGCCGTGGTAGGTTACCGGCCGGTCGTACTCGACAGCGACGTCTAGCGCCGGCTGGATGCGCGGGTCGCCCGGTTTGCACTCCTGGACGGGACAGTGGAACTTCAGGCCCCTGGCTCCCTGTTCGAACGCCTTCCTGACGAGCAAGGCGACGTCGTCGTCTTCCGGGTGGACGGTCGCGAACGGGATCAGCCGGTCGCTGTCTACAGCCTGCGAGCAGAGCCAGTCGTTGAGGTCAGCTGCCATCCCCTTTTCGTGGACGTACGGCAGTGCCACGTACGCGCTCACCCCTGCGTCGGTGAGAATCCCTTCGATGCCGGATCTGGTCACTGGGTGGGAGAACTCCCATCCGGCTTCGCCGGTGAGTGCACGCCGGATCGCCTCGGTCAGCGACGACGGAAGCAGGTGCGTATGCGCGTCGATCGCCGGGCTGAAGTGATCGGCACCGTCGTTGTCGTTCTGATCAGTTGTCATGAGGTCCGGGTAGTTTCAGGTTGGATCGCTGCTCGGTTCCACAGGTGGGGGTCTCATAGTGATTGTTGTGATTATTTTCGGAGTCGAATCGCATTCTCGGGAGTGTCACGGGCTGACACCGGAGTCTGATGGGTCGACAGCGGTAAAGACTCACAACAATCACTATCACTCATCGCCGGGCCACTGGTCGTCACAGACCACGACGGGATACGTCGAGTCGAGGATGACGTCCTGGGTGACGCTGCCGAAGATCGCCTTGCCGGTCGGCGTCCGCTTGCGACCCGCCACACAGAGTAGGTTCGCGTCGAACTCCTCCGCCGCGTCGAGCAGGCCAGCTGCCGGATCACCGCTCTTTCCGACCGGAGTCACCTCGAAGTCGACTCTCTCCGTGAGGATCTTTTCTACGTGGGAAACCGAACCGACCTGTCCCACGCCGGCACCTTCCGGATTCTCCTCGAACACGTGGACGAGAACGACCTCCGCCTCCTCGAACGGCATCTCTGCGAGCGTCCGGCCCACCGCCTCCGCGCGATCAGTGTCGGTGTCGATTCCTGCCACGATTCTGTACATGGTCCAGCTATCCGCTGGAGGCTAAATAGATGTAACGACGACCTACAACGTCCGGCCGAAATAATTTATTCTTTTGCGGGTAAGTACTCCGCGTTCACCCGATGACGACAGTCCGTTGACCGAATAAACTAAATGGATGATATTATTCATTAAGAATAGAGCATGCCAGCGAACAACAGTGGTCTTGGTGACAGCCCGCACAGCCGACGAGCGTTCCTGCGTCGTGGCGCCAGCGTCGCGGTGGCGACCACCGCAGCGAGTTTCGCCGGCTGTGTGGGCGACGGCGGCGGTGACGACGGAGACACGGTGACGATCGGTGGTATCTACGACCTCAGCGGTGCGACGGCCGACGTCGGACAGCCGACCGGGCTGGGGTCGCGGGACGCCATGACGTGGTTCAACGAGAACGAGGACCTGGGCTTCGAGATCGAACACAACTGGCAGGACTACGCCTACGAGGTGCCACAGGCACAACAGCAGTACGACGACCTGACGAGCGACGGTAACCCCCCAGTCATCATCGGCTGGGGGACGGCCGACACCGAGGCGCTGGCGCCGGAAGTTGCCAGCGACGAGATTGTGTACATCTCGGCATCGTACGCCGACAGCCTGATGTCGGATGAAACGCCGTACAACTTCTTTACAAACATCGACTACACCAGTCAGGGGCGCGCACACGCGAAGTGGGTCGCTAACAACGACCCCGACTCGACCGTTGCGATGATCCACAACTCCACCCCGTTCGGGCAGACACCGGTCGAGGGGACCGAAGCCTACGCGGAGGAACTCGGGCTCGACGTCGCCGAGAGCATCATCCTCGAACTCGACGCGAACACCGCGGACACGCAGGTCGAGCGGGCCATGAACAATGATATCGACTACCTGATCCACCAGAACACGGCCGCCCCGATGCAGGTGCTGATGAGTTCGGTGAACGATCTGGGCGCAGACCTGACGGTGATGGGGCTGACCTGGACCGTCGACGAGTTCCGCGCCGAGACGGTGTCCGACCTGTTCGAGGGTGTCAGGTACGTCAACTCCAACATGTCCTGGGGGCAGACGAGCGACCAGGAACCCGACGGCTGGGAGATCATCCAGGACTCCTTCGAGCGGGAGGATCGGGACATGAGCAACCCGGAGGTCGCGAACATCAACTACGTCCGCGGCGTCGCCCACGCCCTGCTGGCCGTGGAGGCGGTCAAACAGGTCCAGGACGACGGCGGCGACATCACCTCGGGTGCGGAAGTCCGCCAGGCGATCTTCGATATGGACGATTTCGACGCGCGGGGCCTGATCCCGGTGACGCTCAACTACATGGAGGGCGACCGCCGGGCGACGATGTGGGGCCAGACGTATCGGGTCAGCGATGCCGAGATCGTCGCCGAGGAGGAGATTCAGCTCGAACGCCGCGAGGAATGGCTGCCGTAGCATGAGTGCGACTGCAGACGAGGAGCCGCCGGTCGTCGAACTCGACAACGTCGAAATCGTCTACGACAGAACGTTCCTGGCTGTCCAGGGCGTCTCCATGGAAGCCGAGGAGGGCGATATCGTCGCACTCCTGGGCCCGAACGGCGCCGGCAAGTCGACGATCCTCAAGATGATCTCGGGGATCGGCCGCAGCGAGCGCGGCGAGGTGACCCGCGGGTCCGTCTACTTCGAGGGCGAGGACGTCACCAACGCCGACACGAAAGAGATGGTCGGCAGAAACGTCACGCACATCCTCGAGGGGCGGCGGGTGTTCGAGGATCTGACTGTCGAGGAGAACCTCCGGTGTGGACTGTACCGCGACGGGCGGCGGATCCGGTACGACAACTCCGATTACGAGATCGCCTTCGAGTACTTCCCGCAACTGGAGGATCTCCTGGACGTCGAGGCTGGCTACACCAGCGGTGGCGAACAGCAGATGCTGGTCATCTCCCGGGCGCTGATCCACAGGCCCGACCTGCTCCTGCTCGACGAACCGTCGCTCGGACTAGCGCCACAGCTCGTCGTCGACATCTACGAGACGCTCCGGAAGATCAACCGCGAGGAGGACATCACGATGATCATTGCGGACCAGAACGCAAAACGGACGCTCGAGATTGCGGACTACGGGTACGTCCTCGAGAACGGGCAGATCGAGCTCCAGGACCCGGCGGACGTGCTGATGAACCGCGAGGAGATCAAGGAGTTCTACCTCGGCACCAGTGCCGAGGAGAGCAGGTATTCGGACATCAGACACTACAAGATCAGAAAGAGGTGGAAGTGACCATGAGCGGACCTGGTACAGCCTCGCCGAAACCTGCAGGGCTCCGGAAGGGGCCGGCGACGCCCCCCGAGGAGGCCGCGCTCGGCTGCCGGAGCGTGACGCGGACGTTCGGCGCAGTCACTGCCGTCGACGACGTCTCGATCGGCATCGACGACGGCGAGTGGGTGTCGATCGTCGGCCCGAACGGCGCCGGCAAGACGACGCTGCTCAACGTGCTCAACGGGTTCTACGACCCCGACGCCGGCGGCGAGATCTACCTCGGCGGCGAAGACGTGACCGACGACCCTTCCTACAAGCGCGCCCGGAAGGGCCTCGGGCGCACGTTCCAGGGGCTCGAACTGTTCGAGGAGGAGGACGTCCTCGAGAACGTGATGACGATCAGGGCCGTCAAGAACCGGCCGAACGTGCTCTCGGCGATGCTGTTTTACGGCGTCGGCGGCCGCGACATCGAGGCCGAGAACATGCGTCGCGTCGAGGAGATCCTCGACTACCTCGAACTCTGGGAGTACCGCCACAGCACGATCGGCGCGCTCCCGCTGGGGATCCAGCGGCGGGTCGACCTGGCCCGGTCGCTCGCGCTGGAACCCGACGTGTTGCTGTTAGACGAGGCGATGAGCGGCCTGACGTTTGACGAGAAGTACGACATGGTCCGGTTTCTGGCCGATCTGCACGAGAAAGAAGGGCTGACCATGGCGATGATCGAACACGACCTCGAGGTGGTCACCGACGTCTCCGAACGGATGATCGTACTCAATCAGGGAGCCGTGATCGCGCGGGGCGAACCGGAGGACGTCGTCGAGGATCCGGAGGTCCAGCAGATATACACGGGGGTAGACTGAGATGACGAGTGGCGACGAGACGCTCTCGGCCGGCGTCGAGACGGGGCCGTCGATCGACCGCGTCGTGACGGCGCCGGACGGTGACACGGAGATCATCGACGACATCACCCTCCCGGAGATCATGCTGAACCACGTCCAGGAGCACGGCGACGAGGTGGCGCTGCGCTGGAAGCGCTACGGCGTCTGGAAGGAGTTTACCTGGGACAGCTACTACGACCGGGTCCAGTACATCACGCTCGGCCTGGAGTCGCTGGGGTTCGGCCACGACGACGTGCTGTTCAGTATCGGCTACAACCGACCCCACCAGCTGTGGGCGTGGCTGGGCGCACAGACGCTCGGTGGCATGGCTGCGCCGAACTACGAGGACATGCTGCCCGACGCCATCGGCAACCAGCTGGAACTGCTCGATCCGAAAGTCGCCTACGCCGAGGACCAGGAGATGGTCGACAAGCTCCTGCAGGTCGCCGACCGCGCGGACGACTTGGAGGCGATCGTCTACCGTGACGAGAAGGGGATGTTCCGCTACGAGGACACCGAGCCGCCGGTGCTGAGCTACGAGGAACTGGAGGAACGCGGCCGCGAGCAGCTCGAAAACGGTGCGGTTACCGACGACGAGTTCGAGGGGTGGATCCAGGAGCTCGACCCCGACCGCCCGGCGATGTTGCCACCCACCTCGGGGACGACCGGTATGCCGAAGCGAGTGAAGCTCTCGCACTTCAACTTCGTCAACCTCGCGAACGCGGCGATCGAGATCGACCCGTTGCCGGAGGGGTCGGACTACTTCTCGTACCTGCCGATGGCCTGGATCGGCGAGCAGATGATCCTGATGGCGGCTGCGTTCCTCGGCGGTTGGACCGCCAACTTTCCCGAGGAGGACGACACCGAGAGCGAGGATCTCCGCGAGATCGGCCCCGAGATCATCTTCTCGTCGCCGGGCGCCTACGAGGGCTGGGTCGCCGACATCAAAGCGCAGATCGAGAACACGACGTGGCTGAAACGGACGGTGTACAACGCGGCGATGGCGATCGGCAACCGGTACGCCGAGTACGTCAGCGGCGACAAGCGTGAGCAGGACCCCCCAGCCCTGCTGCGGTTCGGCCACTGGCTGTCGTACTGGGCTGTCTACCGGCCGATCCTCGACAAGATCGGCCTCAAGCGGGCGAAAAACGTCTACACTGGGGGCGGCCCCCTCGGGGAGGACCACTTCCAGTACTACCACGCGCTGGGCGTGCCGCTCAAGCAGATCTGGGGCCAGTCCGAGGTCTGTGGCTTCGTCACGATGCATCGGGACGGCGACATCCAGGTCGACACTGTCGGCGAGGTGTTCCCGAACGTCGAAGTCGGCATTACGCCCGGCGGCGAGCTGGTCGTCAGCGGGCCCGTGGTCACCTCGGGCTACTACAACCAGCCCGAGAAAACCGAGGAGGCGCTGGAAGGTGACTGGCTCCACACGGACGACTTCGGCGCCATCACCGACGACGGCCACGTCAAGGTGTTCGACCGGATGGACGACGTGCTCGAACTGGCTGATGGGAGCGCTGTCGCACCGATCAGCGTCGAGACGAAGCTCAAGTTCAACCCCTACATCAAGGAGGCGCTGGTCGTCGGCGACGGCAGGGAGTCGCTGTCGGCAGTCCTGAACATGCGCTACGACAACGTCTCCGAGTGGGCGGACCAGCGCGATATCCAGTACGCGGGCTACCGCGACCTGACCCAGAAGGAGCCGGTGCTGGAGCTGATGCGCGGCGTCATCGAGGAGACCAACGAGAAGCTCGACGAGCACAAGATCGAACGGTTCGTGGTGCTGTTCAAGGAGTTCGACCCGGACGACGGCGAGATGACCAGAACCGGGAAGATCCGGCGCGAGATCGTCACGAACCGGTACCAGGAGCTCATCGACGGGATCTACGAGGGTCGCGACAGCGTCGCGATCGACGTCACCATTACCTACCAGGACGGCAGGGAGTCGGTCGAGCGCGGGGAGATGACCGTCGTCGACGTCGAGACGCGCGCGGAGGCGCCCGTCGAGGGGGGTGGTGCAGATGGTTGAGGCAGGCGGGCTGTTTAGCGCCCTCGTGACCGGGATCGGCATCGGCGCCCTGTACGCGCTCGTGGCCATCGGCTTCTCGCTCATCTACAAGATCACGGGCGTGCTGAACTTCGCACAGGGGCAGTTCGCGCTGCTCGGAGCGTTCTTAGTCGTGGTGCTGTCGACCTCCTTGCCGTTCTGGTTCGTCGAGGTCCAGATCCCAGTGTACGCGGCAGTGGTCGTGACGATTCTGATCGGAGCACTGCTCGGCGTGCTCCTCGAACGGCTGGTGTTTCGCCACTTCATCGGGGAGCCGGTGCTGTCGGTAATCATCGTGACACTCGCCTTCGTGGGCATCATTGAGGGCGGCAGCAGGTTCTTCATCAGCGCGCAGTACAGGGCCTACCCCCAGGAGCTACAGCCGGGATGGAGCCTGTCACTCCCGCTGGACACCGAACTCCAGGCACCGTTCGTGCTGGGCGTGGCGCTGGCCTTGCTGACCGTCGCCGCGCTGATGGCGTTTTTCCGGTACACAGTGCTGGGCTCGATCCTCCGGGCCAGCGCCAGCGATCAGCAGGCCGCGATGGTCCTGGGCGTGTCGATCGAACGGACGATCGTCATCGCCTGGGCGCTGTCGATCGCGATCACCTCGATCGGCGGGATCCTGCTCGCGATGTCATCGGGTGGCGTCGGCTACACAATCGCCGACGTGACCATCCTCGTGTTCGCCGCCGTCGTCTTCGGCGGCCTCGACAGCATCCCCGGAGCGTTCATCGGGGGGATCGTCGTCGGCGTCCTCCGGCAGTTCGGCGTGTACATGGGGGAGTTCCTCATGCCGGGGCTGGATTCGGTGTTCCCGATGGTGTTCCTGCTGGTGGTGATCATGCTGATGCCGTACGGGCTGTTCGGAACCGAGCGGATCGAGAGGCTGTAACCATGATCGGACAACACAACCCCCACGACGCGCGTCACTCGCCCAGTAGCGGTCCCGCCCCGGGAGGTGTTGGGAATGCCCTGCGGTGAGTACTTCACCTCATACGAGGGGCGCATGGGGCTGTTGCGGTGGCGGATCCAGCGGGTCGCATTCTTGCTCGCACTGCCGATCCCGCTGCTCGCGCCGTTCGTTCTCAGCGGGAGTCTGGTCTCGACGGTCACGCTGATCTTCATCTTCGTCGTCGCCGTGCTCGGTTTGCACGTTATGCTCAGCTACGCCGGCGAGATCGTGCTCGCGCAGGGTGCCTTCATGGCGATCGGGGCGTACACGACCGCCAGGATGGTCAACGAACTGGGCGCCGGAATGATCCCGTCGATGCTCGTCGCCGGTCTCCTCACAGGGCTGATCGCGGCCATCTTCGGGCTGCCTGCCTGGCGCGTCAAAGGGTTCTACATCGCCATCTCGACGCTCGCGCTGCAGTTCATCGCCGTCCAGTTCTTCTTCACCCGCGAGGAGTTCGCCCCGATCCACGGCGGCACCCAGCAGTCGATGCCCCAGGAGATCGGCCTCGTGGGCGATTTCCTCGCAATCGAGTCCGCTCTACAGCAGTACTTCTTCGCTCTCGGGGTGATGGCGGTGTTCGTCATCCTCACGATGAACCTCAGCCGGACGGGGATCGGCCGGATGTTCCGCGCGCTCCACGAGAACGACCTCTCCGCCGAGGTGCTCGGGATCAACCGCTTCCGGAACAAGCTGCTAGCGTACGCCATCGGCGGGTTCATGGTCGGCGTTGCAGGGTCGCTGTACGCGATGTATATCGGCTTCATCGACCCCGGATTCTACGGCATCGACATCACACTGCTCCACTACGTTATGCTCCTGCTTGGCGGGATGGGCCGCGTCTGGGGCGTGATTCTCGGCGTGGGCAGCGTCGAACTCCTCCAGCACTACCTGCTGGACTTCCTGACTGACACGTTCCCCGACGCGACGGCGCTGGAGCCGTTCGTCTTCGGGATCATCCTCATCTTCGTCCTGATCCTGGAGCCGAAAGGGTTGATGGCCGCGCTCGGCCAGGTCAAGGAGTATTTACGCAAGTGGCCCTACGCCTACTGAAACGTGGGCATCGGTTTTCTGTCCTTTATGGAAGGTCAAGAATCGTCCCGGACGAGGCCGTCGACGGTTGCGGTTAGAACTACATCGTCACCGCGCTCGCAGACGACATCGGCGGTGATCTCGTATCCATCGCCTTGCTTCTCGACCCGTTCCATCGTCCAGGTACAGCCGATCGTTTCGCCAGTGTAGACTGGTTTGCGGAACTCGAACTCCATCGTGTGCGCGAGGACCTCCAGATCCCCGCCAATCTTCGTCGGGAGCGTCGCTGTGAGCAGCCCGTGGACCATCAGACGCCCGTCCTCGTCGGGTTCGGTGTGTCGCTCCTGGGTGTCCCCCGACACCGCCGCGAACTGTCGCACGTCCTCCCTCGTGAATGTCCGCTCGAACGTGTGCGTCGCGCCTTCACTCAGTTTCTCCATCGTGTCTCGCCCCCGTGTTGTCGCCAGCCGGGTAAAATCGCACTGGTGAGAGCCCCATCGAACAGGTTCGGGTCAGCCGTCACGGACCTCGTCGGCGTCGGGCCCCCACGGGGTCTTTTCCCCCTGGCCGCTGGCCTTGTAGGTCCCCTGGGCCGTCGCGACACGCGTGCCCTCGGCGTCGTGGACCTCGACGTGGGCGATCGCGAGACTCGACCCGTTCCGGATCACCTCCGCGGTCGCGAGCAGGTCCGTCGTCGCCGGTGAAAGGTACTCGATGCGCATATCGACAGTCGGCGTGACGTCACCAACGATCGAGATTACTGCGGCCCCGCCGGCGGTGTCCGCCAGCGCGTACGTCGCGCCGCCGTGTGCGACTGCCCCGGAGTGGTGAGACCTGAGCTCCTCGCTGAACGGGAGCCGTGCCTCGGCGTAGCCGCTCCCGGCCTCCGTCACTTCGATACCCAGGTGCTCGACGAACGGCATCTGATTGAACAACTCGGTCAGTTCCATGTCCGCCCGATTGTGGGGTGTGAAAATAAATGTTAAACCGAACTGGGAGAGTAGCTGCGCCCGCGATGCCGGATTACCCAATCGTATCAACAGGAAGGGAGGGCGCAACGCCACATCCGGGATCAGGAGGCCGACAGAGACGACTACGAGCCGAAAGCGGGAGCGAAGTTCGTCGCGACGGATACCGGCGTCGTATATCTGGGGGACGGCACCGACTGGACGGCGGAGATGGTGCTCGGAACGCACGAGGAGAACGACGGGACGAGTAACGTCGTCTTCGGGACGGACGCCGTTCAGATCGACGGGAACATCGAGGTCAGCGGGACGAAACACTTCGTCGAGGCAGTCTCGACGGACGCTGGACGGCGGGAGGTCGTCTACACGGCCCCCGAAGCACCCGTCGCGCGCACTGAGACGTCCGGTGTCGCACAACTCGAGGACGGACGCGCAGAGATCTCGCTGCCGGATCATTTCAGGATGGTCACGGACGAGGACGAGGAGTTGCTGGTTCAAACGACACCCTACGCCGCCGACTCCCGGGGACTCGCCGTCGTCGAACACTCGGTGCGTCGGCTCGTGATCGAGGATCGAGACGGCACTGGTGACTACGAGTTCGCCTACACTGTCAAGGGAACCCGCGAGGGCCACGCCCAGAAGGAAGTCGTTCGCTCACCGATCGACCGGGAGTGAATCACGTCTGGCTGTATAGCTATCGGTCTCGCTGTCGCTCGACACGATAGCGGGCGTGGCGGGATTCGAACCCGGTGCGAGACTCGCATCGCTCGTCTCGCGTGCTTCGAATCCTGCCATGCCGGTTCGCTCCCTTCGGTCGCTGCACGGGCGTGGCGGGATTCGAACCCGCGATCGAGGGGTTAGGAACCCCTCGCCCTATCCGCTAGGCCACACGCCCTACCGGGGGGATTGTCGTCCGCCGTCAAAACCGTTACCGTCTTGCCGAAGTCCGTGCTGATGAGCACCCTTAAGACGCCTGGCGCAAATCCTCTCGCATGAACACGCGGGACCTCTCTGCCCACGTTCCCTACCGGGCGGGGCGCGGGATCGAAGAAGTGGCACGGGACCTGGGCCTCGACCCCGAGAGCCTGGTCAAACTCTCCTCGAACGAGAACCCGTTCGGCCCCAGCCCGCGGGCCGTCGACGCGATCCGCTCGCACGCCGAGAGCGTCTACACCTACCCGAAAGCAGTCCACACTGACCTCACCGAAGCCATCGCCAACACGTGGGATGCCGACCCCCAGCAGGTGTGGCTCTGCCCCGGCGGCGACGGGTTTCTCAACTATCTCGGACGAGCGTTCCTGGCGGAAGGCGATAGCGTCCTCGTTCCGGACCCTGGATTCGCGTACTACCCGATGAGTGCCCGGTACCACGGCGCGACTGTCGACCAGTATCCGATCACGCGCGATGGTGACTTCGAGCAGCGCCCCGGGGACGTCCTCGACGCGTACGACGGCCACCGGATCATCTACCTCACGACGCCGCACAACCCCACGGGCTCGGAACTGACGCTGTCCGAGATGCGAGCCGTCGCCGAGGGGACGGACGACGAGACACTGACCGTCGTCGACGAGGCGTACGGCGAGTTCACTGATCGACCGTCAGCACGGGACCTGATCGACGAGCGCGAGGACGTCACCATCCTGCGGACGTTCTCGAAAGCGTACGGGCTGGCCGGGATGCGGCTGGGGTACGGACTCGTCCCGACCGCGTGGGCGGAGGCCTACGACCGAGTCAACACTCCGTTCGCCGTAAGTACGCTGGCCTGTCACGCGGGGCTGGCCGCCCTGGACGACCGGGAGCACGTCGAGCAGACCGTCGAGACGGTGCAGTGGGCACGCGAGTACATGCACGAGCACCTGAACGCGCGCACCTGGGAGAGCGGCGGTAACTTCGTCCTGGCCGAAGTCGGCGACGCAGGGGCCGTCGCGGAGGCGACCCAGGAAGCCGGCGTCATCGTCAGGGACTGTTCGAGCTTCGGGCTGGACGACTGCGTGCGGATCTCCTGTGGCACTCGCGAGGACACCCGGCGGGCTGTCGAGACGATCAACGAGGTGCTGGCCGAGTGAAAGTCGCGGTCACCGGGACGCCCGGGACCGGAAAGACGGCTGCAACTGACCAACTGGACACCGAGCTATCGGTGGTTCATCTCAACGACGTCATCCGATCGGAGGGCCTCACTGTCGGCCACGACGACGAACGGGACTCCGCCATTGCGGACGTCGATGCCGTCGCTGAATGGCTGGACGGGCGCAATGACGTCGTCTTCGAATCGCACCTCGCCCACCAGTTCGACGCCGACCGGGTTGTCGTGTTGCGCTGCCATCCCGAGGAGATCGAACGCCGGCTTCGGTCGCGCGAGAAATCACCGGCTTCGGTCGCCGAGAACGCGGAGAGCGAGGCGCTGGACGTCATTCTGGGCGAGGCCGTCGAGAACCACGGCCAGGATCGGATCTACGAGATCGACACGACGGGCCTGACGCCGGCTGAAGTCGCGTCTGCGATCGAGGCAGTCATCGAGGGGTCGCGGGACCCGCAGGCCGGGACCGTGTCCTTTATCGACTACTTGTGAGAACCGTCCGGATGGATGACGCTGGATACGCTCCGGCCGGTCGCAGAACGCCTGCTGGATCCGTTCGTGGCGGGCGCGAAGCGGCTCGGCCTGACGCCGGATGCCGTGAGCGTGCTCGCCCTCCTGACGGCGGTCGGCGCTGGTGTTGCGTTCGCGCTCGCCGCGGAGCTGCGGCTGCTGTACCTGCTCGGGGCGGTTCTGGTGCTGTGGAACGGGATCTTCGACCTGCTCGACGGCGCGCTGGCGCGAGAGCTGGACAGCCAGTCCGACGCCGGTGACCTGCTGGATCACGTGCTCGACCGCTACGCTGACATCCTGATCATCAGCGGGCTGGCCGCCGGCGTGGGGCAGTACGCGCTGGGGCTGGCGGCGATCACCGGCGTCCTGATGACCTCGTACCTGGGCACGCAGGCCCAGGCAGTCGGGCTCGACAGGGTGTACGGCGGGCTACTCGGCCGCGCGGACCGGCTGGCGCTGATCGGCGTCGGTGCGACCGTCGCCGCGGTCATCGACGCGACGGCCCTGGGGCTGACCGCGGTCGGCTGGCTGCTCGTGATCTTCGCGGTCGTCGGACACCTCACCGCACTCCAGCGGTTCTACTACGCGATGCGGGATCTACGATAGGCCGCCGTCCGACGTGGCCTGTCCGGGTGATGAGGGCGCGGATGAACGACGAGCCGACAGGACGGCACATCCTTTAAGCGATGGGCCGCGCTACACGCTGTATGGTCCAGTGTGAGATGTGCGGGACCGAGACGTCCAACCCGAACCGCGTCAAGATCGAAGGAGCCGAACTCGACGTCTGTGACGCGTGCACTGACTTCGGGACCGAGATCCGGACCGAGTCCGAATCCAGTTCGTCGACGAAGTACTCGACGAGTTCCTCGGGCAGCAGCTCCTCCGGCGGATCGTCCAGCAGCTCGTCCGGCACCGCGAGCAGTTCGTCGTCGGGGTCGTCGGCCTCGGGCGGGGGACGCCGGAGCGACATGTTCGACGACATCGAGGAGATCGCACAAGAGTACGACAGCCGAATCCGCGACGGGCGCGAGAAAGCCGGGCTCAGCCAGGAGGAGCTCGCGAAGAAACTCAACGAGAAGGCGAGCTACATCCGCAAGCTCGAACACGGCGAGACGCTGCCGACGGACGAACTCCAGCGCAAGCTCGAACGGGAACTCGACATCGACCTCTCGGCCGGTGCTGCCGACGACGACACCGAGTGGGAGAGCGACTCGTCGGGCGGCGAGTACACGCTCGGTGACGTCGTCAAGCGCAAGGACTCCTGACGGTATTACTGTGATAGTGATTGTTGGGACTCGTTACCGCCGGGGAGTCACAATTCGTGGGCTTCAGGAAGGCGACGAGGGGAATCTGAATAGGGCGTGACCACAGCCGGCGCTACAGCCGGCCGCTCCCGAGCAGGGTGAGCGCGAGCGCGCCGACGAGTGCGATCACCGTCGCGAGCGGCTCCCGGAGTCCGAGAGTGCTCTCACCGACCAATCCGACGGCGAACAGGGCCAGCGCGGCGGCGGCCGGGAGCGGTCGTGCGGCGAGTTGCTGGCCGAACGCGACGAACGACCAGCCCACCGTCGCTGGCAGGGACACGAGTCTGGCGCCCAGCGGGCGGTTCCCGTCGGGGTTCTCGGCCGGCTCGAACGCGTCGAGCTCGTCGCTTGAAACCCCAACGACGGTGCCGGAAGACACTCTGTGTCCGTCGCTGTCTCCGACCCTGAGCAGCGTGACGCTGTCCCCGTCCGTGCCGACCACCCGGTAGATGCCCGGCTCGTACTCCCCGTCGACTGTCGGCCTGACGTGGTCGTACGGTTCCAGGTCCATGTTCAGGTCCAGTCCTCGAGTCCCGTCTGGACCATCGCGTCCTCGATGCGCTCGAACCCTCGGGCGACCTCGTCGGGGTCGACCTGCCAGGTGTCGACGACGAACTGGCGGGCCGCATCGACGTCCGGTTCGACCTCCGCGTCGACGGAGACATCCGTGACCGGCGGGTCGAGAAACAGGTTCCGGAGCCTGTCTGCGCCCTCGATATGCTCGTCTCTGGCCTCCAGCGCGCCCCAGAGGTCGCCGTGCTCCTGGAGGAGTTTGATGGCCGTTTTCGGGCCGATGCCCGAGATGCCCTCGTTGAAATCGGTCCCGATGAGGATGGCCGCGTCGACCAGCTGTTCCCAGGTCAGGCCGTGCTTTTCCAGCGTCGCCTCGAAGTCCATCAGCTCCGGATCGCCCGTGCTGGTGAGCTGTCGCAGCGTCAGCGGCGCGCCGAACAGCAGCGCGTCGTAATCCTCGGTCCCCGCGTAGTCGACGGCGCCCTGTCTGGCCATGTGCGCACACTGGGACTCGCCCTCCGCGGGGGCGTCGACGATCGGCACGTCGAGCAGTTCGAGCAGTTCGCGGGTCGTCTCGATGATGACGTCGGTCAGCCGCTGGGTTCGCGACTCCAGGCGAGCGACGGCAATCCCATCGCCGCGTTCGCGTGCCTCAGCCAGATCCTCCTCGTACTGCTCGCGCTGCTCCCGGCGGCGGTCGACCTCCTCGGCCTTGAGGTCGGTCACCGCGCCGTCGAAGACGAAGGCCGGCGTCAGGTCGTGCTCGAAGAACTTCGGTAGCCCCTGGACGACGCCGACGAGGTTGGCGACCTCCATCCCGTCGTCGGTCGTGTAGATCTCCTCGTCGGTCCACCTGACGGTCGTCGTCAGGTACCGGTAGAGCCAGTTGTGGGCGTCTACGGCGACAACCGACCCTGCCAGCGAATCGAACGGCACCTCCTCGATGGCGGCCAGCGACCGCAGGTCAGCGTTTCCCATACCCCCAGTTGGGAGGTAAGCGGTTTGAATCTCCCGACACTCGCCGACTCACCGGACGAGGACCGCAGTGGCAACATTCAACTGGGAGACAGTCTACACCCCAGGTATGGCATCGACGAGCGCCACGTTAGCTCGGCTCAAGCAGCCGGAGTACACCGGCGAGAACCGGTGTCTGCCCTGCACCGTCGTCAACACGATCATCGCCGTCGCCCTGAGCGTGGCCGCCGTGGCCGGGGTGAGCCAGGTAACGAGTCCGATCGCCGGGCTCGCGGTGGGTGTCGTCCTGTTGGGCTGTAGCCTGGGCGCGATCTACCTCAGGGGGTACCTCGTACCGGGCACACCCGAGTTGACCAAACAGTACTTCCCGCCGTGGCTGCTGGGGCTGTTCGGCAAGGAGCCCGAAGTCCAAACGAACGTCGCCGCCGACACCGAGATCGATCCGGAGGCGGAACTGCTTGGCGTCGGGGCGCTGGAGCCCTGCGAGGAGGGCGAGGACCTCTGTCTGACGGCGTCGTTCAGGGAGAGCTGGTTCGAGGAGATCGGTCGGGTGAAAGCCGAGAGCGAGGGCAGCCGGGAGCGCCTGCTGGCGCTGCTCGGCCTGGAGGAGGCGAACGTCCGGTTCACCGAACACGGACGGGCGTTCCAGGCGTTCGTCGACGGAACCGTCGTCGGCCGCTGGGAGTCCGAGGCGGCGTTTCTGGCCGACCTCGGCGCAGCACAGACCCTCTCGCGGGAGTACGACGGCTGGGACGAGCTGGCCGTCGAATCGCGCGGACAGTTGCTGAACGGACTGCGGCTGTTCATCGACCGGTGTCCGGAGTGTGGTGGCGTCCCCTCCTTCGAAACGGAGACCGTCGAGTCCTGCTGTTCGACACAGGACGTGGCGGCGGTCACGTGCGAGGACTGCGACTCGCGGCTGTTCGAATCGGCGATCTGACCGCCAGTTCGGCTCTGTCCTCCCGTTCGTTACGCCGGCACGTCCACGACCGGCGGTGGCTCTCCATCGCGGTGATCCGCAACCACTGCGCGCTGGGCCTCTGGGAGATCCCTCGTCTCGAACGTTTGCAATCCGGTTTGGAACATCTCGGTCGATCGATCCCCGTCGGGGCCATAGGAGAGCAGCAGTTCGGCGATCCCCGTCTCCTCGCCGGTGAACGCGAAGCCGGCGCGGTAACACGACTGGTAGGCGATCGGGTTGTTGACCGCAATCAGCACCCGGCCGTACCAGTCGGTCAGCGTCGCTGCGGTGAACCGCAGTAGCCGCGCCCCGACACCCTCTCCGCGCCTGTCCTCGCGGACTGTCACGTAGCGGAGCCGCACCGCGCCGGGATCCGAGTGGTCCTCGCTGAACGCGACGGCGCCGACGACGTCGCCGTCGGCTCTGGCGACGCTCTTGCCGGTCGAGGACATGACGAACTTGCCCGCGTAGGCGAACTCCCGGTAGTCCAGTTCGAGCGTCGGACCGTCGGCCTCGTCGCCGAGGATCTCGAACTCCATGAAAGAGAGAAAGGGGACAGCCCTGATTGATGTTCCGTCCCGAGTTCATCTGTGTCCTGTGTGATCGCCCGATCAGCGTCCCCGAAAGCGCGTCATAGCCGGCGATCCCGTGGAGGTGTCGGCGGCCCGCCACCGCAGCGCCCGCGCCGACAGGTCATCGTCGCGTGTCGAGGTCGACTGTCACTGACGACTGAAGCCATGCCTGGTAGTTTTCCCGATCGTAGATGACGAACTCCTCGTCGCCGATGTTCAGTTCTGCGTACCGGTCTGCCTCGTCGTCGACAACTCCCGCGCCCGTGTCGTCAGTCGTGTTCGTTGTCATTGTCTCGGCGGTTCGTGGGCCGCCTCGTCCCTCCATGCCATACTTTCACAGGACGTCACATAAGGCCTTTGGCCAGATTATCACCAGTGAAATATTCAGCAAGCAACCGCTTGGTCGCCGCTAAATATGCCTCTGATCATTTTTATCTGTGATAATACTGGGGGGAGGAGAGTGACGCCGTTGACGCGTGGAGGTGCAAACAGCTAAGCCCCGGGAGTGCCCACGCATGGACATGTCCGAGGTCCGGTTTCTCAGCAGCGACGACCTGCACGGATTGGCAACGCCAGCCGAGTACGTCGAGGCTGTGCGGGACGGCTACAGACAGCGCGGGGAGGGTGCGCCCGCTCGACCTCGAACCAGACTCGACAGCGACGACCCGCAGGGGTTTCTGACGAGCTACACCGCTATCCTGCCGGACAGCGGGGCGATGGGCGGGTACATGTACGCGGCGGGCTTCGAGAGCCGCGACGCACAGTTCGCCCTGCCGCTGTTCGACGCCGCGTCGGGCGAACTGATGGCGGTGCTCGACGGCGCGAGCATGAACCCGTACAAGACCGGTGCTGCCGGTGCGGCTGGCGTCGACGCGCTCGCCCGCGAGGACGCCAGCACCCTCGGAATGATCGGCAGCGGCTCGCAGGCGCGCGGCCAGCTACTCGCGACCGCGACCGTCCGGGAGTTCGAGAGAGTGGAGATCTTTTCCCCGACGCAGGAGCACCGCGAATCGTTCGCCGCGTCGATGGACGACACACTCCACGCGTCCGTCCAGGCCGTCGAGGACAGCGAGACGGCCGTCCGCGGCTCGGACGTCGTGATCACAGCCACGAGGGCGACCGAGCCGGTGTTCGACGGCGAGTGGCTCGATCCCGGGACGCACGTGACCGCAATGGGCCAGTACGACCCCGACAAACGGGAGCTCGATGGGACCACCATCGCCCGGTCGACGTACGTGCCGGACCTGCTCGGACGCATCGACCGCGACGCTGGCGCATACATGCAAGCGCTCGTCGAGGGAGCGATCGAGGAGGGCCACGCGCACGCCGAACTCGGCGACGTCGTCGCGGGGACGGCGCCGGGACGGACCTCCGACGCGGAGATCACGGTGTTCGACAGCGGCGGCACCGGGATCGAGACGGTCGCCGCAGCGAAGCTTCTATTCGACCGCGCGCGCGAGGAAGGGCTCGGCGAGTCGGTGTCGTTCTCGCCGGCCAGCGAGGCGTTTTTCGGGTAGATCAGAGCACGCCGTCCACGCCGAGTGCTTCGAGCAGGGACAGCCCGCTGAGCAGTGCCCCCAGGAGGTACCCCGCGATTGCGCCGCCGTTGAGCAACGGCAGGCCAGCGTGTGCCCGCCCCTTCAGCACCATCCACAGCAGGATCGACAGCCCGGCGACAGTGCCGGCGATGGCCCCCAGTGCCGGGAGGTTCGCCGACACCCCGAAGGCCGAGAGCGTGGGATCGGTCTCGACGAAAAAGGCCGCGCTGGCGACCAGCACCGTCGGGATCACGGCGTCGCCGAGCCCGATGAACAGGGCGTCCCGCCCGGGCAGTTCCTCCTGGACCGCCGCGATGATTTCGTCGTCGACCGCTTCGATCGTCTCGTCCTCGATCGCTGTCAGGCGCTGCTCGGGTAGCTCGCTGATCCCCTCGGGCCCGAGGTCCCGGAGTTCGGCCGCGTCCGGTGGCTCCGGGTCGTCCCCCTGATCCGACTGGTCGTCCTCGCCCTCGTCCTCACCGTCGACCGGGTTCTCCGCATCCAGAAACGAGTACGACAGCGTCAGCGGGACCACGAGCACGACCGGCACCCGCATCTCCATCACCCCCGAGGCGAGCGTCAGCATGTGTTCGGTGCCGTAGACGCTGATCGCGTCGTAGACGGCGAGGACAGCCAGCAGTACCACCGCGGGGAGGATACCGAAGTTGATCCCGAACAGGCCGGCGCCGCCGATCCCCATCACGATGCCGGCAGCGTCGATGACGTACCACTCCGGGTAGCTGTACAGCGCCACCGCGACCGCGGCCGCGCCGAGCCAGGCGATCACGTCGACGGTCGATCCGCCAACGTCGACAGTCAGCACGTTCGGTACGATCACCTGGAAGACGAAAAGCGAGATGTAGCCGCTGGCGAAGATGATGATCAGGCGCAGCGCCTCGTCGCCGCCGTACTTCATTGCCGCGAGCATCAGCGCCGTCACCACGACGATCGCTCCGACGTAGAGGACGCTGATCGTCGGGTCGGTGGTGTCCTCGACGACCTGGTGACCCTCCTGCTGGAACGGCTCGACCAGCGCCAGCGCGCCGAACTGGATCGCCAGAAAGATCCCGGCGATTCCGGCACAGGCAAGCAGCTTCCGCTCGCGGTCGTCCATATTCGGGTCTCGACCAGGATGCGTATCAGGATTACGACCTCGGACCGGGCCGTCCCGTCAGTCCAGCACGCTCACCGCGCGTAGACGGTCCGGCCGACGAGCATCGCAGGGTTATCCGCCTCCGTCGTCACCGCCAGGTACGGGCGCTCGACCGGGCCGAACACGTCGACGACCGTACCCACGTCGTCGAGGTCCTCGTCGATGAGTTCCGTGCCGAGATCCGGGTGGGTGTCGTCACTGCTCCTGGCGACGGCGAGCGAGGAGGTCGCGCGGACCACCTGGCCGATCCGTCTCATGCCCGGATGACGTCGAGGTACGCCGCCGTCGCGCCCAGGAGGTCGCTCTTGCTCGCGTCGTCGGCGCCCTTCACGAGGACGCGGCCACGGGGTTCGTACTCCCGCGGGTACGTCTTCGAGCGTTCGATGACGGCGTCGTACCCGACCTGCTGGACCGCCTGTGCGATCTCCTCGGCCGTCGGCTCCTCGACGGCGAGGTCCCGCGACACCCGCCGCCCCTCGGCCCGTGTCTTCTCGGCGTCGAGATAGACGGGCCAGATGACGTTTTCGACCATACCCTGGCGTGGGAGACGCTGATACAAACCTCTTTTTGACGCGGGTCGCCGTAGGGACAGTATGACCGACGACCCGCCCGAAATGACTCCGACGGTCTCCTGTTCGCGCTGTGGTCGGGAGTGGGAACTCTCCTACGAACTCGACGACCAGCGTGCCGGGAACCGCGCACTCGAACAGTTCGCGCTCGACCACCACCGACACACCGGCCACTACCCCGACGGCGTCTCTCCCTGGATCGCCGACTGCCGTCGCTGTCCCTGCACCGACCGGTTCCTCGGCGAGCGCCCCGCCCGCCGGTTCGCGACAACCCACGCCCGTCACACGGCACACACCGTGTCGCTCCACTATCCGGAGTCGGACGAGGTCGAACAGATCGACGGGCCGAAAAACTGAGAACGGTCGGGTCGGCGGGGCGGGGGTCACAGTGGCTACGGTTGACTTCCTCCCCGCCCTGAAGGGCGAGGCTTCCGCTGGCTATCCGTCATACCTCGGCAGCCAGGCCGGCCCGCTCGGCGGCGTCGTCGGGGCTGGCGTCGTCGTGGATCACCGCGGCGACGGCTTCGGCGATGGCTTCGGGCGTCTCGTGCTGGAACAGCGAGCGGCCCATCGAGACGCCCGCGGCGCCGGCGTCCATCGCGCCGCGGACCATCGACAGCGTCTCGCGGTCGGTGCCCTTGCTCCCGCCGGCGATCAGCACCGGCAGGCGGGTCGATTCGACGACGCGCCGGAAGCTCTCCGCGTCCCCGGAGTAGGAGGTCTTGATTAAATCGGCTCCGAGTTCCTCGCCAAGGCGTGCGGCGTGCCCGAGGTCCTCGGCGTAGGCTTCTGGGTCGCTCGGGTCGCTGATGTCGGGGCCGCGGGCGTATGTCATCGCAAGCATCGGGAGACCGAACCGCTCTGCTTCCCGCGTCACGTCGGTGAGCGCGGTGATCTGGTCGGGTTCGTGCTCGCTGCCGACGTTGACGTGAAAGGAGACGGCGTCGGCGCCGGCGCGGATCGCGTCCTCCACGGTCCCGGTTTCGCGCTTGTCGGCCTCGTCCGGGCCGATGGCGGTCGAGCCGTTGAGGTGGACGATGTAGCCGGCGCCGTTGCGGTTGCCGTGGACGCGGGGGGCGACCCCGCGCTGGGTCAGGACCGCGTCGGCGCCCCCCCGGGTGAGCGCGTCGATCGTCGATTCGAGGTCGACCAGCCCCGTGACCGCCCCGAGCGTGATCCCGTGGTCCATCGGGACTACGAGATACTTGCCGCCTGTGCCGATCCTGTCGAGTCGTGCCTGCTTCCCAGCTGTCATTACTGCATCCTCCGGGAACGGAGATAATCAGTGTTTTCGTGACCGCAGTTCATGCCTGTCCCGCTCATGGTTGCTCGGCTCGCGTCCCCCGGCGCGCGCCAGCGACCGCGCCGCCTTTCAGCTCCTCGGCTTTCTCCGCCAGTCGCGCAGCGACGTCCTCCCTCGGGTGGTCCTCTGTGCCCCCCTCGGCGACGATGTCGACCAGCACCGAACCCACGATGACGCCGTCGGCGCCGGCGGCAATGATGCGCTCGGCGTGGTCGCCGGTCTTGATGCCGAAGCCGACGGCTTTCGGGACCTCCCAGTCGGCGACGCGGGCGAGCGAGGCGTCCGTCTGCTCAGAGACGTCATCGCGTGCGCCCGTCGTCCCCAGGCGCGCCTGGACGTACACGTACCCCGAGACGTGCTCGTACATCTGCTCCAGTCGCTCCCCGCGGGTCGTCGGGGCGACGATAAAGATCAGATCCAGGCCGAACTCGTCGCAGGCCGCCCGCAGCGGTCCCGCCTCCTCCGGCGGCAGATCGGGGACGACCAGCCCAGCGATGCCGACCGCCGCGGCCCGCTCGACGAACGGGCGCGGCCCGCGCTCGTCGCCACACTGGTAGATCAGGTTGTAGTAGGTCATGCAGACGACGGGGGCCTCGACCGAGAGCGCCCCGACGAACTCGAAGTACCGCTCGGTCGTCATGCCGCCGTCGAGCGCCCGGACGATCCCCTCCTGGATCGTCGGCCCCTCGGCGATCGGCTCCGAGAACGGGAGCCCGAGTTCGATCACGTCGGCGCCACCGCGGTCCAGCGCCTCGATGTACGCCAGCGAGTCGTCGAACGTCGGGTCGCCGGCCACGAGGTAAGGGACGAACGCCAGGTCGTCCGCGAACGCCGCCGCGAGCGTCACAGCGCCCCACCCCCGATCTCGCGGAACAGGTCCATCTCCGGCGCGATCGAGAGGTCCCGCTCCGCCGTCTCCTCGATAACCGTCTCCAGGTCCTTGTCGCCCCGCCCCGAGACGTTCACGACGACGAACTCGCCGAGGTCGTCGTGGTGTTCCTCGAGGTACTCGAAGGCGTGGGCCGTCTCCAGAGCCGGGATGACGCCCTCCAGTTGCGAGAGCCGGTGGAACGCCTCCAGCGCGCCGTCGTCGTCGACGTTGACGGCGTCGACGCGGCCCGTGTCCACGAGGTGAGCGAGCTCCGGCCCGACGCCGGCGTAGTCCAGCCCCGCAGAGACGGAGTGTGACTCCATGATCTGGCCGTCGCCGTCCTGGAGCACCCTGGTGCGGGCGCCGTGCAGGACGCCCTCCTCTCCGGTCGACAGCGACGCGGAGTTCGGCGCCACCCCCGCCTCCTCGTCGACGGACAGCGACGAGCCACCGGCCTCGACTGCGTAGAGGTCGACCGACTCGTCCGGCACGAAGTTGTGGAACGCACCCATCGTGTTCGAGCCGCCGCCGGCGCAGGCCAGGACTGCGTCGGGGAGCCGCCCCTCTTTCTCCCGGGTCTGGCGGCGCGCCTCCTCGGAGATCAGGGCCTGGAAGTCCCGCACCATCGCCGGAAACGGGTGGGGGCCGACGACGCTCCCGATGACGTAGTGGGTGTTCTCGACGGTTTTGGCCCAGTCGCGCATCGTCTCGCTGATCGCCTCTTTCAGCGTGCCGCGGCCCGTCGTCACCGGGTTGACCTCGGAGCCGTTGAGCCGCATGCGGAAGACGTTCGGCCGCTGGCGCGCGATGTCGGTCTCCCCCATATAGATCTCGCAGGGCATGTCCAGGTGGGCCGCGGCCATCGCCGTCGCGGTGCCGTGCTGGCCCGCGCCGGTCTCGGCGATGATCCGCTCTTTGCCCATGTACTTCGCCAGAAGCACCTGCCCGAGCGCGTTGTTCAGCTTGTGGGCACCGCCGTGTAGCAGGTCCTCCCGCTTGAGGTAAACGTCCGTGTCGTATCGCTCCGAGAGCTGATCGGCGTGCTGGAGCGGCGTCGGACGGCCGCCGAACTCTCGCATCCGCCGCCTGAACTCGTCGACGAACCCGTCTTCGTTCTCCAGAACAAACCGCTCGTAGGCCTCGGTCAGTTCCTCGATGGCCGGCATCAGCGCCTCCGGCACGTACTGTCCGCCGTACTCCCCGAACTTCCCGTCTCGTGACTCTTTCGTACTCATGATGTGGGCTCTGTTGCTCCAGTCAGTCGCCGCGTGTTCCCGGTGACGTCGCCGTCCATGATCGCCGAGCCGACGAGCAGCCCGTCGGCGCCGGCGCCGCGCATCCGCTCGACGTCCGCCCGCGTCCCGATGCCGCTCTCCGCGATCAGCGTCGCATCCGACGGAACCGCCGGGGCGACCCGCTCGAACGTCCCCAGGTCGACCTCCAGCGCCGCGAGGTCGCGGTTGTTGATCCCGATCACGTCGGCGCCCGCCTCGACTGCCGCGTCGACCTCGGCGCGTGTGTGGGTTTCGATGAGAACCTGGAACCCCCGCTCCTGTGCGGCTGCGGTCAGTGCCGGCAGGTCGTCGACGAAGCGGGCGATCAGCAACACCAGGTCCGCCGCGACGGTGTCGAGCTGTGCCTCCGCGAGGACGAAGTCCTTGCGCAACACCGGCACCTCGACGGCCTCCCGAACGCGCCGGAGGTGCTCGGGACTGCCGCCGAAGTGCTCGGGTTCGGTCAGCACCGACAGCGCCGCCGCCCCGCCGTCGACCATCGCCTCCGCCAGCGCGACGGGGTCGTCCGCCCGGCTGCCGTCGGTCGTCGGCGACGTCGGCTTCACCTCGGCGATCAGCGGCGTCCTGCCGCCGGCCAGCGCACGTTCGAACGCGTCCGCCAGCGGTCGTGCGTCGACCGAGACGCGCTCGGTCCCGCCCGGCCGCTCGCGGGCCGCCGCCAGAATCGACTGCACTGCGGGTGCAACTGCTACACTCTCGTCCATTACTGAACACTAATGGACAGACATGTACATAAGACTTGTGAAGCGGCTCACCCGCCCGTGAGAACGAGTCGCGAGAGCAGTCCCGGACCGGCCCGCCGTTGCAGCGACCCACGGATCAAGGGGAGCGCTTGCGCGAGTCCCGACTCGAAGCGGTCGTACTCGAGCAGTTCGAAGCGGCCGTCGCTCCGGAACATGTCGCCGGTCTTCCGGTTGAGGTGACAGCCGCCCGCGACCGGCCGCCAGCACGGCGTCAGGAGGTCGTGGACGCCCCCGACCCTGCCTGCCGCGCGGACGTGTTCGAGAAACCGGAACTCGCCGCCGGGGCGGAGCACGCGCGCAACTTCGTTGAAGGCGTCCTCGGCGTCCGGGATGGTACAGAACACCAGCGACGCGACCACGGCGTCGATCGACCCGTCTGCGAACGGGAGCGATTCCCCGTCCGCGTCGACCAGTTCGATGGGGAGGTCCACCTCGGCCGCCCGGTCGCGTGCCCGCTCCCGCATCGCCGGGTCCGGTTCGACGGCGTACAGCGTGGTGATCTCGCCGCCGTGCTCCGCGTACGCCGGGAACTGCGCGCCGGTCCCTGCGCCGAGGTCGACCACGCGACCCGCGAGCCCTTCCGCCAGAAAGCGCCGGTGCGCTTCCAGCACCGTCCGCTCCGGCAGCGCCATGATGGCGTCGTACGCGCGGCCGAACATCGGTGATTCGTTACTCATTGATGGTGCCGTTCGGACCTGTTGCAACTCCTTTGTGGTTGCCATTTGTCCGCTCTGGAGTACCATTCCTCTTTCGGCACTGGTAAATCGAGAGCCAATTACATACGCGAAATCAACAGGTGCAATTTAACAGTGCCCGACCGGGCATCTCATCGGAGGATTGATAACCTCGTATACTCGAATATACGCAACATGAGTAAATCGATCCGCATCTCCGAGGAGTTCCACGAGTTCGTCAAAACACACAAACGGGAAGGCGAGACGATGGAGGAGACGCTGCGTCGCCTCGTCGGCGGTCCCCATCCCAGGGACGTCGCCGGAATCCTGTCGTCTGAGATAGCAAAGCGCATGCGCGACCGTCTCGAAGAGAAGCGAGAGGCGGACGTCGAGGAGAAACGCGAGCTTCGGGAGCGATTTGATTGATCCTCGACACGTCGTTCCTGATCGACCTCTTCGACGGCCAGCGCGATGCGTTCGAGAAGGGGCTCGCACTGTCCGAATCGCGAACCGTTCAGCGCGTTCCCTCTCCGGTCGTCGTGGAACTTTCCTACGGTGCTGCGTTCGGCGATGAAGAAGAACTGAGGAACGTCTGGAAGGCGCTCCGGATGTACCCGGTCGTCGAACAGGACGAGACCATCGCCCACCGTGCTGGACAGCTCCTCGCAGGGGCAGACCAGCAGACCGACGGCGAAAGCGGCATCGACAAGGTCGACCCGATGATCGCGGCAGTCGCAGATATCTACGACGAACCCGTCCTCACCGCGAACATTGAGCACTTCGACGCGCTCGACGTTGACGTCGAAGCGTATTGAGGGTTTTTCGACTACCGGACGATAGACCTGATCGACACCAATGACGGCTGGTTCGTGACGCGGCTCAAGCCGAACGCGAACCTGCTGATCGTCGAGGAGCTTCGGGAGTGACGCGGGAACACCATCTCGTTGACAGACAAGAAGCTATACGACGTTCTCGACGACCTATGGGTCTGGACCCAATCGGGATGCCCGAGAGTCTCGAAGCGCTTTCACGCCTGGCTCGCCGAGTGTGCGGTATGGCAACTGACGAGGCGGCGGGGATCTACGCCCGCGAGTCCACAGTTCTTGATCGGTACGTCCAGCTCGGGATCGCACAGGGGCGCGTCCTCTCCGTGGAGTTTCCCGCTGATGTCCCGGACGGGTCGGACGAGCACGAACTCCTCGACAGGATCGCGGCGTACCTCGACGGCGAGCAGGACGACTTCGCCGACGTGACTGTGGCGATGACGATGCCGACGGATACCCGGGCCGTGCTCGAGAAGGTCCGGGAGATCCCGTACGGCGAGTCGGGGTCGATCGAGCAGGTCGCGATGATGGTCCCGGGACGCGATCCCGACGAAGAGGAAGATCTGGCGGCCGTCCGCGACGCGCTCGGCGAGAACCCGGCGCCGATCCTGATCCCGACCCACCGCGTTCGGGGGGGCCGCGCCGGCGCGCCGGCCGACGTCGCGGAGACGCTGCGCTCCATCGAAGGGATCTGATGGCGAGTGTGATCCGCCAGGTCCTCGCATTCGAGTACGCCCAGCGTTCGATCCGCAGATCGGCAGCCTCGCGCTGTCTGTTGGCGGACGATTCCATTGCCGTCGGGGAAGGCGATTCGGGCTCTGTCGACATCGTTACTGGGGGTAGCGGCGGCCGAGTACTGCACACAGCAGGGTCGCACCGACCAGGCCGGCGAGGAGGGCCGGCCTGTCGGTCGCGGTTCCGGTGACGGTCACTAGGAGGACTGCCCAGGGGAGCAGCACGGTCAGCCAGAACGGGACCGCGCGGACCTGCGGTGGGGTGACGCCGTAGTAGCGGGAGAGCAATCCCGTCAGGGATCGCAGGACGGCGTGACGCGCCGTGGAGGCGTGGTCTCGTGACATGTGGCGTCTCTCCTCGTCTGTCCCCTTGATCGGGACTCATAAACCAGTACCTGAGAGTCAAAGAACCATTTTACCTTCACGGACGCCCGGCGGACGTGCGGAGCGAGAGCGCAACGCTCACAACGGACGCCTCCGAGCGGTGCTGTATGGTGTCGGACCGTACCCGGATGCGCCTCCGGCGGGACCTGCTGTCGGTCCTCGGTATCCACGGGACCCTCGCCACAGTTCTCGCCACCGCCGGGGCAGTAGTCGCGGTCCCGCTCGCGCCGAACCCCACGGTCGGCGGCCACCTGCTGGCGGTCAAACGGACGAGCAATCCGGCCGTCTCGGAGCCGCCGCTCTCGGGGCTGTACAACGACGCCGAGACCGTCGAGGACGACCAAAGGGTGGGGAAGACGAGATCGTCGTGAACGGATCAACCACCTTTTTGATGGATCACCGGTGAACCCCTAGCAATGGCCATCGGACTGGCGACTGCGTTCCAGTTGGTGTTGCTGTGCACCGGGGTAGTCCTCAGTGCGATGGGGTATCACACGTACCGGACATGGGATCAACCGGGGACGGTCCCGTTCGTCGCGTTCGTCTCGATTACGGGAATCGGCCTGGTGGGGATCGCGGTCGCCAGCCTGGCAGCACCGACGTTCGATATCGGGGGGCACATCTGGTCGCCGCTCGGCATCTCGCTGTGGGCGCTCACGATGATTCCATGGATCACGTTCGTCCTCCAGTACACGGGGACGTACACCCGGATTACGCGTCGGACCATCGTCGCACTGACGTTGCCCGCGGCCGCTTTTCCGCTGCTGTTCACCAGCATCTGGTTCGGTGAACGCACAATCTTCGGTATACTCGGCTCGCTGAGCGCGTTGTACCTGATCGGACTACTGACGATCGGGTGTTATCTCGTGGTCAGAACGTCCTACCGCTACGGGCACCTGACGCTTCGTCAGGGGGTCGTCCTGTCGCTCGCCCCGGTCACCCACTTCATTATCGCGAACTTCTCGAGCCCGATCATCGAATCGCTCGGTGAAGGGCCCGCAGTTGGCATGTTCACTCTCGGTATGGTCGGGTGTACAGCAGCGGTGGGTGCGTCGCTGTACCGGTACGAGACGTTCCAGTCGACGCCCGCTGTCGGTCGGATCGGCGAGCGCGTGATCGTCAGGCAGACCGAGGATCTGATGTTCGTCGTCGACGAGGAAGAGCGCGTGATCCGGCTCAATCGGACCGCCGCCGACCGCCTCGACGTCTCGAAGACTGGGGCGCTCGGCGAGGAACTGTCCGAGGTCATCGGAGCCAGCATCGACGACGTGGAGGGGATGGAGACGATCGAACTCCTCACGGACGAGGGGAGTCGGCAGTTCGACCCGGTGATCTCGCGGCTGACCGACCAGCACGACCGGGAACTCGGGCACACGCTGAGCCTCCACGACGTCACCGAACTGGAGCTGCGCGAACAGCGCCTGGAAGTGCTCAACAGAGTGCTCCGGCACAACCTCCGCAATCAGATCGAGGTGATCAAGAGCAACGCCGAGGTCCTGGCCGACGAGACGGCGGACGGGTACGCCGACTCCATCATCGAGTCCGCCGATCGGCTGACCGAACTCGGCCGCAGCGCACGCTCGATCGACCAGATCGTCTCCCAGCCCTCGACGACCGGCGACGTCGACGTGGCGGCACTGGTTCGCGAGATCGCCGAGAACGCCCGCACCCAAAACGGCGTCGAACTCTCGCTGTCGGTCCCCGAGGAAGCGATGGTGGTTACCGAGCGCCACGCGCTGGTCGCTGCCACCGAGAGTGCCATCAAGAACGCCCTCTCCCGGGCGGACACTGAAGTCCATGTGACGCTCGAACCGATCGAACCGGGGCACTGCCTCACTGTCGTCGACGACGGCTCGGGAATTCCGGACGAGGAAATCGAGACGATTTCAGCCGGGACGGAGACGCCCCTGCAGCACGCGACCGGGCTGGGCCTCTGGCAGCTCAAGTGGGCCGTGACGAAGTTCAACGGCGAGCTCTCGATCGACAACGACGGCAGGACGACCGTCGAACTCCGGGTCCCCGACCAGGACCGATGACCGATCAGCTTCGAACCAGTTGATACTGTCGGACGTAATTTCGTGAAATTACGCGTCACGTTCAGCCGTTCAACCGTGCGAATACAGCCAGGAGAGTGTCACGACGTGACACAGAGTTACGTCCGACAGTATGACCCCGAGGTGGTTCACGCGGCCGAAACCTGCCAGGCGACGTACAGCTGCGCCACACCCGCCAGGACGATAGCCACGCCGGCGGCCCGCCTCAGCAGGCCCAAGTGGGTAGTCATCCGGCCGAGGAGCGCGTCGTGACCGACAGCGGTCGCAATGGTCGCCGCCAGCATCAGTGCGCCGAACGTCCCGGCGTAGGCGGCGAAGACGACGATTGTGCCGCCGACGCCGAGGCTGACAGCCTGCAGCGCGACCGAGAGAAACACGGGGAGCACGCAGGCTGTCGCGGCCACCGCGTAGCCCGCACCGAACAGCCCGAACCCGAGCACGCTGCTGCGGCGTTTCGGCAGCGGGACAGACAGCGAGACGGCACCCTCCCAGAACACCAGCAGACCGAGCGCGACCAGCGCGACGCCGACCAGCGGCTCGATCACCGGGATCGCCTGCTCGACCGTTTCGCTCGCGAGGACGGCCACCACCGAGAGCACGGCGAACGTCCCGACGGCGCCCGCGGTCGCCGCCAGCCCGCGCGCCGTCGCACCCGCCAGCGGCGCCCCCTCCTCGTCGACGGACGCGACGTAGTAGCTGACGTATCCGGGCAACAGGGCGTAGACGCACGGCGAGAAAAACGTCGCCGTCCCCGCGCCGATTGCGAACGCTGTCATTGCGGTCGTGGATGCCATGTTCAGTCGATCCCGGAACGACTCACAATACTCAGTATCAGGCGCTTTGGATCTGCTCGACGATGGTATCGCTCTCTGTGAACCCGGTTTTCTCCCAGGTGATCCGGTTCTCGGCGTCGAACACCAGGTGCGTTGGGACGCCCGTCGCGTCGACCCGCCTGCTCAGCTCCAGTTCGTCGTCGACCGCCAGGTGCCAGTTCCCGCCGCGGGACTCGAACCACTCCACGACGTCGGCCGGCTGGACGGTCTGCCCGACTGGCTCGTTGGTGACAGAGAGGAACTGCACGTCGTCGTCGACCGCTTCGGCGGCCTCGACGAGTTCTGGCATGTTCCGCTGGCAGATCCCACACCAGGTGGCGAACATCTCGACGAACGTCACCCGGTCCGGCTCCGGCACCATCTCCGTCCCCTGCGGGCTGCCGCGGGCCTCGAACCGCTGGATTTCGACCGGTTCGACGCCCTGAACGCCGCCACTGTCGGTGAGGCTCAGGTCGGTGAACGCGACCGCGCCGCCGACGCCGAGCGCACCCAGCGCGCCGACGCCAGCGAGGAGTTCGCGTCGTCTCACGTTACCACCGCTCCCGTAGCGTTTCGACGCCGTCAACCAGAGTGACCGGACTGGCCTCCTGGCCGGTGTACAGCCGTTCGACGTACCCGTCCTTGTTCGCCAGCAGGATGGCCGAGATGTGCTGGAAGAACATGTCCTCGCCCAACTCGCGCTCCTCGCGTTCCTCCGGCGAGAGGTACTCGAACCCGATCCCGAACTGCCCGTTGACGACTTCGTCCGCACGCTCCGGCCCGTCCGGCCGGAGGTAGTACCAGTGGTCTGGCTCCCGGATCACCCCGTGCCGTTCACCGTGAGCCCGCAGTTTGTCGGCGGTGTCGTGTTCGGGGTCGAACGTCACCGGCATGAACGCCACGTCGTCGGCGAACCCGTCCTCGACGGACTCGTCCTGGACGTGCCGGAGGGCGTCCGTGAGGAGCTGACACGCGTTGGGACACCGTGTGAAGATGAACGTCATCAGGACGTGCCGGTCGCCGACGAACTCCGTCGTCGTGACCTCGCGGTCGTGCAGCGGCGCCGGGACGGTCGCCTCGGGCAGCGGGTCGGCGTGAATCGGGTACTCGAGAGCGCCCTCGTCACGGGCGGACCGGAGGTCGTCGTACTGCTCGGGCTTCTCGAGCACGACGTCGTCCGTCGCCCCCGGCGAACTCGACAGCGGCCCGACGTCGAGACAGCCGGCCGCGGACATCGCGACCCCCGTTGCTGTCCCCGCTTTCAGGAAGTCCCGTCTGTGCATAGTTGAGTGTAGCATCTCAACAGTTTAAACCCTGCTCGGTTCGGTGATTCGTTACCACTACGGTGTCACAGTTCGTGCGTCACAGCCATAGGCGTCCGAGCTCTCCGGCGTTATTCGAGTTCCTCGGCGAGGTCGTCGGCGTCGATGTCGGCTTCCTCGAGGGCCTCCTCGATGTCGCCGCCGCCACCGCCCATGCCCCCCATGCCGCCCATCATGCCGGGCATGCCCATGCCGCTGCTGTCGATGGTCTCCTGGACGACGATCCGGTCGATCCCCAGGAGGTCGATCAGCTGCTGGCCGATCTGCTGTTTCTGCATCATCCACTGCTGGTTCATCGTCAGCTCCGGCGTCGCCTCGATGTACAGCGAGTCTTTCTCGACCTCGACGGTTTCGAACTCGGGCTCGGGTTCCTCCTCATCTTTCTGTTCCTCTTCCTCTTCGGCGTCTTCCTCGCTTTCGGCGTCGGCGTCCTCACCTTCTGGCTCCTCCTCGGCGGCTTCCCCGTCCTCGTCGGCTTCCCCGTCCTCGTCGGGTTCGACCAGCTGCTCCTCCTCGACAGTGTCGGTCTGGAACCAGATGTTCAGGTCCATGTCGAGGAACACGTCCAGCAGGCCACTGGCCTTCTCCTCGCGGTCTTCGACGACGTCGACGACTTCGTACTCGTACTCGATGTCGTCGCCGGCGAGGGGGTGATTGAAATCGACGCGCGCGCGACCGCCGATGATCGTCTCGACGAACCCCTCCTGGCCGTCGATTCGGACCTGGGCGCCCGGATAGCGGTCGTCCTCGGGGATCTTGTCCTTGCTGATCGTGCGGACCTCGTCCTCGTCGTAGGTGCCAAACGCCTCCTCGGCGGGGACGGTCACGGTGCCGGTGCCGCTGACCTCCTTGCCCATGATGTCGTCCTCGACGGACTGGAAGATGTGCCCGTGACCGAGCACGATGGTGCGGGGGGCGAACTCCTGGTCGGCGTCGACGTCTTCGTCCTCCGCGACCTCGGGGTCCGTCGTGTCGACGAGCGTCCCGTCGTCGGTCGTGCGCGCGGTGTAGTCGAGCAGGACGAAGTCGTCCTCCTGCAGCCCCGTCTCTTCCTGTGATTGTTCGGCTTCCTCGTCGCCGCCGCCGGCCGCCTCGCTCTCGGCCTCGGAATCGTTGCTCATACCGTGAGAGTCAGTCGTAGTACTCTTAAGGACACCGTTTCGGTGCGGTCGTCCCGCACGGTAGCACGCCACACCGATCGGCCGACGGCGGCCACATCGTCCCCGAAAGCGTGTGTTTTTACGCCCAGCGGTCGGACGCCCGACCATGTACGAAGTGGAGTTGAAACTCCGGGCCGACCACGACGAGGTGCGCCCCCGTCTGTCGGAACTCGGCGCAGACGCCGCCGGAACGGTGGTCCAGAGGGACACGTACTTCGATGCGCCGGACCGCAACTTCGCGGAGACTGACGAGGCGCTTCGGATCCGTCGCGAACGGCACGAGGGTGACGACGAGCAACGCGCTGCTGTCACGTACAAGGGGCCGCTACTCGAGGACGCCTCGAAGACCCGGGCGGAGGCCGAAACTGGTGTCGACGACGGCGAGGCAGTGCGGGAGATTCTGCTGGGGCTGGGGTACGACCCCGCTGTGACTGTCCCCAAGGAGCGGACGCGGTACGTGGTGGACGACTGTACGGTGACGCTCGATACCGTCGACGGTCTCGGGGAGTTCGTCGAGGTCGAACTCGAGACGGACACTGATCTGGAAGCGGGCCCGGAGGGGGAGGAGTGTCTCGACGCGCTCCGGAGCGAGGCGGCCGCTGTCGTGGAGCGACTGGGGCTCGACCCGACCGAACAGATCCAGACATCGTACCTCGGCCTGCTGCTGGCTGAGGAGTGATATACACCCGGACGTGACTCTGTGACACGTCAGGGCATGATATCTACGAGTATCGACCCTGACAGTCCCGAGTTGTGTCGAGATGACTTAACAAATCAGCAGTGAACGGACAGAAAAATATATTGGAATGCGTTAACATATCCACAACGCAATGCGCGCAGCAGTACTCCAAGAGCACGGTGAACCGCTCGAGATGACCGAGGTGGACGCACCCGATGCGACCGCGGAGGGGGCCGTCGTCGAGCTGGAGGCCTGCGGCGTCTGCCGGTCCGACTGGCACGGCTGGATGGGCGACTGGGACTGGCTCGGCATTCAGCCGCAGCCGGGACAGATACTCGGCCACGAGCCGGCCGGCCGGGTCGTCGAAACCGGCGAGGACGTCGAGACGGTCAGCGAGGGCGACCACGTCGCCGTCCCGTTCAACATCGGCGACGGGACCTGCCCGCAGTGTCAGCGAGGGTTCTCGAACACCTGTGAGAACGTCGTCCCGCTGGGGTTCGTCGAACAGGTCCAGGGCGCCTTCGCCGAGGAGCTGCACGTCCCCAGCGCCGACCACAACCTCGTAGAACTTCCCGACGGGGTCTCGTCGGTCGACATGGCGGGGCTGGGCTGCCGGTTCATGACCTCCTTCCACGGGCTGGCCCACCGGGCCGACGTCGAGGCCGGCGACTGGGTCGCCGTCCACGGCTGCGGCGGCGTCGGGCTG
>PXRK01000052.1 GCA_003021015.1 Halobacteriales archaeon QS_4_66_20 | reverse complement strand
TGTGTTCCAGCCGGACTCTGCGATCCGGTATCTGCAACTCGGCGAGCGAAAACTGAACGAGAAACAGGCCCAACGCGAGTACACTGAGGCGACGGTCGTTTTCGTCTTCTGGCTCACGTTCTTGGCGATCGGTGTTGCCGTGCTCTTGCGTGTTCTCTCGCCTGTACATCCACTCGAGTACGTCATCTTTGACGTTATGAGTGCCCAGAGTAACGTCGGGTTGGACTCCGGTATCACCGGCCCGACGATGCCTGATACCGCCAAGGCAATGTTGATCATCAACATGTGGGTGGGCCGTCTCGAGATCATCCCCATTGCGGTACTGCTCGGTGCGGTGTTCCAACGACTCGATCTCTATCGGTAGCTCGGAGCCTGGACTCACATTTCTGGAATAGTAGTTTGGTGTGATGATTGATGACTGCTGGGCTCACCGATTCTCCAAGTCGGACCTCTGTTACGTCACACGCTCCGTTGCCTTGTTCGCTGAGCAAAATTCTTGTCGTCTGAACACAACATGACGTGGTCTCGTCATACCCACGTCTGACGGCAGCCAAAAAGAATATGCGACAGGGTACCGCTGGCTTCGTATTGATGACGCTGACTCGTACCGTACTTGTAGTCTTGCTCCTCGTCGCGAGTACTGCCCTTCCAATTGGAACGGCCACTGCAGCAGCACAGCAAGGTGAAGCCTACGCTGGCACACACATCGAGTTCGAAACAACCAATGACGCGATCGTCGATTATTCGGTGAATGGGAACACCGTCTTCCAGTCGGTGAACGTCCAATCCCAGAGTACTGCAGAAAACCAAGGCAGTGTTCGGGCAGGTGTCGGACTATCGGTAGTCACTGACATTGCCGGTGCAGCACTATCACTCGACTCCCAGACCGAGGTCAGTGCGACAGTAACCGCCGAGAGCGGGGCGACTATGGAGGCCCACGATAACTCGCGAGGCATCCTCGTCGTCCGCTCGGGTGGTGACTCGCAGTACGTAACCATCAACGTTTCCAGTTCGTCACAGGCCGAGGACGAGGGCGACCAGCGCGTGGTCGTGAGCAGTGACGATGGAACCCACGGGACGTTCATCGTCGTCGGCGATGGGGACGTCACCGTCAACGAACAGGGGAACGTCTCGGCGGACTTGCAAAGTGACGACAAGCTCGTGTTCCGTTCTTACTCCGAAGGGCGTAGCGAAGAGGATGAGCAGGAGGAACAGGTCATCTCCGACGGGCAGGCGGCCGCTGAGGTATACGTGATGGAGTCGAGCGAACAGGGGAGTGAATTCGCGGCGGATGTCGTCCAGTACAGCGAGGATACGACCGTCGAAGTGACTCAGCAGAGCGAGGGGACGGTGCGGATGACCGCTGACCGCTCTCAGGACCAAGGAAAGATCATCATTACGTCCGTCTCAGAGCAAGCGATCAATTCCGCCGATGATCTCCAGGTGACAGTTGATGGTGAAGCGGCCGCAGAAGCGGCGTCCTACAGCGACCTCGAAAGCGCAATCGGAAGCGACAGCTCGAAGTTCCTCGTGCGCCAGCAATCGAGCGCCCAAGCGAGCGCCGACGTGCTCGTTGCGGTCAACCAGTTCTCCACGCGGGAGATCACGATGTCCGAGGACGGTGACGATTCGGATGGTTCGGGAACTGAAGGAACCGATGGCAGTGACGGTGACGGCGGCCAAGAAACGACGGGTGCAGACGGACCGGGCTTCGGCCCGATCGCGGCGTTGATCGCGCTCGTGGCTGTGGCCGCACTCGCGGCCGCTCGTCGTCGATAAGTGAGCAGCTCCCTGCGGTTCCGGTCGAACCGGGCCACCCGATCCCGCCCGGAGGAAAAACAGCGCCACGGCCATCTTTTCAGTCACCGCTCGGCGCCGTAGACGCTGCACGATGGAGCTTCCTACTCGCAGTCGGGAATCCTCGCGCTTCAGCGCGGGGAGGATGTCAATCAGAAGTGGACATCAGCGGGCACGATCCAGAACTCTTCACTCTCTTCGAGGAGTCGATCCAGCTGTTCACGGTGACGAATGCCGTTCGCGTATTGGTTGTCCAGGAAGATCGTCGGCCCGTCGTACGCACCAACCTGATGGAACGCGTGGCGGGCGAGGTCCTCGTCGCGCATGATCTCCTCGTCGAACGTGACGTAGTAGTCGAAGACGGCGCCGGCGTGTGGGTCCGCGCCGACCAGGCGATCAAACATCGTCTTTCCGGTGGCCAGCGCGTCGTCGTGCATCGATGCTTCTACGAGGGCGTAAATTACCATGTGTATCTCGAACACCTCGGACTGGTCACCGCAGGACTGCGAAGGAAAAAGCGAGGAGTCCTATCGCCACGCTGGAAGCGAGGCAGCGTCTTCGAGTGGAACTGTCATATACGCTCCGTCCTGGCTGATGTCCGCAATGATAAACTGGTCTACCGGCCCGTTTTCGACAGACGCCATGACTTCCGTGTCCGCTGCCACCTCCGCCGGAACGACAGTATCCGACTCCATGTGTCACCCTATACCACACTCCTACATAAACCCACCGGACCTGTCTATCAGTTTTGATAGCAGCCGGCCCGGCCCGCAAGACGCCTGTCAGACGAAGTAAGGACTTAGTACGAGCGGCGAGGAGTAGGTGGCAGTATGAACGTCGAAGACGTCATGACTCCCCGTGACGAGGTCGTCACGGTCGAAATACCGGGCACCCGGGACGACGTCCTGGAGTATCTACAGGACCGGGCGTTCTCGTCGGTGCCGGCGGTCAAGCAGACCGCCGACGGGGAGGTCTATCGAGGGATCATCTCACGGACGGCGCTGATCAACCACCCCAGCGAGGACCAGCTGGCGATGCTCGCCGAGGGGGTGCCCACCACCTCCCGCGGGACCACCCTCGCCGAGGTGGCCGAGCAGATGGCGACGACCGGCGAGCGGCGCATCCCGGTGGTCGACGGCGACGGCCTCGAAGGGATCATCACGGTGACCGATGTCGTGATGGCGATCGCCCGTGGGGAGGCCGACGGCAGCGTGCTCGTCGAGACCGTCACCGGGTCGGCGATCAACTGCATCTACACCGAGGTGCCGCTGACCGTCGCCGAGCGCGAACTCTCCTTCGCCGGCGTCCCCTACGCAGTCGTGCTCGACGACGAGGGCGGGATGGCCGGCATGGTAACCGAGGTCGACATCATCGCCGTGGCCCGCGTCGTCGAGGGCGAGGAGGACACCGGCGAGTCGATCGCCAACCAGGACGACGAGTGGGCCTGGGAGGGGATCAAGGCCGTCGGCAACCGCTACATGCCGACCCGGAACGTCGAGATCCCCACCGGGCCGGTCCGGGAGTTCATGACCGCGGACGTCGTCACGGTCAGCGGCACCCGCCCCGTTCAGGAGGCCGCACAGCAGATGATCGAGCACGACATCGAGCAGCTCCCCGTCGTCAGCGGCGGCGACCTCAACGGGATCGTCCAGGACATGGACCTGCTGGAGGCGTTGCGATGAGTGGCGACACTGAAACCGAACGCCTCGCGGAGCTGGCCAAGCGCCGGGGCTTTTTCAGCCAGACGGCGGCCGCCTACGGCGGCGTCGCCGGCTTCTACACCTACGGCCCGCAGGGCGCCGCGCTGAAGGACAACCTCGAGGCCGCCTGGCGCGATCGCTTCGTCACCCGCGAGGGTCACATGGAGGTCAGCGCCCCGACGGTGATGCCCGAACCCGTCTTCGAGGCCTCGGGCCACCTGGAGACGTTCAACGACATGCTCGTCGAGTGCGCCGAATGCGGCGCGAGCCACCGCGCCGACCACCTCGTCGAGGACGCGGCGGCGGACGTCGAGGACGCCGAGGCGCTCCCAAACCAGGAGGTCGCCGACCTCCTCGCCGAGTTCGGGATCGTCTGCCCCTCGTGTGGCGCCGACCTCGCCGGCGAGCCAGTCGAGGAGTTCAACCTCATGTTCGAGACGAACATCGGCCCCGGCGACTCCTCGCCGGGCTACCTCCGGCCCGAAACCGCCCAGGGCATCTTCGTCGAGTTCCCGCAGTTCGCCGAGTACGCCCGCAACCAGCTTCCCTTCGGCGTCGCCCAGATCGGCCGGGCCTACCGCAACGAGATCAGCCCGCGCAAGGGTCTGGTCCGCCTCCGGGAGCTGACGCAGGCCGAACTGGAGCACTTCCTCGACCCCGATGACGACGAGGCACCGCTCGGCCGCGTCGCCGACGTGACGCTCCCGCTGTACTCGGTCCCCCAGCAGCAGGCCGACGACGGCGCGGTGCAGGAGCTGACAGTCCGGGAGGCCGTCGAGGAGGGCGTCGTCGGGAGCGACTGGATCGCCTACTACCTCGGCATCTCGAAGCGCTGGTACGAGCAGATCGGCGTCGACATGGACCGGTTCCGGTACCGCCAGCACCTGCCCGGCGAACTCTCCCACTACGCGTCGGACACCTGGGACGGCGAGTCGGAGATCGACGGCGACTGGATCGAACTCACGGGCTTTGCCTACCGCGGCTCCTACGACCTCGACAGGCACGCCGAGTACTCCGACGAGGACTACACCGTGTTCAAGCAGTACGACGAGCCGGTGACCGTCGAGCGGCCGACCGTCGACCCGGACATGAGCTATCTCGGCCCCGAGTTCGGCGAGGACGCTGCCGACGTCGCCGACGCGCTCGAAGCCCTCGCGGAGCGCGAACCCGATGCCTTCGAGGGCGACTCCGTCGCCGTCGAGGTCGACGACGAGGTGCAGACGGTGCTCGTCGAGCACACCGGCTTCGCAATCGAGGAGGTCACGGAGTCGGGCGAGCACGTCAGGCCCCACACAGTCGAGCCCTCCTTCGGCGTCGACCGCCTCGTGTACACCGTCCTCGCACACGCCTACCGCCAGGACGAGGTCGACGGCGAACGGCGGACGTACCTCTCGGTGCCGGCCGACGTCGCGCCGACGACCGTCGGGGTGTTCCCGCTGATGGACAAGGACGGCCTCGACGACCGCGCCCGCGAGGTCGCGTGGACGCTCCGCGGGGCGGGACTCGCGGTGACCTACGACGACTCGGGCGCGATCGGCCGCCGCTACCGCCGCCAGGACGAGGTCGGCACGCCCTTCTGCGTCACCGTCGACTACGACACCCCGGCGGACGACACCGTCACCGTCCGCGAGCGCGACAGCACCGCCCAGAAGCGGGTCCCGGTCGCGGACCTGCCGGACACGCTCACCGCCCTCCGCGACGGCGACCGATCGTTCGAGGACCTCTGACGCCCGGCGATGTGGAGGATGGTCGGGCGGACGGCCGCCGCGCTCCGGCGCTCGCTCGGCGAGGAGACGCCTCGCCGGCTCGTCCACGCCAGCGGCAGCGTCCTCCCGCTTCTGTACCTCCTCGACCTCGCCGCCTGGCGGCAGGTCCAGGCGCTGTTCGTCCTCGGCTCGCTCGCCGCCGCTGCACTGGAGGTGCTGCGGCTCTCGGTCGGCCTTGACTGGCGGATCTACGACCGGCTCACCCGGAGCTACGAGCAGGACAACGTCGCCGGCTACGCCTACTACATGTTCTCGACGACGGCGGTCGTGCTGGCGTTCGAGCCCCGGATCGCGATCCCCTCCGTGTTGATGCTGACGATCGGCGACCCGATCAGCGGGCTGGTCGGCTCCGGCGAACTCCGCCGGGTCAAGCGCCCCCGCGCGCTGGCGGCGATGTTCGGCACCTGCGTCGCCCTTGCGGCCCCATTTCTCTACCGGACGCCGCTGGCGGTGCTGCTCGGCGCGCTCGTCGCGACGATCGCCGACGGCGTGAAGCCGACTGTCGAGGGGTACATCATCGACGACAACCTGACGATCCCACCCGCGGCGGCGGGCGCGATCTGGGCCGGGATCGAACTCAGCGCGGCGTTCGGGATCAAACTCTCCGCGGCGGTCCTGTCGGTCACGGCGGCGGTCCTGTAGCGCTCATAGTGAGCGGCCACCCCCGGAACACACTTGCTGGCGGGGCCCGAACCAGGCGGTATGTCGCTGCGCGACCACCTCGTCAACGGCATCGTCTCGCTCGTCATCAGCGTCGGCGTTACGGCGCTCACCGCGAAACAGGACCCCGGCCCCTACGACGAGACGGACATGCTGCTCGCAGTCGCCGTCTCGGCGTTCCTCTCGGACTTTTTCACCAGCTACTACGCGAAGTGACGGGAGAGAACGAGCGCGTCAGATCTCCTCGTCGCCGAACTCGTCGATGCGGTCGTGGACGTACTCCGACCATGCATCCAGCGTCTCGTGCATCAGGTCGCGGGCCTCGGGGAGCGGCGTCGGGGAGTACTGGTAGACGTGGCCGCCGCCGTCGAGCAGCCGCCGTTCGCGGGTCGCCAGCCCCTTCTCCCGGAGCGTCGACAGCGAGCGGTTGACGTTGCTTCGGTCCCGTTCGAGCTCCGCGGCGAGCTCCTCGACCGTGCTCCCGGGGTACGCAAGCAGCGTCAGGTACGTTCGTGATTCGTGGCGCTGGATGTCGAACACACAGGTCAGCACGTCCTCGAACGACGGCTCGTCGTCGAGCATAAGCTGGCGGAACTGCTCTGGGGACGGGTCGGCCTCTGCCATACCGGCCATTGCAGGGCTGACTGAATAAATCCCCGCGTTATAGGTCCCCGTTGGACGACCACCGTCATCAGTTGCCCGATTCGTCGACTCCGGCGCAGAGTACAAACCCGTCGGCGTCGATAGCTACGGGATAGTGACTGCACGCGATCCCACTACGATCCTGCTGGCCCGCCACGGCGAGACCGACTGGAACCGGGAGGGCCGCCTCCAGGGGTGGGCGCCGGTCGGCCTCAACGACCGCGGCAGGCGCCAGGCCCGCCGCCTCGGCGAGCACGTCGCTGGCAGCTACGACGTCGACCGCCTGCTCGCCTCGGACCTCCAGCGGACCCGCGAGACGACCGCGCTCGTCCGCGAGGCGGGCGTCGACACCGTGGAGTCGGAGACGCCACGAGGGGAGGGAACCACCCGAGGCGGTTCCGTCGACGCCGATCCCGAGTTCGACCCGGCCTGGCGCGAGCGCGACCTCGGGATCTACCAGGGGCTAACCCGCGAGGAACTGGACGAGCAGTTCCCCGCGTTCGCCCTCGAGAGCGGCCTGCTCGCGCTGGAGGAGTGTCCGGAAGGCGGCGAGTGCCTGGTCGACGCCTACGAGCGGACCGTCGCGGCCTGGGAGCGCCTCCGTGCCGACCCTGGCGGCGACACGGTGCTGGTCGTCACCCACGGGGGGCCCGTCACCGGCGTCCTCGCACACGTCCGCGGCGACGACCTCTTCACCGCAATCGCCGAGTACGCCGTCGGGAACTGCACGCTGGCGGAGCTGCGGGTCTGGGGCGACGAAACGGTCGCTGTCCGGCGGGTCGAGGGCGGACCGCCAGCTATCGAGGAGTGATCAGTCGCGCTGGGGGTCGAGCTCCAGCCCGTCGGGCGTCTCCTCCGGGCTGACGCTGCCGGTCCGGTACCTCTGGAGGTCGAGCGTCACGTGATCGAACCCGAGGTCGCCGACGTGCTCGCGGGCAGCGCGGGCGAACTCCGGATCGAGTGCGGCGTCGAGTTCGTCCGCGCCGACCTCGATGCGCGCGAGGCCGTCGTGGTCGCGCACGCGGAACTGCTCGAACCCCCACGTCCGGAGCAGTCGTTCGGCTTTCTCGATGCGAGTGAGCCGTTCCTCCGTGACTTCCAGCCCCGTCGGGATACGCGAGGAGAGGCAGGCCATCGACGGCTTGTCCGCCACCGAGAGGTCGTAGGCGGCGGCGATCCCCCGGACCTCGTCTTTGGTGATGTCGTGAGCGAGCAGCGGCGAGTAGGCGTCGAGCTCCTCGACGGCGCGCAGGCCGGGACGGTGGCCGCCGCCGGGGTCGGAGGCGTTGGTGCCGTCACAGACCGTCGAGATGCCGAGGTCGCGGGCGCGGTCGAACATCGCGCCCAGGCGCATCGACCGACAGTGATAGCAGCGGTCCTCGTCGTTTGCGACGAACGCATCGCTGTCGAGTTCGCTGAACGCGACGGTCTCGTGGCGGATACCGATCTCGTCGGCGACTCGTCGTGCGTCGTCGAGTTCGGCGGCGGGCAGCGTCTCGCTCCGGGCGGTGCAGGCGACGGCGTCGTCGCCGAGCGCGTCGTGGGCCAGCGCCGCGACGACGCTGGAATCTACCCCGCCCGAGAACGCGACCAGGACGCCGTCGCGCTCCGCGAGGTCGCCCCGTGCCGCCCGCAGTTTCGCGTCGACCATGCGCACTGTTTCTGTTCGGCGTCCAAAAGCGCATTGCTGGAACTGTCCTGGCACTGTACGGAGCCACGTCTGGCTGTATACGAGTCGATCTCCGGAAACAGTTCCCTCACGGGTGGACTAGACGCCGCCAAGTCCTATTGTGTCACGCCGGAACGACGAGCGGCCGTGTCGTTTTTTGCTACTGGAGTCACAATACACAGCGAATGACAGAGGAGATGCACCGGCCGGAGGAGTTCCGGCCGAGCGACCTGGTCGGGACGTCGATCCAGCGTCGCGAGGACCCCCACCTGGTCTCCGGCGACGCGGAGTACACCGACGACATCCAGCACGACGGCCTGTTCCTGGCGTTCGTCCGCAGCCGGTACGGCCACGCCCGGATCGAAGACGTCGACGCCAGCGCTGCCGAGGCGATGGCCGGTGTCGAGGCTGTCTACACCGCCGCTGACGTCGCGGCCTCGGGCGTCCCCGCCGACATCCGGACGGGCGGCGACGACGCACCCCACCACCCGCTGCTCGCAGACGGGCGGGTCACCTTCGAGGGGCAACCGATCGCCGCCGTCCTGGCTGCGGACCGCTACACCGCTCACGACGCCGCCGACGCCATCGAGGTGAGCTACGACCGGCTGCCCGCGGTCGTCGACCCGGAGGCCGCCCTCGACGAGGACGCGCCGACGATCCACGAGGATGTGCCGGACAACGTCGCCTTCGAGTGGGAAACCGGCGACGAGGCCGCGGCCCAGGCGGCGCTGGCCGACGCCGACGCAGTCGTCGACGTCGAGTTCACGATCAACCGCGTCGTCCCGACGGCGATGGAGCCGCGCTCGGCCGTCGCAATCCCCGACGGCGACCGCCTCTCGGTGACGCTCTCCGTCCAGAACCCACACCAGATGCGGGAGGACGTTTCGGCGCTTTTGGGCCTCCCGGAGGACCGCATCGATGTCCGGTCGCCCGACGTCGGCGGCGGCTTCGGCGGGAAACTCCAGCCCTACCCCGGCTACCTCGCGACCGCCTGGGCGGCCCACGAGTCCGGCCACCCCGTGAAGTGGACCGCGACCCGCACCGAGGAGTTCCAGTCGATGGTCCACTCCCGCGAGCACGCCGTCTCTGCCGAGGTGGCCGTCTCCGAGGACGGCGAGATCCAGGGCTTGCGCGCCGAAACGGTCGCGCCTGTCGGCGGCCTGCTGGTCTCCGGCGGCGCCATCGTCCCGAAGAACCTCGGGCTGATGGGCAACGGGCAGTACGACGTCCCCGGCGCGTACGTCCACGTCACCGGCGCGTTCACGAACACGACGCCGCTGTCGGCGTACCGCGGCGCCGGCCGCCCCGAGGCGACGTACTTCACCGAGCGGCTGATCCGGACCGTCGCTGCGGAGCTCGACCTGGACCCCGTCGAACTCCGCCGGCGGAATCAGCTCCGTCCCGGGCAGTTCCCGTTCCAGACCGGCCTCGGGCGGACCTACGACTCCGGCGACTACGAGCGCACGATGGACGTCGCCCTCGCGAAGATCGGCTACCCCGAGTTCCGCGAGCGCCAGGAACGCCTGCGCGAGGAGGGCCGCTACGTCGGGATCGGCGTCTCGGCGTACGTCGAGGCCTGCGGCGTCGGCCCCGGCATCGAGGAGTTCGGCGGCGTCGAGGTCCGGCCCTCCGGCGAGGTGCTCGTCCGTTCCGGCACCGCGGAAATCGGCACCGGCCACGCGACGGGGTACGCCCAGATCGTCGCCCGCGAACTCGGCGTCCCGTTCGAGGACGTCGAGGTCCGCCTGGGCGACACCGCCGAGACCGGGGAGGGCACCGGCACGTTCGGGAGCCGCGCGATGGCCGTCGGCGGCAGCGCGCTCAAGGAGGGCGCCGAGGCGGTCCGGGAAAAGGCCCGCGAGATTGCCGCCCACCACCTGGAGGCCGCACCGGAGGACGTCGCCCTCGAGGACGGCGAGTTCGCAATCCGGGGCGCGCCGGATCGGTCGCTCTCGATGGCTGAGGTGGCCGAACTGGCTGCCGATCCCGGGGATCTGCCGGCGAACATCGACCCCGGCCTCGACGCGACCGCCTCGTACGACCCGCCGAACTACACGTTCCCGTTCGGGACCCACGTTGCGACTGTCGAGGTCGACCCCGACACCGGCGAGATCGACATCCGGCGGTACGTCGCCGTCGACGATGTCGGCACGCAGATCAACCCCACAATCGTCGAGGGCCAGGTCCACGGCGGCATCGCCCAGGGGCTCGGGCAGGCGCTGTACGAGGCCGCCGAGTACGACGACACCGGGACGCTCGTTGGCGGGTCGCTGCAGGACTACGCGGTCCCGCGGGCGCATCACATGCCCGAGATCGAGTGGGACTCGACGGTGACCGAGAGCCCGCACAACCCGCTGGGGGTGAAGGGTGTGGGCGAAGCCGGGGCGATCGCGGCCCCGCCCGCCATCGTGAACGCGGTCGTCGACGCGCTCCAGCCGTTCGGCGTCGACAGCCTGGAGATGCCACTGACCCAGGAGCGGGTCTGGCGTGCAGTGCATGACTCGCGCGAGGGATGATACTGCCGGACGTGATTCCGTTAGACCGAACCCTTTAGGCCACCGACTGCAATGCAAGCGGTATGCACGACCCGCCGTCGCGGCGCGGGTTCCTGAGAGCCGCCCTGGCCCTCGGCACTGCCGCCGTCGCAGGCTGTGCGGCACTACCGCCGAGCGACGACTCTGGGCAATCGTCCGAGCAGCCGACGCCGACCGAGGAGTCGACGCCGACCGAGCAGCCGACCCCGACACCGGAGCCGACACAGACGCCGACCGAGGAGCCCTCGCTGCCGGAACTCGGCGCCGACTTCGAGACGGACGCCTCGGGGGACGGCATCCCGGACCTCCTGGTCGAGCGGATTGCGGACGACGAGGATGTCGATGAGGGCAACCCCTACCGGAAGAACGTGTTCGTCGAGGTCGACCACGTCGAGGGCGTCGCCGTCGAGGAGACGCTGTCGTTCGCCCGGTCAGCCTTCGCCGACGCGCCCGTCGAGAACCCCGACGGCTCGACCGGCATCGACGTCCACGTCGTCGTCGACGAGCCGATCCCCGAAGTGGAGTCGAACGCCTCGGTTCTCCGCGATTACCACTTCGGCCGGGACCGCACGAGCGTGTTCGAGCGCCGTCACCGCGGCTTCCGCCACCTCGTCGTCCTCGATGACCTGTCCACCGGCTGGTACGCCGACCCGTGGGTGCTGGCCGTCGAGAGCGGCCAGGGCGGGCGCCTGGTAGACGCCCTCGCCGCGCACCTCGCCGGGCGGTTCGATCCGCTGCTGGGCGCCGAGAGCGAGGGGCCCGGCGACGCCATGACTGACCAGCTCTGGCTGCCCGGCGCCGAGGACGCGACCGCCGATCAACTCCACGAGGCGATCGACTGGGATCTGGTCGCCGAGCACCTCCCGGCGACGACGCCATCGCTGCACTGGTACGAGCGCAAGTACGCCCACATTCCCGAGGACAGCGAGGTGCCGCCGCCCGACGCGACAGAGGACGACCTCGGGCCGGCGGTGGGCGAGCCCGAGAAGGACACCTCCGGCGACGGGTTCACCGACCGGGAGTTGCTTGAAGCCGACGCGTTCGCGGAGCTCGAGCCGGATCCGCTGCGGAAGAACGTGTTCGTCGAGGTCGACTACCAGGAGGGGCTCTCCCGCGACCTCGTCGAGAAGCGCATGCAGGAGATCCAGGCGGTGTTCGCTAACGGGCCGGTGCGCAACCCCGACGGTTCGATGGGGATCGACGTCCACTACGTCATCAGCGACGAGATCACGTTCGACGGCTCGGTCAGGACCGACGATCTGGACGCGTTCCGGACCGAGTACTTCGATCACCTCCTCGAAGGGTTCTTTTACATGATCTTCGTCGACGACGTCCAGAACGACGACCTCGGGAACCTGCTGGGCGTCGCCGGCCACCAGGGCAACCTCATTTTCACCGAGCCCTCGTCGTCGACGCCGTTGCACGAACTCGGCCACTCGCTCGGGCTGTACGCGACCCGTCCCGGCGTCGACCAGCGGGAGTACTCGTTCCGGGAGTACCCCAGCGCGATGAACTACAACTCCCCCCGGCACGCACTGGTGTTCGCCAGCGAGGGAGGCGACCCCATCACGCCCAACGACTGGGCGGTGATGGAGCGGCTCCTGTCTGACGAGCAACCGAATAGTTCGTTGTTGTTGTGATCGGCTGGAGAACTGGCGTATCAGCCAGCGTTGCCCCGACGAATACCGTGACGCAGAAAGCCCTCGGCGCTTGGCTAGGAACTGCAATGACCGCTACGACCGCCGTAGCCCAGAAAGCCCTCGGCGCTTGGCTGGGAACCGATTTCGCTACCGTGACTGCAGTGACGCTGAAAGCCCTCGGCGCGCTCGGCTCCCGCGACTCGCTGCGCTCCTCGGTCACTATCGTTCCCTGCGGTGCTTGTTCCGGAAGGCGGTCCTGCTCGTCGCTTCGCTCCTGCGCGGGCTGCGACTTCCGTCGTTCGCGCTGTCGCGCTCACCGTCGTCGGGGTTCGCCGACCGCGCCTCGCCCTTTCAGTCCGCCAGGACGTTGCTTGCGTAGCCAGCAGAACCTCCGGCGGTTGCTCGGCCGGCAGACACTGATGGCCGGAAAACGAGAGCGGTGACGGTAGGGAAAGACCGATCCCTGACACAGTCTCACACCCCCGGAAGCTTTTTACTCGGCGTGAGCCAAGCGGCAGGTATGGCACCCGGACTCCACAGCCGGCGCACAGCGCACGAGCCAGTTCCAGCGGCGGAGTCCGGCTTCTTTTTCGGGTTCTGAGAGCGGTGGACCTCGTCCAACCCGCAGGGACGGGGTGAAACCGCTCGTCGGACGGCACCGGGCCGTATAAGAACCGTTAACTGACCGACCTGCCGTGTATGCACCATGAAACTCCCACGAGCACAGGTCGCGGTCCTCAAGACCGCGGACGCAAACGAGTATCGAGCGATAACCGACGTCGCAACGGAGGCTGACCTCCAGTCCGAGACCGCAACGGGGGCCGCCTTCGCGCTGGCGGAGGAGGGCTTGGTCACGGTCACCGAGGAGACCGACGAGTCAATCACACTGACCGAGGAGGGCGAGCAGTACGTCGCCGAGGGGCTACCCGAGCGCCGCCTGTACGACGCGGCACTCGCCGCTGGTGCCGACGATGATCCGGTCGATCTGGGTACGCTCATCGGCGACGCGGGGCTCGACGGCGACGCCGTCGACATCGCGCTGGCGAACTTCGCCCGCAAGGGGTACGGCACCGTCGACAGCGGCGAGGTCGCGGCCGACCCCGACGCCGGCTCGAAGCCGGACGCCGAACGCGTCGCGCTGGAGGCGATCAGCGAGGGCGAGGGCGTCGCCGACGCGCTCGCGGCGGTACTCGGCGACGACTCGCAAACAGACGCCGAGGGGGTCCTCGACCAGCTGGAACGGCGCGGGCTCGGTGACCGCACGGAATCGACGATCCGCCGGGTCCAGCTCACCGACGACGCCGTCACCGCGCTGATGGAGGGCGTCGAGGCCGCCGAGGAGGTCGACCAGCTCACGCCCGACATGCTCACCAGCGGCGAGTGGCGCGACGCCGAGTTCGCCGAGTACAACGTCGAAGCCGAAGCGGAGGAGATCACCCCCGGCACGGAGCACGTCCTCCGCCAGACCGCCAACCGCGTGAAGGACGTCCTGGTCGGCATGGGATTCCAGGAGATGCAGGGCCCCCACGCCGACGCGCAGTTCTGGATCAACGACTGCCTGTTCATGCCCCAGGACCACCCCGCGCGAACCCACTGGGACCAGTTCGCTCTCTCTGAACCCGACCAGATCGACGACCTGCCGGACGACGTCGTCGAGCGGGTGCGGAAAGCGCACCTGGAGGGCGTCGGCGAGGACGGCGAGGGCTATCACTCGCCGTGGGAACTCGACGTGGCGAAGTCGCTTGACCTGCGCGGGCACACCACCTCGCTGTCGGCGCGGTACCTCTCGGGCTACCAGGAGGGGGAGCTCGACCCGCCCGAGCGGTATTTCAGCGTCGAAAAGGTGTACCGCAACGACACGCTCGACCCCACCCACCTGCTGGAGTTCTTCCAGATCGAGGGCTGGGTGATGGCCGAAGACCTCTCGGTGCGCGATCTGATGGGGACGTTCACGGAGTTCTACGAGCAGTTCGGCATCGAGGACATCGAGTTCAAACCCCACTACAACCCCTACACGGAGCCGAGCTTCGAGCTGTTCGGCACCCACCCCGAGACCGGCGAACTCGTGGAGGTCGGCAACTCCGGCATCTTCCGCCAGGAGATGCTCGACCCGCTCGGCGTCAACGTCGACGTGATGGCCTGGGGGCTGTCCCTGGAACGCCTCCTCATGCTCATGTACGGCTTCGAGGACATCCGCGACGTCCACGGGACGCTGTGTGACCTGCAGCTCCTGCGAGACGTGGAGGTGGTGTACTGATGCCGGTCGTCGACGTTGACCCCGACGAACTCCGGGAGCTGACCGGCCACGACGAGAAGAGCGACGACGACCTCCGCGCTGATCTGTTCGACCTCGGCATCGAGTTCGAGGGCTGGTCCGAGGACGACGAGATGCAACTCGAGTTCGCGCCCGACCGCCTCGATCGTCTTTCCGTCGAAGGCATCGCACGGTCGCTGCGGTACCACTACGGCGACGACCGCGGGGTGTACGTCCCCTCGACGAACAGCCCCGAGTGGACGCTGGTCGCCGAGCAGACGCCCGAAGAGCGGCCGTACATCACCGGCGCGGTCGTCCGCGGGCTGGACTTCGACGAGGATTCGCTGGAGTCGCTGATCCAGATCCAGGAGAAACTCCACGCCACGATGGGTCGCCAGCGCGCGAAAGGCGCCATCGGCGTCCACGACCTGACGATGCTGAAAGGCGAGGCCGGCCGTGACAGCACCGGGAAGTCGATCCGTTACACCGCAGTCGACCCCGACGAGGAGACGTTCGTGCCGCTGGACAGCGACGAGGAGATGACGCCGCGGGAGGTGACCGAGCGCCACCACATGGGAGCCGACTACGCCGGCCTCGTGGCCGACATGGACCGCTATCCGGCGATCTACGACGAGATCGGGCTGTTCTCGTTCCCGCCGGTGATCAACGGCCGCCGGACCGAGGTGAGCGAGGACTCGCGGGACCTCCTGATCGAGATGACGGGTACCGACCAGTGGACGATCGATCACATGTGCAACATCCTCTGCTACTCGCTGTCGGCCCGCGGCGCGCAGATCGAGCGCGTCACTGTCGAGTACGCCGAGGACGCACCCGGCGAGCACGCCGGCCGGACGCTGGATCGGCCCGACTTCTCGACGAAGACAAAGACTGTTTCCCACGAGCGCATCGAGAGCATCGTCGGCGTCGGGTTCGACGAGGAGACGGTGATCGACTTCGCCGAGCGGTCGGGGCTGGACGCCGAGCGGACCGAGATCGGCGACGACGAGCTTGCATACGAGGTCGAGATTCCGCCGTATCGCGTGGATGTCCTCCACCCGCTGGACGTCATCGACGACATCGGGCGCGCCTACGGGTTCAACGCGCTCGAACCGGAGTACCCGGACGTCTCGACGGTCGGCGGCCGCCACGAGCGCTCGCGCCTGGAGGACGCCGCCCGCGACGCGCTCGTGGGGCTCGGGTTCGAGGACCTGCTGAACTTCCACATGATCAACGAGGAAGAGAACTTCGAGCGCCTCGGAATCGAACCCGGCGACGACGTCGTCGGCGGCGGCCGGCCGGTGACGATCGCACAGCCCTACAGCGAGGCGTATACGATCCTTCGCACGTGGGCACTACCGTCGCTCATGATGGTGCTGGAGAACAACACACACCGGGCGTACCCCCAGCACCTCGCGGAGATCGGTCTCGCCGCCGAACTCGACGAGTCGGAGAATACCGGCATCGCGGAGCACCGGACCGTCGGCGCAGTGCTGGCCGAGGCGGAGGTATCCTACGAGGACGCCCGCGCTCGCCTGCAGGCGCTGGCCGGCGCCTTCGGGAAGGGCCTAGAGACGCCGCCGACCGAGCACCCGGCGTTCATCCCCGGGCGGACCGCTGTGGTCGTCCTCGACGGCGAGACGGCGGGCATGATCGGCGAGGTCCACCCCGAGGTCATCGTCGAACACGACCTCGAAGTGCCGGTCGCGGCCTTCGAGCTACGGCTGGACGCGCTCCGCTGACTCCTCTCATACTGGTGGCTGTACGTACATGAAAACTCGAATTGAGAATCCAGGCGGAACGGGTCTGTATCCGCAGATAGCAGAGACTGATGAGTAAAAGAATTACAGCCACCAGTATCAGAACGATTCAACCTCGACGAGAAGCTGGACCAGAAAATCCGTGTCAAGGATCATCCGCCATCTCCTCGCGAACCGCGTGCACACTCGAACCCTCCGCCTCCTCGATCCGCTCCAGCATCTCCTCGGCGTCGTCTTCGGCGATCGCGCCCGCGACGAGGTCTGGATCCGGCGCCGGCGCGCCAGTGAGCCGAACGAGCGCCTCCCCCATCGTCTCGTCGTCCTGTTTCTCGGCCTTGACGTACTCGTGAAACCACTCGTTGACCTTGACGGTCTTCATCTGTGTATCCAGATACACGTCCGAGCCAAAGAACGTTTCATTGGCCGACGCGCCGGACGTGTGGCCGGCTGGCTCAATCCGCGGCGACCTGATCGGCCTCGATCAGGCGGTCCATCGCGTCGACCATCGCCGAGACGGAGGCGTGGGTGATGTCCGAGTCACTGGCCGACACCGAGACGGTCTGGTCGTCGCGGGACATCTCCACCTCGACGGTGACGACGGCGTCGGTGCCGCCGGTGATGGCGTCGACGTGGTAGGATTCGAGCGTCGCGTCGGCCTTGTGCCGCAGCGCGTCGACGGTCGCGTTCATCGCCGCGTCGACGGGGCCGGAGCCGGTCGCCGCGTTCTCGCGTTCCTCGCCGTCGACCGAGAGCCGGATGCTCGCAGTCGGCGGGTTGACGCCGCTGACTGCCGTCAGGTCGAGCAGCTTCACGCGGCGCTCGCGGTCGGCGTCGGTGACGTCCTCGGCGATTGTCAGGAGATCGGCGTCGGTGACGCGCTTGTCCCGTTCGCCGAGTTTCTTCACCCGGCTCACGACCTCGCCGAGCTGCTCGTCGGTCACCTCCACGTCGTGTTCGGCGAGTGCGGCCTCGACGCCCGCCCGCCCGGCGTGCTTGCCGAACGCGAGCCGGCGCTTCCGTCCGACTTTCTCCGGCGGGTACGGCTCGTACATCGCCTCGTCTTTCAGCGTGCCGTCGGTGTGGATGCCCGACTCGTGGGTGAACGCGTTCTCGCCGACGACGGCCTTGTTCGGCGCCAGCGAAACGTCGGTCGCGTTCGCGACGAGCTGGGCGAGGTCGTACACCTGCGAGAGATCGAGCGTCTCGACGCCGTAGCCGTGGTCCAAGGCGATAGCGACCTCCTCCAGGGCGACGTTGCCGGCGCGCTCACCGATGCCGTTGACCGTCCCGTGGACGAGGTCGGCGCCGGCCGAAAGCGACGCCATCACGTTCGTCACGGCCAGCCCGAGGTCGTCGTGTGTGTGGGTGCTCGTCGGGCCCAACTCGGCCAGCGTCGCGACGCAGTCGTAAGTGTGATCGGGCGTCGCGTGGCCGACGGTGTCGGCGTAGCAGACCCGGTCGGCGCCCGCGTCGAGCGCGGCGGCCATCAGCTGTTCGAGGTAATCGAGGTCGGCGCGGGAGCCGTCCTCGCCGATCACCTCGACCCAGAGGCCGTGGTCGGTCGCGTACTCCACCAGCTCGGCGGTCGCGGCGACGTTCTCCCTGTGGCTGGTGTCGACCTTGTCGGTGACGTGGCGGTCGCTCGCGGGGACCACGAGGTTGATGCCGTCGACGCCGCAGTCGAGTGCCTGGTCGATATCGTGGCGGATGCCCCGACAGAAGCTCGTGACGGTTGCCGAGAGATCGAGACTCGTTACCCGGCGGATCGCCTCGCGCTCGCCCGCGCCGGTGCAGGCGCTGCCGGCTTCGATCACGTCGACGCCGGCGCTGTCGAGTTGCCGTGCGATGCGGGCTTTCTCCTCGGGTGTCAGCGAGACGCCCGGCGCCTGCTCGCCGTCACGGAGCGTCGTATCGAGAAACTGTACGTCGAAATCGTCGTCAAGCGTGTGTGATTCGGGGGAACCCCCGAATAAATCGATCACGGGTCATGATTGCCCTCGCTCCCCTCTCTGCAGTGCAGCTATATAAATGTGCGACCCGCCGCCATCATTTGCCAACCGGATATCTCGAAACAGTACTTAAGTCGGCCCTCACTCCGTGGTGTCCTCGACGACGACAGTGTCACCAGCGGCGACGCCGTCGGCGGCGCCGGCAGGGAGTTCGATGATGCGGTCGGCTTTCGCCAGCCCGATGCTCCGCCAGGGGTGCATCCGTTCGGCGCGGGTCACCTCTTCGCCGACCAGCCAGACGACGTCGATGGGGAACCGGACGAACAGCATGTGGACGAGCTGGCGCGAGGGGCCGCCGAAAATCAGGCCGCCGCTGCCGACCTCCATCACCAGGGCGTACTCGTCGGGGACCGACGAGCGAAACATGAGCCCTCTCGCCTGCGAGAGCGCCGAGTCGGCGATCTCGACCTCCGTGGCGAGGACCTCGCGGTTGTCAGTGTCTTCGTCGATCGTGTCGTCTCCCACCCACACCACGCGCTTGCCGGCCATACTCCCTGTTGTGACTGGCCGGCTTCAAGTCCCTTTCCACCCAGGTAGTGTGTTGAGTGGTGATTATACACCCGGACGTGATTCGCTTAACTGATTGACCTCCTCCTCCGCGTCCACGCGGAGAAATCACGTCTGGCTGTATAGGAGGCGCTGGACCGAACACTCGACCGCGAGGCATTTGCGCGTCCGCCAGCAAGGACGGTTGAATGGTGTGGTCCGCCGAGCGGACGGTGCTCGCCGCCTGTACGGTCGCCTTCTTCGCGACGATGGTCGCGCGGCTGGTCATCAGCCCGGTCGTCCCGCTGATCGCCGGCGACTTCGGCGTCTCCAACACGGCCGTCGGCTTCTCGCTGACGGCCATGTGGTTCGCCTACGCCTCCTCGCAGTTCCCTAGCGGCCTGCTCGGCGATCGCGTCGGCGAGCGGCGGGTCATCCTCGTCGCCATCGGCGGGACGGCGCTCGCCAGCGGCCTGCTCGCACTGGCGCCGATCTTCCCGGCGTTCGTCCTGTTCACGTTCGCACTGGGCGGGGTCGCGGGGCTGCACTACAGCGTCGCGACCACGCTGCTCTCGCGGACCTACACCGACATCGGGACCGCGATCGGCATCCACAGCGCCGGCGCGCCGATCGCGGGCCTGGCCGCGCCGGTGGCCGCCGCCTACGTCGGGACGCAGTTCGGCTGGCGCCCGGCGGTCGCACTCGGTGCAGCCGCGGCGGTCCCCTCGGTGCTGTTGTTCGCCCGGGCGGTCGCCCCGACCGAACCAACGCGGCCCGACGAGGCGATCCGTGGCCGGGTGTCGCCGGGCATCCTCGTCGAACTGCTCTCGCGGCCGCCGATCGCCGGCACGATGGTCGTCTCGGTGCTGATGGCGTTCGTCTGGCAGGGCACCGCCTCGTTTCTCCCGACGTTTGTGATCGAACACCGGGGGTACTCCGAGACCAGCGCCGGGATCGTCTTCTCGGGCTACTTCGTGATCCAGGGCGCCGGCCAGCCGGCGATGGGCTGGCTCTCGGACCGCGTCGGGCGGGCGCTGGCGACCGGCAGCGCCGCAGTCGCCGGTGTCGCCGGCTACACGCTGTACGTCGCCGGCCCCGGCCTCGCGAGCGTCGCGGCCGCGACCCTGCTGGTCGGCGTCGCGATGAGCTGGGGCGCCGCGATGCTCCCGGCGTTTCTGGACAACATGACCGACGAGGAGGAGGGGATGGGGTTCGGGCTCGTCCGGACCGGCTACATGGTGCTGGGCGCCTCGGGGTCGGTCGGCGTCGGCCTGCTGGCGGACGTGTTCAGCTGGCGCGTCTCGTTTCTGACACTTGCCGGGCTCCAGGTGCTCGTCGCGTGTGCACTGTTCGGGACGGTCGTTCGGAACTGGCGGTGAGCGACGGCGGGAACGGCCGTTACGACGGGGGGGACGAAGCCGTCATCATCAGTCGTCGGCGCCGACGTTCTGTTCGCTCTCGAAGCAGGCGGGGTCGGGTTCGATCCGGGCGTACTCGACGGCACGCTGGCCGAGGGTCTCGACGCGGTCTGCACTTTTCTCGTCGGTGAACGCACCGTTCTCGAACTTCTCGCTGGCGGTCGGGATTGCCGCCTGGTGGGGGAGCACCCACGCGTTCAGCGCCCGGCAGACTGAGCGGAGGTGTTCGAGCGACATCGTCGGGAAACTCCCGCCGGCGACGGCCAGCAGGCCGACAGTCGTGTTCTCGAACTCGTCGAACCCGCAGTAATCGAGGGCGTTCTTCAGCGGCGCCGAGTACGAGCCATGGTACATCGGCGATCCCAGCAGGACGGAGTCGGCCCGCTGGATCGCCTGCTTGAGACGCTCGGCGTCTCCCGCCTCCCGGTAATCGGCGTCGAACACCGGCAGGTCGTACTCCCGGAGGTCGACGAGCGTCGTCGAGGCACCGTGGTCGTCTGCGGCCTCGAGTGCATGTTCGAGGGCGATCCGCGTGTAGCTTTTGTCCCGGAGACTCCCGCAGACCCCGGCGACGTGTGGTGGCGTGCTCATCACCGGCAGTTGGCCGCGGCGCTGTTTAGGGATGGCGGAGACACTGGCGTTCAGGTGACGAGGACTGTCACAATCCACCAGGCGCGCGCTGGCGAGCGTGCCCGAGCAGCGAGGGCGACCGGAGGGAGCCCTCGGAATGCGAGCGGGGAGCGGAAGCGACCCGTGAGCAGCGAGGGCCGCGAGCACCTACTGCGCGAGGGATGAGCACCGCAGGGAGCGAACGCGGGGTGTGAGCATCGCGAGCACCCCGATGGCGAGCGGCGACGCCGCGAGCCGAGCGACTGAGGAGCGCAGTCGGATGGGGAGGCGTGTGGCTCACGCTGTTTGGGTGGACTGAAAGGGGCCGCCCGCTCGATCCCTCCCGGACGCAGCAAGTAACACAGGCCGAAGGCCGAGTAACACAGCAAGTCCCGGAGGGTCGAGCGGGCGGGGGCTTTCAGCACTCCTGTCATCGCGATAGCACCGTTTCCAATTCCTAGCGAGCGGGCGGTGATTTTCAGCACCCCGGCGACCGCGGGAACACGCCTCCCGACTGCGAGTGAACCGAACCCTCAAAAGCACGCACCCCGTTGTCGCCGTCGTGCACGAGTTCGGGTTCGAACTGGCGGTCTGCCAGTGGGCCGAGCACCACTGGCCGCCGGGCCGCCCACGCGACCGCACCGTTATCGTCGCCCGCCAGCTGGGGACGCGCCGCCGGCGCTGGGACACCCTCGTCATCGAGTGCGACCCGCAAGGCCTCACAGCCCGCGCCCGCTTCGGCGAGCACCGGCTCGACAGCGACCTGCTCGGCGTCGTCCGGCACGCGCCCGCCGAGTGGGCGTGGTACCGCGACGCCCTCCCCGAACCCGACTACCCCTGGCGGTACGTCCGCGAGGCGGTCCATCGCGCCGCCGACCGCGGGGTCGTCGAGCGCCGCCGGGACGAAAACGGCCGGATCGAACTCCGGCGCAAGTGGCGCTACCCCGACTGGGTCGAGCGCATCGTCGCCGTCGAGAACAAGCCCGACCTCGACGCCAGCGCCGCCCGCGACCTGCTCGACCAGATCGAACGCGACGTCGCGCTCGCGCTCGCCGACGAGGTCTGGATCGCTACCAGCGCCACCGACAGCCGCGTCGAACCTGTTCTGCTGGAGGGCGCGCCCGTCGAGGCCGGCATCCTCGTCGTCGAGGAGGACCGCGGCGCCGACGCCGCGTCGGTCGCCTGGCAGCCCCGCTCGCTCGCCGTCGACGACCCGGGCACGCGCATCCTCGACCGGCCCGAGGGCGGCTCGTACGACGCCTCTGCCTGCCGGTTCGAGTACGCCGACCCGGACTGGAAAGCCGACAAGCGCCTCGCAATCGCCGAGCGCGCCTACGAGCGGGGCTGGCGCTCCTACGCCGACTCGATGCGCCCCGACTGCCGGCAGTTCCAGTTGCGGCCCGAGACAGCCGTCGCACGGCCGTTCTGTGCCGCCAAGGACCGCGCCCAGACACCCGGCGAGTGCTCGCAGGGCTGCGAGCAGTTCGAACCGGAGCCGCCGGTCTGGCGGACGCGGGAGTGGCCCATCGACGGCGGCCCCGGCGCGGCGATCAAGCGGCTGCTGGATCGGCAGCGGAATCGGCAGCGGCCCGACCCGCCGGAGAAGTAGTGTGTCGCTCCCAACCTGGTGGCGTCTTTTGAGAGACAGTAGTGACGGGGAAAGCCCTCGGCGCGCTCGACTCCCGCGACTCGCTGCGCTCCTCGCTCGCTCCGCTCGCTGTGGTGCTTATTCCGAAAGACTCGCTCCGCTCGTCTTTCGACGTTCGCCTCACTTCGTTCGGCTCACCGTCGTCGGGGTTCGTCGAGCCCGCCTCGCCCTTTCAGTCCGCCAGGGACGGGAGTTATCGAGCCAGCAGAAACGGGCGGTTGAGTGGTCGTAGGCACGCGTGGGGAGTCGCGGTCAGCTGAATATTACCTGCTCGTTCGTCCGATAACCAGCCGAGAGAACCGTCAGTCTTCTGCGACGGCGACCTCGATCCGGTCGCGGTCCATCGCGAGGCGGAACGTCGGGACGGACTTGCGGACGCGCTCGACCAGCCCCTTCTCGGCCAGGGTGTGCAGCGCCGAGCGAACGTCGTCGACCGACGGATCGGCGTCGGTCGTCTCCCGGATGTCGTGCAGCGTGGCGACCACGCTCTGTGGCTCCCCGTCGGCGGCGGGCAGGACGTCGAGCACCTGCTCCTGGAGAACGGTACCGGTCACCGTGCGCAGCCCCCCGTTCTCGCCGATCTCTTCGCCGGTGATCAGCGCCTCCGCCTCCGGCGTCGCACAGATGAGGCTGTTCTCGTCGCGGTAGTAGTACTCCCCGAGGTCGGATTCGAGATAGCTATGGACCTCGCTGCCGCTGTCGAACCCCCAGTGCTCCTGCAGTTCGCCGTTCTTCGTCGGCTGTAACTCGACGATGTCAGCCAGCCGCGCACGCGCCTGCTCGGAGAGGGTCATCGCCTGTCGGTAATCGGAGCGGCTTAATCCGCGTTGTGGATTCGACCCTGTGTGTGAATGGGTCGCATTGGCACGGCCGGAGCCACCGCCGGACTCGGGCCAGAGTCACGTCCGGGTGTGTAGGTGGCGAGGCTGCCGAGCATCGCGTCGAGGTAGAACCGAGTCATCGGCTCAGTCGGGTCATCGACTCGATGGGCTCACTCGACGAACGAGCTGATCCCGTCGGCGTCGCGGGCGTTGAGCACGTCCTCGGCCTCGGCCCAGCCACGACGGGCCGTCCGGACGCCGTAGCGGATCAGTTCGTAGCTCGCCGGCCGGTGGGCATCGGTGTTGATCGTGATCGTCGCCCCCTGCCCGAGCGCGGTCTGGACGCGCCGCCCCGAGAGGTCCAGGCGCTGTGGGTTAGCGTTGATCTCCAGCGCCGTCCCCGCGTCGGCGGCGGCCACGGCGAGGCGCTCGACGTCGACATCAAGCCCGGAGCGCTCGTTAAGCCGGCGGCCCGTCGGGTGGCCGATGATGTCGACCTCCGGATGCTCGGCCGCCCCAACGAGCCGGTCGGTCCCGTCGCCGTCCAGCGAGGCATGGGGCGAGGCAACAACCAGATCGAGCTCCGCGAGCAGGTCCTCGCCCACCGAGACGCTGCCGTCGGCGCCGATGTTGGCCTCGACGCCCGCGAACACGTCGATCTCGGCGTCGGCGGCGACGTCCTCGATCTCCGCGCGCTGCTCGCGCAGTTCGTCGTCCGCCAGGCCGATCCCGCCGACGGTGCCGGGGCCGGTCGCGTGGTCGGTGAGACAGAGGTACTCGTGGCCGAACGCGGCGGCGCCCTCGACCATCTCCGCGATCGTGTTCACGCCGTCGGACCACTCGGTGTGGAGGTGCAGGTCCCCCCGGATCGCGTCGGTGGTCACGAGGTTGGGCAGGGCGCCCTTGGCGGCCGCCTCGATCTCGCCGCGGTTCTCCCGCAGTTCGGGCGGGATCCACGGCAGGGAGAGTGCGTCGTACATGTCTTCCTCGGTTTCGCCCGCGACGCGCTCGCCGACCCGCTGGCCGGCGTCGGGATCCTCGACCCCGGAGATGTCGAACACGCCGTACTCGTTCATCTTCAGCTCGCGGTCGATCGCCCGGTTGCGCAGCGCCACGTTGTGGTCCTTGCTGCCGGTGAAGTACTGCAGCGTGGCGCCGAACTCGCCGGGGTCGACCACCCGGAGGTCGACCCGGACGCCCTCGACGCGGAGGCTGGCCTTGCTCGTGCCCGCCTCGATGACGGTCGCCGTCTCGCGCCAGTCGGTGAAGGCGTCGACGACTGCCTCCGGGTCATCGCTGGCGGCGAGCACGTCGACGTCGCCGATCGTCGGCCGGAACCGCCGCAGCGAGCCGCCGAGTTCACAGCGCGTCACAGCGTCGACATCCGTGAGATACGACCGGACGGCCTCCCCCCGCGGGAGGGCGTCGCCGAGCAACTGTCGCCTGCTGGCCTGGCGCGCGAAGTCGATGCCATCGAGAATGTTCCCTTCGGTCTTCGCGCCGAACCCTTTTATCTCCTGGATCTCGCCGGCCTCGGCGGCGGCTTCGAGGTCGTCCAGCGTCTGAATCTCCAGCGCCTCGTACAGCGTGCCGACGGTCTTTGGGCCGACGCCCTCGACGCGCGTGAGCGCGTCCATCTCGACGGGGAGTTCCTCGCGGAGGTCTTCCAGTTCCTCGATCTCGCCGGCTTCGAAATACTCGACGACCTTCGAGGAGATGGCGTCGCCGACGGCGTCGATCTCGGCGACGGCGGACTCGCCCTCGGCGGCCAGCCCCTCGATAGCGGCGGGGTGTTCCCGGATGTTCTCGGCGGCCCGGCGGTACGCGCGGGGCTTGTACTCGACGCCCTTCGCCGCCAGCAGGTCGGCGAACTCCTCCAGCCGGGCGGCGATCTCGTCGTTGTGGCTCATCGACCCCGCCCTCCCATCGTGCCGTGGCTGCTGTCGCTGTCGGCGTGACCCAGCGCCTGCTTGAGGAACTTCATCCAGCGTTTCCGGTCGGCGGTCTCCTGGGCGTTGGCTTCGGCTTCGAGGTCGACCGGACCGAGCTGCTCCAGCGCCGACAGCGCCCGGTCGATGCCGATGATCGACTCCGCGAGCCGTTCGCCCTCCTCGAAGCTGACCTCCGCCTCCTCGATGCGCTGTTTGCGCTGGAGGCGCTCGCGGCGGAGATTCTTCTTGGCGCGCTCGACGCGGTCGCGCTCGCCCGGCGGGATCGTCTCCCGGCGCTTGATCTCGAAGACGAACGACTGGAGATCGATCGGCTTCCCTTGGACCGTGATCCGCTCCGGGATGTCGACGCCGACGGTCGCGCTCTCGCGCTCGATGCGCTCGAGCAACTGCTTTCGCTCGAACTCTCTCACGTCCGGACGTACCGGTCTCGTGCACTTCGCTTCTTCGTTCGATGGAGCGTGTCATATACAGCCTGACGTGATTCACTTAAGCCATGCCGTGGCGGTGGTGCAGAATGGTTCTCAAGGCCTAACTCGCCAGATTTCGGTTACCGATATAAATAGACCAGAGATTCAGACCGATATTCGTGTTCTATCACTTCGGGATTCACTGTCACTGAAAAGTAGAAATCCGACAGTACAGGGTGTGAGAAGACTTCTGCCCCACCGTCTAAGTATGTGATATTCATGACGATATGGAATGATGAAAAAACACATATACTCAGAAACGGAATTAGTATCATGAAGAGCGGTTTGAGAGTATTTATATTGGCGGTGGGATTGATTTTCTTCACCGGATGTTTATCGGGTGGGCAAATGTCCGAGACGAACACCTCCGGCGCTACCCCGACAGATACACCCGAAGGAGATACATCAACACCCACTTCCGGGGAAGTCTGTATACCAAACGATATCGATGAAGGGGGGCAGGAATGTTTAGTCGATGAAAAACCAGTGGATCTCCGGATCGATAATTTCGGCAACGAATCACACGATGTCTCCGTTCGTATCATCAAGAACGGCTCGACAGTGACTTACAAAAATAATCTCACGATCGAACCTGCCGGCAGTGATGGCTACACCCGGCTCGTCCTCGAAGACGTGATCGACGCCCCCGGGGAATACGAAATTCGGGCGACGGTCGATGGCAAGTATTCTGATTCAGTCACGTGGACGATCGGCGAGAGATATACCGAGACGGCAAGTGAACAGTGGGAAATCAACCTCGATTGGCAGGAGGCGATTGTTGTGAAGAGAGTTGCGAATATGTAGTTCGAGTGATAAATATCTGACAATACTGATAGTCAAATGATTTTTCCGACCACTTTCAGAAGGAGAAAGTCAGTTCCTTTCATACGGTCGTGCGTGATTACTTTCAGCACTGGGGACCCAATATCGTCGGTTTCACGGGCTGAAACGCACAACACGCGATTTCATAGCGGTACAAAGTCACGCACGACCGTGTCGCTGTGGTAATCGTCACAGCTCCGGATGACTTAACATTTTGACGCCGATTTCCAGAATGGTCATCGCCGGTTTTCGCGTATATGAGCGACTCTATCGACGATTCCCTGTAGGCTGGTAAAGTGTAAGAAAAGTGATGGGCCAACGCGGATTTGAACCGCGGACCTCCCGGTTATCAGCCGAGCGCTCAACCTAACTGAGCTATTGGCCCATTCGAGCGCAACAGGAAGTATCCCGGTTGGACTGTTAAGCGTTACTCTTTGGAGCCCCAGGCCTGCTGTCGATTGCGATTTTACCCTGTGAATCGCCGGCCATGCAAATATCCACCCGGTCACGGTCCACTCAACAAGCGACCGAAGGGAGCGAAGCGCGCAGCGAGCCGCGGGAGTCGAGCGAGCCGAGGGCTTTCTTCGACACAATGGTAACTCCTGGAAAGGCACTAGAGCAGTTCGGGAACACGATAACACCAGGATCTACCGCTCGTCGACGTCGTCGAACTCGACGTCAGTCGCGTTGTCGAAGCCGTCGTCCGGGCCGTCGGGGCCGGACTGCTGGCCGGGCGCTCCACGCTCGTCCGGAACGCCGTCGCCGGGGAAGCCCCCGACGTAGACGTTGCCGGTGGCGAAGCCGCCGGTTTTCTTGTCGGCGTAGGGCGTGATGACCCACTTTTTCAGCGCGACGCGGATCGGGTAACGCGTGATCGGGAGCACAATCAGGAAGCCGACGGCGTCGGTGACCAGCCCCGGCGTGAGCAGGAACGCGCCGGCGGCGATCAGGAGCCCGCCGTCGATCAGCTCGTCGGTCGGCGCCTCGCCGCGGGCGACTTTTCGCTGGATCTTCGCCAGGGTGTGGCGGCCCTCGACGCGCACCAGCAGCAGGCCCACGAGCGCCGTCAGCACGACGAGCAACACCACGAGTTGCCAGCCCAGGTACGCCGTTGCGACGACCAACAGCAGGGCGTCGATCAGCGGAATCAGCAACAGCAGCCCGATGAGACGGAGCATACTCCACTTTCCTGCCCAGGCCCCAAACGCTTTTCGAGAACCTGCCAGGAAGAGTCTGATACGGTCGTTCGTGATTCGTTACCGCTATGGAGTCACGCGTTAGGCGTCTCAGCCCGCGAAACCATCGATACTGGGCCTCGTGCTGAAAATAATCACTCGATGTGCCCTTCGGCGCGCAGCTGGTCGGCGTCTTTGCTGTCGTAGCGCCACTCGATGTTTGCTTTCTCGTCCTGCCAGTCCCAGGGCTCGACGAGGACGACGTCGCCCTCTTCGATCCAGATCCGGTATTTCATCCGTCCGGGAATCCGCCCCATCCGGTTTTTGCCGTCCTCACAGCGGACGCGCACGTGGTTCCCGCCGTCGTGCTGTGTCACCACGGCGAACAGTTCGTCGTCGTTGGGCATGCGGAGGTTCCGTCGCCCGGTTTCTTCACTCACACTCGCACTATGAGCCCCCCACAGTAAAGTGATGCGTGATCGATGCCACCGCGTACCGTACCCCTCCTGCCGTTCGGAGCAGTTATCTGACAGGCGAGCGTTGCTCCGCCAATGGACGGGGACGACCGGAGCACGCCGACCCGCCGGCAGGTGCTCGCGAGCGCAGCGCCGGCGGCCGCGGCGTTCGGGGGGTGTCTCGGACTGAGCGCGCCGACCGCGACAGTCGAGCAACGCGAAAGGACGGGGCTGTCGGCGTCGGTCGACGCCCGCGTCGGCTTTGCGGGCGACGCGATGCTCGGACGGGGCGTCGACGAGCGCTGGCGCGACGCCGACGATCCGGCGGGGATCTGGGGGCCGCTGGCGACCCGCCTGCGGGCGCTGGACGGGTTCGTCCTGAACCTGGAGTGTTGCCTCTCGACGCGGGGCGAGCGCTGGCCGGACAAGACCTACTACTTCCGGGGCGATCCCGGGTGGGCGGTGCCCGCGCTGGAGGCCGCAGGAACGACCTGCGTCAGCCTCGGGAACAACCACGTGCTGGATTTCGGCGCGACGGCGCTGGCCGACACCCGCCGGTCGCTCTCGGCGGCGGGCATCGGCCACGCGGGCGCCGGCCCGGACTGGGACGCCGCGATCGAACCCGCGTTCGTCTCCGCCGGCCCGCTGGACGTCGCCGTCATCGGCCTCAGCGAGCGCTGGCAGGAGTACCGCGCCGGCGCGGACGACCCCGGGACGGCGTACCTGCCGCTGACCCTCGACAGCCCGGAGACCCGCCGGACCGTCACGCGCCTGCTCGACCGCATCCACGAGGCCGACCTGGACATGGTGGTCGCCTCGCTGCACTGGGGGCCGAACTGGGAGGAGTACCCCGAGGAGGCTCACCGGGAGTTCGGCCGGTGGCTCGTCGAGCAGGGCGTCGACGTGGTCCACGGCCACAGCGCCCACGTCGTCCAGGGCGTCGAGGTCCACCGCGGGCGGCCGATCTTCTACGACACCGGCGACGTCGTCGACGACTACTCGGTCAAGCCGGAGCTGCGAAACGACCGGAGCTTCCTGTTCGTCCTCGAACTCGCCGACGGCCGCTTCGACGCGGTCCGCCTGCAGCCGATCGAAATCGACGACGAGGCTGTCCGGCCGGCGACCGACGAGGCGATCCCCTGGCTCCACGAGACGATGGCGAGCCGCTGTGACCCGTTCGACACCACGCTCGAACCGGACCACGAGGACCTCGTGATCCCACTCGATGGGTGACTGCCGGCGCGACCCTGCTGTGTGACGGTCGCGTCCCACGGGCGCCGCGACTACGTGGACTTTTGCCGTTGCATGCAAACCCAAGAGCATGGACGTGTACGGACTGATCGGCAATCCGGTCGAACACTCGCTGTCGCCGCCGATGCACGAGGCGGCCTACGACGCCCTCGGCATCGATGCGCGCTACGTCACCTTCGAGCCCGCCGAATCGGCGGGTGTGGTGGCCGTCGAGAGCGCGGCGACGCTGGGCGTCCGCGGGTTGAACGTCACCATCCCGTTCAAACAGAACGTGCTCGACGCCGTCGACCCGGACGGCCTAGCAGCGCGGATTGGCGCCGTCAACACCATCGACTGCACGACATCGCCGCCGACGGGGTACAACACTGACGCGGCTGGCGTGCAACGATCCTTCAGCCACCACGGTGTTGCCCTCGAAGGCACTGTTGTCGTGATCGGTGCGGGCGGCGCCGGGCGGGCGGCGGCGTTCGCGCTCGCCGACGAAGGAATGACCGTGCGCATCGCGAACCGGACCGTCGAGAGAGCAACGGCGCTGGCCGCCGGCGTGACCGACGCCGAGGCTGTGTCTGGCACCGCCGAGGGGCACGGGCTGGACGCGCTGCCGGACCTGCTCGCCGAGGCAGACGTGCTGGTCAACGCAACGAGCGTCGGGATGGAGGCAGATCAGTCACCGGCGCCCGCCGAGGCGCTGCACGGCGATCTGGCGGTGCTGGACGCGGTGTACGCGCCGCTGGAGACGCGACTGCTCCGGGACGCTGCGGCGGCGGGAGCGACGACGATAGACGGCGCATGGATGCTGCTGTTCCAGGGCGTCGAGGCGTTCGAGCGGTGGACCGGACGCGAGGCGCCGGTCGAGGCGATGAACGAGGCACTCCGCGGGGAACTGTAGCCCGTTCGAGCGACTCCGATGGGCTTAAGCGCTCCAGCGGGGAAGGGTGAGACGCGCCAGGGTGGCAGAGTTCGGCCTAACGCGTCCGCCTGCAGAGCGGATCATCGCCGGTTCAAATCCGGCCCCTGGCTTGTAACTTTTGTTACACAATCTCATTATAAAGGGGATTCATTCAGGGAAAAATCGACACACGGTAGCCGGAGGTGTCGGGCATGACGGGCCACTGTCCACACTGTGGGGAGCCTGTCATGTTGGTTCCTATCGGGACCATCATCGCCATCGAGGAAAAAGGTTGCTCCTGTGACGCCCGTCCGGCGCTGATCGGCCCCGACGACGCCTCCACAGAGCCGCGTACGCCGCGCGTTCCCGGTTCCGTCCAGCGCTCAGTCGACCCAGCAGCGACGGCTATCGCTTACGCCAGCGACCGCCATTCCGAGGAAAACCCTGAGTACAGCACCCGCTTCGGCGGCGAACCGACAGCGACTCCTCACAGCAACCGATGACGGACTCCACCACGCCCTCGACAGTCGAATCGCACGAAACCGCGACCACGCTCGACCGCGCTCGACGGTGGCTCCGGATCGCGCTGGTCTTCGGGGGCCTGATCGTTCTCGTCGAGCCGGCGGCCGCGCAGTCGGCCGGCTCGGCGTTCTGTGACACGGACATGGCCCAGACCATCCAGAACATCTTCACGCTGATCCAGTTCGGCGGCCCGCTTCTCGGCGGCGTCCTCGCGCTCGGCGCGACTGTCTGGCTCCCGTTCGTCCGCCGGTCGGACTGGAAGAAGGAGATGAAGAGCATCCGTAATCAGGGCCTGCTCTGGGGTGTCATCGTCGCGCCGCTCGGCACCCA